>JAADID010000005.1 GCA_013151505.1 Chlorobiota bacterium | reverse complement strand
CCCAGCATCGTGATTTCCGCAACTCCGGTTATTTGCTGGATCTGAGGCAAATAATCATCTGTCATTTTTTGATAAAAAACAGTTGCAGGCAGATTGCTGGTGGCACTTATTGACATGATCGGCAAATCGTTTGGTGATACCTTACTCATTTGCGGGCTTAATATCTCGTCGGGCAACTCATTTTTGATGTTGTCAATGTACCGCTGGGCATTTTGCATGGTCTTGTCCAGGTCAGTGCCGAATTTCAGGTTGACAACAATCACTGAAGCGTTGGGCAACGAATAGGTTTTCATGTAATCAATCCCTTCAAGATTTGACAAAGCATCCTCGAGTTTCCGTGAAACCGTATTCTCAACCTCATGAGGTTCGGCGCCGGGGTACATCGTTTTGATGACCACTACCGGCTGGCTGAAATCAGGTAAAAGCTCGTAGCTCAGATTCATGAACCCGATGACTCCCAACAATATCAGTACGCCAAACAGTACTACAATTAGCGATGGCCGTTTTATAGATATTTCTGTAATATTCATAGCTTCTAATTCTTAATGATTACATTGGCTCCGTCAAACAAATTGATGAAACCGGTGGTTACGATAATATCGCCCTGTGATAATCCTTTGGAGACGACAGCTTTGTTTTTGAACCGGCTTGAAATGATGATATCACGCAGCCACGCTTTCCCGTCTTTAACTATATAGACCTGCGGATGGATATTGCTTCCGACGATTGAAGAAGCTTCGATAACAATGTGTTTGGTGTCTTTTTCTCTTGCCACATACACGTTGCCGAACATGCCGGATTTTATTTTCAGATCTTTTGTGTTGTGGATGGTAAACTCAACCGGAAAATCATGGCTCATCTTGTTTGATTCCGCGCCCACCGTGGTCACTTTTCCCGTCAGTACAACTTCAGGAAAGACGTTTGATGTTATCGGAAACTCATCCCCGTTATTAAAGAGAATAACTTCATTCTCGGAAACGGTAATGTTGAACTTCAGGATGGATATGTCAATGAGCTGGAAAAGCGGTTTGCCGGGAGCAGAATATTCACCCTGTTCGCAAAATTTCATGGTAATGATTCCGTCGAACGGTGCACGAACAGTGGTTTTGTCAATCTTGTCCTGCAATATTGATTTTTCAATTTTGGCAGATTGCAAACCGAGTTGCGCCTTTTCCAGCTTAACACCCTGAACGGCATCTGCTTTTTTAAGCGCTGAATAACGTTTCACGTCATCCTCCAGTCCCTTTATTTTTACATTTATCTGCTTTAGCTGAAGTTCCATGGATGATTTGTCCTGCTGAACAAGCGGTTCCCCTTTTTTAACTCTGCTGCCTTCATCAACAAATACCGAGATGATCTTTCCGGGAACATCTGCTGATAATTTTGTCTCTTTATTGGCGTTAAAAATCCCCGTAAAAGATGTTTTATTATTCAGCTTTTGTAATTCAAGCGTATCCACGAGAATGCTGATCGGGGCAGTTTTATCGTAATGATAAACTTTATCAAGTGTTACTTTCTTATTGTTTCTCAATTGAAGAACAATGATGACTACCATCAGGACCAAAAAAATAATCCACAATAACTTTTTTGTATTCATTTTATCAGGTTTTAATTAATTTTCGTTCAAGGAATCAATATTTCCGGTTAATTTTTTCAATTCAAGATCAGCTTTTAAATAATTGACTATGGCTGTAATTTGATCTTGCTGTGCTTGTTTAAGTTTACTGTCAGCCATCAAAACATCGGTTATGTTGGCCACCCCCTGTTTCTGCTGCATCACGGTATTATCATATACCGATTTGGCGATCTTTATTTGTGTGGATGTGTTCAAAATGGTTTGTAATGCCAGCTCACGTTGTTTTTTTGCATTGATGATCTGGATGTTGTTTTGCTCATTAAGCAAATCCAGCTGCAACTGATTGTTTTTAAATTCTATTTTTTTCTGGGCAATTCTCCGTTTGGTTACCGTACCGTTAAAGATGGGGACCGAAATTTTAACTGCCGCAAATGATGCGGGGTAAAAATCAAGGAAGTTGTTTGGCTTTTCATCGTATCCAAATCCAACCTCCGAATAGGCACCATATAATGAAACAGTAGGTATCCTGGAATTTTTCAGTGTTTTGATTTCCGTACTGACCAGATTTTTCCTCATGTTGGCAAGCTGAACATCAACAACGATATTCGGTTGATACACCGTATTGGCCTGATACCTGATATCCGTTTCCACATCGAAAGGCATGTCGGCAGGTACTCCCATCGTTAATTTCAGGAGTCTGGTCACCTGCTCAAGATTGCTTTTTACCGTTTCACGCTGAACATTTAATTGAGAACTTTGCAATTCAACATTTTGAACGTCTGTGCCTTTCGCCATTTGCTGCTCATGCAGTACTTTCATTGTTTCAAGCAGTCTGGCATTATTCACCAGATTGCTGTCAATAAATGCCAGTTGATGTTTGAGTATTTGGGCGTTATAATACAGGTTGGAAACGTTCAGGAAAACTTCTTCTTTTGTTTTCTTGAATTGAAGTCTTTTTAATTCATTAGCTACTTTGGTGGTTTTTATGGCACCGTAAACCTGCGGGTTATACAGTGGCAATGCTGCCTGAACGGTCACGTTGATGTTATGCGGTGTACCGAACTGAATCGCTTTAAACACACCTTCAGGTCCGCCAAATGCCGATTGCGGCATGAATTGGTAAGGCTGATCAAAGTAATATTTATATTCACCGCTGAACTGGACTTTCGGGATTAGGTTTGCCTGGGCTTCTTTCACCTTTTCAGCACCTGCCTCCATGTTGTTTTTACTTATTTGCAACGACTTGTTATACAGTTGGGCCGTATCAATGCACTGCTTTAGTGTCCAGACCTGGGAATAAACCGGCCCGGACAGAACTATCATTATAACTAATGACAGCAGGATTTTCAATTTTTTAATGTTAGCTAACATATTATTTAACGTTTTATTAATTTTTTTCTCCATCAGTTTGTTCTGTACTATTCAGATGATTTTTAAGAAATGTAGTGCAATTGAACAACTCAAAGTGATGATTGCGTTTCACAAAACGGTTTTTAAAGTTTTTATCTTTTTTCAATTGCATAATTATTATCAAACCGGCGGCAAAGTTAGTTAATATTTACTAACCACCAAATATTTTATCCATTTTTTATAATATATTTTGTTAAATTCTCATAGAATAAAGAAATACAATAAGTTATAATTTGTCATGAAACAAATCTGATGAATATCAGCTCTGTTGATTAAGCGAATACATTCATATAAAAGCAGCACCGAATGAACAAAAACGGGAAGTAATCCGGCCGGGAACATTATTTGCGGAACCCCGGTTTTATATTTCTCATTAATCCGCCGCTGATTATAAAATTGTTTACTCCTCCGTTGGGTTCGGTAATTCCGGCACTGCTCATGTGCCTGAAACCGGCTTTAAAATCCAGATAAA
>JAADID010000216.1 GCA_013151505.1 Chlorobiota bacterium | reverse complement strand
ACTGGAATGATATGGTCAACAGGATTAAAAAACTTTTGGAGGTAAAAAAAATCTCGCCGGCACAGTTTGCCGACGAAATCGAAGTGCAGCGTTCGTCATTGTCACATGTTTTATCCGGAAGGAACAAACCCAGTCTGGATTTTATGATGAAGATCAAAAAGCGTTATCCTGAAATCAACCTGGACTGGCTTTTACTCGGAGAAGGCGGCATGAAAATTGAAACGGAAGAAAATATGGAATCAGAAGCAGATACTGATGAAAAAACGGGAAACCGCCTTCAGCCGGAGATTGATTTTAAGTCAACCGGAAAACAAGTGATGTCCGAATCAGACAAAACTCTTTATCAAAAGTTACGCGAGGAGGAACAGGCGGTTTACGGCACACGAAAGCCATCGGGAAGTGACCGGCTTTTGCGTGTGATCCTCATTTATGAAAACGGTACTTTTTCCTCCTTTTCACCGGCCTGACAGGCCATTCCGCTAACTTTCACGAATTAAATACAGGGCGGACTAAAAAGGAAAGTATTGTCTTTCCTGTAATTTTACTAATATCTTTCCCGTTCCGAGAAGAAAAAGTTGCTTTCGATCCGGGCGTTCTCGTCACTGTCGGACCCGTGAACGGCATTGGCTTCTATGCTTGTGCCGTATAACTTGCGGATACTGCCTTCCACAGCTTCTGCCGGATTGGTGTTGCCCCGATAAAATCACGATAAGCCTGAACGGCATTTTCTTTCTCAAGGATGGCGGCAATGATCGGCCCCGACGACATAAAACTTGTCAGACTGTCGTAGAACGGCCTTTCTTTATGCACTGCATAAAACTTTTGGGCTTCTTCTTTACTTAATCGGGTGAATTTCAACGCTTTTATCCTGAAACCTCCGGCAATGATCTGGTCAATTATTTTACCCGTGTAACCGCTCGCTACGGCCTTGGGTTTGATCATGGTGAATGTGATGTTACCTGTCATGAATTCGTTTTTATAAAATTTGTGCAAAAGTAAAAGTTTCACCCGAACCGCCTGAAAAAATATTTGACCATCATTCGAAAATTACTGCCTGAATCCGGTCATCTGATTTTACCAAAGATTTCAAAACAACGGATCAATTTAACAATCATCTTGTTATAAATATCATGGAACAGTTTTCAGGTAAAGTTGGTATTTAAGATCAATTAACATTTGACATAATCGGCACAAAGGCATATTCAGCAAATAATTATCTATCTTTGCGGCTGTTTTTTTAGCACATGTTAAGTACAGAGCAACAAAATGAATTGAGGAGAGTTCTGGGAGAGCGTAAGAAAATTGTTGTCACATCGCATAACAATCCTGACGGTGATGCAATGGGCTCAATGCTTGCCATGTATCACTACCTCCGGAAAAAAGGTCATCAGGTATGGGCTGTCCTGCCCAATCAGTACCCTGTTTTTTACGACTGGATGCCCGGTGCAAAAGAAGTACTGGTTTATGAAAAGGCAGCAAAAGAAATTCAGAAGATACTGGCGGAAGCTGAACTGGTATTTTGCCTGGACTACAACGCCATTGACCGGTTTGGTGCCGCTTCGGAAATACTGGCCAAATCGCCGGCCAGGCGCATTATGATAGATCACCATGTCGAACCCCGGGAAGAGGATTTTGACCATGCCATCTCCGTTATCAATACTTCCTCCACAGGGGAGTTGGTTTATGATTTCATCAAAATGATGAAGGATGAGAGCCTGTTGGACAAATCCATTGCCGACTGTCTTTACACAAGTATCGTGACCGATACGGGATCGTTCAGTTATTCGGCAAATAATGTCAGTACATATCATGTTACGGCGGAATTGATTGCTTTGGGAGTAGATGCCTCCCAAATCCACCGCCTGATCTATGATACTTTCTCGGAAAACCGTTTGCGCCTGCTGGGCCACGGCATCAGCAACAAAATGATCGTATGGGACGATTTGCATGCGGCACTGATCTGCCTTTCGAGGGAAGACCTTAAGAAATACAATTACAAGGTCGGCGACACGGAAGGTCTTGTGAATTACCCGCTGATGATGGAAAAAGTAAACCTGTCGGTATTGTTAACCGAAAAGGAAAACATGATCAGGTTGTCATTCCGGTCGAAAGGTGATTTCTCGGTCAATGAACTGGCGAGAAAACATTTCAGGGGGGGCGGACATCCCAATGCGGCGGGAGGTAAATTGTATATTCCGCTGGAAAAAGCCATTGAGAGTATTAAAGAAGTCCTTTCACAATACCGCAAAGAACTTGATTTTAAATTGAATTACTGATGAATCCGACCGGTTATATCGTTGGTCTTGTCGGCCTTGTTTTTTTGGCAGGCAGTTGCAGTCAGAAACCGCAACAGGCAAAAAGACAGGAACATGCAAAGGTGAGCCGGGAAGAATCACTCATCAAGGCCAACCGTTATCTTGTGAAATCGGAAAATGAAGAAATAGATAATTATGTCGCCCGACACGGATGGAAAATGGAAAAAACCCCCAGCGGATTGAGATATATGATCTATCAAAAAGGCAGTGGCCCGCTGGCGAAAAAAGGGGAGGTTGCCGTGTTGAATTATAAACTGATGCTGATCACGGGGGATGTTTTGTATTCATCCGATTCAACCGGCCCCCTGGTGTTTGAGATCGGGCATGGCGATGTGGAAAGCGGCCTGGAAGAGGCTTTGCTGTTGTTGCGGAAAGGCGACAAAGCCAGGGTGATCATTCCTTCACATCTGGGACACGGGTTGTTGGGTGATCAGAAAAAAATACCCCCCCGCTCGACTGTAATATATGATCTTGAAGTAATTAACCTTAAATAGATAAACAAAAATATTTAAATTTTTAAAAAATGAAAAAAACAACATTCTTATTGGCTGTTGCCATGGTGTGGATTGCCGTAGTGATGGTCTCCTGCCAGTCAGGTGAAAAAAGCAAGTTTCCCGGTTTTAGCAAAACAGAATCAGGACTCTATTACAAATTTTACAAAAAAGGAAACGACACCGTAACCCCCAAAATCGGAGAGTATTTGGATGTGGTTATGCTGTACGGCACGGATGATTCGGTACTTTTCGACAGCCGTAATCTCCCCGAGCTTGAGCAAATGCAGATACCCATGATCGCATCTGTATTCCAGGGCGACATTTACGAAGGACTGGCCATGATGCACCCGGGCGACAGCGCCTCATTCATCATGCCGGCGGACTCGGTTTGGTTCAAACTGTTCAAAATGCGGCTGAAACCTCCCGGAATGGACTCTGTTGAATACCTTACGTTTGACGTAAAACTCAACGAGATCCTCTCGGAAGACACCGTTAAGGCACGCGAGGAAGTAAAACGTCAGAAAGCCATGGAGCAGGAAGCCATTGACCGTGCCGAATACATTGCCAAAAACTATCCCGACGCCAAACCCACAAGCAGCGGACTGTATTATATTCAGGTAAAAAAAGGAAAGGGTAAAACCCCGAAAGAAGGCCAAAAGGTGAAAGTCCATTACACCGGAAAATTCCTTGACGGTACCGTATTTGACAGTTCGAAAGACCGTGGCAAGCCCATTGAATTCACCATTGGTAAAGGACAGGTTATCCCGGGCTGGGATGAAGGGATATCCATGATGCGCAAAGGCGGAAAAGCCGTCCTGATCATTCCTTCAAACCTGGCTTATGGACAAGGCAGAGGCAGGATACCCCCTTATTCCACACTCGTGTTTGATGTGGAACTGGTGGATATTCTGAAAAACGATCAGGGCAGTAAAAAATAACTGTTGCCCTGAAATGCTGCGGAAAGTTCCTTGAAAGGGGTTTTCCGTCGTTTTATGTTTTACGTGGGAACGCTGATCCCCGTTTTGAATGCAGCCTGAAAGAATGTATGTGACCTTTTATTATTAAACGAATTTTAAAAATTTGATAATTAACCGGAAATGAAGAAAACAGCGCTTCAGTTTTTCTTGTTTTTGTTTGTCGTGACGATTGCGGCTTCCTGCTCGTCTTCTGCTGAAAAAGACAGCAAACTCAAAGGATTTGAGTACGGAGGAAACGGTGTATATTACAAAGTAAACCATCGTGGAAACAACAACCGTCTGGCACGATTCCGACTGGGTGACCGTCAGAATGGACTACAGGCTGAAGGATACCGTTTTGTATTCGAGCAAAGACAATGGCGACTCGCTCACTTTCGCCATGATGCCCCCCCAGTTTGAAGGCGACATTTATGAGGGCCTGAAACTTATGGGCGTAGGCGATTCGTTTACTTTTGCCGTCGTGGCCGATTCATTTTTCCTGAAAACGGCGCGCATGGCCGAATTGCCTCCGTATGTCAAACCCGGCAGCCCGATGTATTTCGACATAAAGCTTCTTTCGCATTATACGGAAGGCCAGTACGATACCATTATTGAAAAACGGAAACGGGAAGCACGCCAAAAAGAGATCGAAACGCTGAACAGTTATCTGAAAGAAAACCACATTACGGTCAAGCCCACCGAATCGGGGTTGTATTACATTCCCGTCGAAAAAGGAACCGGCCGCAAACCCAAAAAAGGCGAGATGTGCCGGATTTATCTGGAGGTTAAGCAACTTGACGGCACGCTTGTGTTCAGCAATTTTGGAAAAGACCCCATTGACGTGGAATACGGAAAGGATTTCGACACGAAAGGACTTCAGGAAGGACTGGGCATGATGCGTGAAGGTGAAAAAGCCACCCTGATCGTTCCTTCACCCATTGGTGTGGGTTCGAAAAGCAAGGGAATCGTGCCGCCATTCACCACGATCGTTTACACTGTAAAGCTCGACAAGCTGCGTACGGTTGAAGAAGTCAGGAAAGAACGCGCCGAAAAGAAGAAACGCCGCGATGAAGAACGCAGGAGACTGAAAGAAGCGGAAAAGCTAAAGATTGCCCTGTACATCAAACAGCACCAAATCACCCAAAAACCCCTGGAAACAGGATTGTATATCATCCCGCTGGAAGAAGGAACCGGGCCGAAGCCGGAAAACGGCGACACCGTATGGGTTGACTATACCCTTTACACCCTCCAGGGCAATGTCATTGATTCTTCTCCTGAAGGCAAACCGCTGAAATTTGTTTTGGGAAAAGGGCAGGTGGTCGCCGCCTGGGATGAAGCCGTCGTGCGCATGAACAAAGGCGAAAAAGCCCGCCTGATCGTACCATCAAAAATGGCTTATGGCGCCTGGGGATACAAAAAGATCGGACCCTATACGCCGCTGTTGTTTGATGTCAGGCTGGCGGATTTTAAAAAAGGGAAAAAATAATTTATCGTATAACTTTTCCAAAGTTTCAAAACTTTGGAAAAGTTTTTTTTAAAACCTGAAAGTATAGGAAAGTGTGGCCTGTTGTCGCCGAAAGAATCCCATTTCCAGCATCAGGATATGATGATCATTCACCATCAGTGATCCGCCGAAAATAAAATTCCAGGGATTCATTGCTTTGACGTCCGCCGTGTAAGTTGCCTTATCGCCGAAAATGACCTCAAAACCCGGCAGGATGTCTTTTACGTTCACTTCTCCTTCAAAGTGTTGGTTATCCTTCATGAACATGGTCCCCAGCCAGAAAGCCCCTTTCGCCTTTTTCCGGTTATGGCCGAGCAGGATACCCAGTTTTGCATTAAAGCGGTGATAAACGAGGTCGTCTTCCAGACTGGTTGGTTTGGTTACCGAATATTCATAATTCAGTAATATGAAAAAACTTTTAAAACCGGTGGTTACATTAGCTCCGAAGCCGTAAACCGGGCCGTTGTAATAGATTTTGTCTTTCAATTCAACTGTTGTGTCAATTTTAAGTTCTCCGATTCCCGGAACATTTTCTATGACGATGTAAGGAACCCTCATGTCGGGTGTTGTCCTGCCTGCACTGTAGCCGAACAATCCGTAAACATTCAGGAAGGGGAAAAGCCAGAAATCGGGCCGGATGGTTACGGCGACTTCACCCGATTTGGTGTCCTGATAAACCGTATCCGCCCTGGCGGTCAGGTTGTTGTTGGTGCTGTACATCCGCAGATTGCTGCTGAAATAAGGTTGCTCGAATGCAGTAAATGTCAGTCCTGTTCCAAAAGGAAGGGGGAGGATCATGCCGTTGTTGCGCCGTTTTTTACCACAAAAAGGCGGGTGTTGAGACACGGGTTTTGCC
>JAADID010000295.1 GCA_013151505.1 Chlorobiota bacterium | reverse complement strand
AGACCATGTCCACATGGCTTTGCAATACCACTGATTTACGGTTTTCCATTCCCGGTGTGGCCGGTTTGCGGATGAGCACATTTCCCACTTCGTCCTGTAAAGTTTCGAGGTTGTGCTTTTTGCCGAAATCCAGGAGATAAGCAATGATCTTTTCCTCTTTTTTCGATGGGCGTGGGATTTCGAGTATTTCTTTAAACCAGGCCCAGACGGCTTCCGGTTCAAGCGTTAATAATTGTTCATTCATTTTATTCGGAATTTTAAGGCAGCAAATGTAAGGATTTGTTTGCAGGAAGTAAATCCGGTTTTCTACCGGTTAAGAAATGTTAACCCTTGGCCCAAGTCTCGCTTACGCACAGACCGGGAGGGAAGATTTACGCGAGGGGGGATTATGAGAAAGGGGAGTTGCTTTATAAAAAATATCTTTTTTTACGTCGTAATATCCTAAAATTCGTAATATTTTGTCTTCCCTTTTTATAAAGTAGAATACTTTTTTCAATGTAATGTTTTCCCGTTTTTTTCTATTTGACATCGCAACACATATTATTTTATCATTTACAAAAATCGGTTCTGAAAAAAGAACATAATCTGATCTATCCCTAATAGTATCAATAATAAAACTGACTGTAAACATTGTATCTAAATGATTAGTAATTGGCTTATTTTCTCTGGTATTAATGTAATTTAAAATTGAATCATTAATTTCATAACCTAAAAATGTGCTGTTAATGTATGAATCTAAGATAATTTTTTTTAAACCAGTATTATCATATTCAGTGAAGATATATGGCTTATTAATACCAGATAATGCAAATGATTGAGCAATAATATCATGCCATTCATGGTCTGTCAATACCTGATTGTATTTATTATCAGTTTTACAACCAAATAAGCAAAGTAAAACAAAAATAAATACTAAATTTTTCATTTTTCTCCGGCACGTTTGAATCCTATCCGTTCCCTGTTTTTAAAATCAAGTTCTTCCTGTTTGGTTTGTTCAAGTTGTTTGAGGTATTCAAAGATCAGCATGATTTTTTCATCCTGTTCAATATCTTTTTTCTCAAGATGTTCAAGTTTTAATAATATTTCCTTTTGAGAAGAAAGCAATTTTCGCATTTTAGTAAATACCCGGATAATCTGAATATTTACCATAATTGCCCGTTCACTATTTAATACACTCGACAACATGGCGACCCCTTGTTCCGTGAAAACCAATGGTGGTTTTCTTAACCCCATTTTTTCACGATTGGTTATCACAATCTGTGATTTCCATTCAGACATTTCCTCTTTGGTCATGCGGAACATAAAGTCTTCGGGAAAACGTTTGATGTTACGCATTACAGCCTGATTAAGTACCCGGGTTTCAACACCATATAATTCGGCAAGGTCTCTGTCTATCATTACTTTAAGGTCACGAATTACAAATATTCTGTTAATTATGGCTTCATCGGGGAGGATTTGTATTTCTTTTGTCACGGATGAATGATTTTTCCCAAAATATTTAAAAAATATTTTGGATATCACAATTCAGGATTTCCAAAAATATGGATATTTTTTCAATAAATCTTATTTACCAGGTTTTAATAGTTTCGAGCTTTATAGCATCGAACAAATCCCCCCAGGCTCAAGTCTTGTGCGCCGGCCCTGCGCGCGGCTGACTTGGGCCGGAGCTAAAACCTCAAATCCTTTCTTCCGGCTCGCTCTTCAAATATAAAAATATCCTGCTGATTGGCTTTGTTTTTACCTGTTAATATGATTTCGGCTGTTTGGCTTCGCCCAAGTCTCGCCACCGCGCCGGCCGGGCTGGAAGACTGTGCGAGGGGGGTGGGAGGGGGGTATTGTATTACCTTTACAAAACTTTTTTAATCTCTTTTTCGATTCGTTTTATCATTTCGTCAACCGGTTTAAACAATGGTTGAACCGAAGAATCATCAAATTCAAATATGTTTTCATAATCGCCTTTCTGTCTCCAGTCAAACAGTTCGGACAATAGTTTCCCGTATTTCTTATCAATCTTACCTGTTTTTACAAAATGTAGTGAGAATTGACTTTTTGTTGCCGAATGTGATTTCGTTGGAATTTCATACGCAACAAGCAGTGCATTCACAGCATAAAATAAGGAATAATACAGTCTGTTTACAGATGAGTTCCAAAAACCGTTTTAGCTAATACTTTGGCAGCTTCAAATGTTTTGTACGCTGATTCAATCCTGTATTTAACATACTCATTTCTTTCTTTCGAATTCATAGTGAAATTCCTTCTTGCGTCACATTTTGGTAAAACGGTGTAATTCGTTGTTTGGTTTTCCAGTCCTTTTTTGAATAGGCAAACACAGAAAATGACTCACCGGTTTCTAATTCTAAATCATATAGTTTCTCTCTGAAATTTCTCTCAATTTGTAAGTCAACCGGATAGTCCGTTAAAATCAAAATATCCCAGTCGGAATCTGCCCTTTCATCTCCTCTGGCTCTTGAACCATACAGAATTATTTCTGCCTTTGGATCAATCATACCAATTGATTTCCTTATCAACCGACTTATGTATTCTGTTTTTGTTTTCATGATTCAAAGATACTAATTTCTTGCGAATCAGATGCAATGCTCTGCTGCGTTTAAGTATAGGTTTGTGATGATTTTCAGAAACAAAAACTTAATGAGCCCCCCCTGTCAAGTCTTGTGTGCAAGCCCTGTGCGTGGCCGACTTGGGCCGGGGCTAAAACCTCAAAACCTTTCTTCCGGCTCGTTCTTCAAATATAAAAATATCTTGCTGATTGGCTTTGTTTTTACCTGTTAATATGGTTTCGGCTGTTTGGCTTCACCCAAGTCTCGCCACCGCGCCGGCCGGGCGGGAGACTTGCGCGAGTTGGGGGGATTCAAGCCGGATTATTCACTCCCACGGCCTCAACTCATCGGCTTTGGCCCATTCTCTGACCCACCCGGGCACCCCGGGAAGGTGTGTTTCATTGCCCAGTGCTTTGAGTACCTCGTCTGTATTTACGATTCCTTCCCTTGAAGTTACGGCAGTACGGACAAGCGCCGAAGCATGGATACGTCCGTTCCGGATTATTCTTTGATGAAAATAAAACCATTTTTCCTCCTGACCGATAACCTGACTGTGCAGTTCGTATTTCTGGAAAAGTTTCAGCCTGTAGCGGAAACGCACGCTGGCACCAGCCACGATCAACCCCCATTTTTTCTTTTTCATAATTTTCCACAAACCGGTACGGATAGCCACATCAAACCGCCCGAAATCCATCATGGTCAGGTAACGCCCGTTGTTCAGCTCCAGAAACGGGTCAATGTCCACCAGACAAACGCGCAGTTTGATGATGCTTTCGTCGTTCACTTTGAAATTCTTGTCATGCCGTTTGCTGGCCAGCACTTTGATCAGTCGGAGATATGGGTACATACGTGATTTATGCTTTTAATAAAACTGCAAATCCAGTTGATTATACAGGTAATGGTATTTAAAGAGGAGTTTATCCATTGAGTCATCAACAGTGCCTGCACCTCCATGTCCTGCTCCGTGAAGAAGATAAAGCAGGTAAAGTGATTCGGGACTACCTTTTTCCTGAAGGGTAGCCAGAAACTTATAGGTATGGAACGGTGGCACCCGGTCGTCATGATCTCCCGTGATGAGTAACACATTGGGATATTTTACCCCTTCTTTGATGTTGTGGAGCGGTGAGTAAGATAACAGATTAAAGAAGTCTGCCGAATCGGAAACATCACCGTATTCATTGATGTTTGTACTGACCGAACCGGTGGTGTACTTCTGGAAGCGCAACATATCAAATGCTCCTGCCTCGGCAATGGCTGCCTTGAACAATCCGGGCCTTTGTGTCAGGGCCGCCCCGACAAGCAGCCCGCCGTGAGATCTACCGATAATTGCTAACTTTTCAGGATTTGTATATTTTTTATCAATGAGGTATTCTGCGGCGGCAATAAAGTCATCAATGGCATTTTGTTTATTTAATCTTTTGCCTGCCATTTCCCATTCCAGTCCTTCGGCGCCACCGCCGCGGATGTTCGGGACGGCGTATATGCCCCCGTGCAACAACCAATGGAGAATAGCGACATCAAACTCGGGTTCAACAGTTATTCCGTAACCGCCATATCCGTAAAGGATGGAAGGATTTTTTCCGTCGAGTTTTGTTTTTTTCAGGCAGGTAATGTACATGGGAATTTCCGTGCCGTCTTTTGAGGTGTATTTAATATATCTTGTCTCCAGAGATTTAGGATCGTATCGAAGAGAAAGTGATTTGACAGGCTGATAATTAAGGTCTTCCAAAGACAGCTTGTACCAGACATCAGGATGATAAAAGGAAGTGACGCAAAAATTTGTGTACCGGGCTCCCGGATCATTCTCCCAAAAGTACTTTACTTTTTTACCTTCCGGAAAATTGATTTTTTTCAGCAGCTTCCCCGAAAGGTCATAGATCATGACGAGATAGCGTCCTTTCTCGCGGTAGATACACGCAATTTTGTCTTTTCCCAACCGGTTGACCTGACGAAGTACAACATTGTATTCGGGAATGAATTCTGTAACCTGATTCAACCGGCTTGTCCGGGCCATCAATACTCTTCCGTTCGGAGCGCCCCAGTTGGTCCGTAGCAGCACTGAATCTCCGTAAACTTCTTCAATATTCATTGTAATCGAATCTGCCGAGGGATATATGATGAAATTTTTCAGGAAAAAGAATTTAGGATCAGTGTCGGAGACGGAGAGCACTTTGACCCATCTGCCTTTGTATTTGTAGAAATGTTTGAAAAAGAATTTGTCGTCCGATTTGAAGAATGTAAAAATATTGGTGCCGGTAGTGTCCGGGTTACGGTAAAGCATCTGATCGCTCGACTGGGGAGTTCCCAGCCGGTGATAAAACAACTTTTGGCCTGCGGCTTTATCCAGTAACACCCTTCCTTCTTCGGGTTTGTTGTAGCCATCATAGAAAGCGTTTTTTCCGTTCCAGTAAAAATGGCTTGAGCCGCGCAAATATTTGAGTGTGTCCGGTAGTTGTTCTCCCGTTTTCAGATCGAAAAAGTACACCTCCCTCCAGTCGCTTCCGCTGTGTGATATTGAAACAGCCGCCAGGTCTTCATCTTCTTTGACAAACCGGGCTGCGATCATTACATTGTCTTCTTTCCCGATCCTGAACCTTTTTGTTTTTACTAATAATCGGTAATTGCCATTACCTCTTTTTTTATAAAGCAGGTCCGGAGAACGTTTAACGCTTACATAATCTTCCTTGAATACGTATTTGCTTTCCCTTTTGTTTTTGTTTTCTTCTGTTATATTAACTGCTAAATTTTGTAAAATCCTGTATTGGTTTAAATCGGAAATCTGATCTTCCAAAGCCATTAAATGTTTGTGCTTATGGTTTTCCTTTTTGGTTAATTTGTTTTCTTCTTCAAGCCATGTAGCCAGCCGCGGATCCTCCGGATTTTCCATCCACTGGTAAGGGTCACTGATACGCACGCCGAAATAAGTATCAGTGACGGTGTCTTTAGGTGCCCTGGGATATTCATAAGTCGTCTGGGCATGCAACATGCCAGACAGGAAAACGGCAAAAAAGGGGAATAAAAATTTATGCACTATATTACATTTTTAAGAATTGCCTGTTCCGGTTTTTATTTGTGATATAAAGTACAAAAGATCAGTGGTTATGAGAATGCCATATCAATTTAGCGATAAAACGCAAATGTAGAAAAATAGTTGAAATATTCAGGGGGGAAATAATTTCCTGTTACTAATCAGTTTTCTCATAAAAAACTTTATAATTGTGTAATTGAAGACTCATAAAAATGAATGATGTTTTTAATAACCCACCCCTTAATCCTCTCCGAATGAGGGGAATTGATAGTATTCATTTTTTTGAATCTTCAATTTATTACGACTGGTTAGTTACAATTTTATTTTTTGATCACCCCGCTTTTTATCCAACAGGAAATCAGGGAAATACTTGAACCGGAGACAGATGAGGTGACGGATACCATCCTGAAAGACATTGCTTATCAGCAACAGTTGCATCCGGAATATGACAGATAAAAAACTCTGTCACGAATGGTAATCTTCCGAAAGCTTTTGAAGAGAATGAAGGTCGAGTACCCTGATGGATTTGCCTTCCAGCTTGATGATGTTTTCTTTTTCCAGTTCTCCGAGTACCCTGATCACGGTTTCATAGGTCGTGCCGGCAAGGCTGGCAATATCCTTTCTCGACGGCGTGAAATCCAGCAAAGTATCATCCTGTTTTTTAAAACCGAATGAATCAATGATCGTAACCAGCGCGGATGACACCTTTCCTTTGGCAGACATCAGCGAATGTATTTTCAATCGCGCATTGCTGGCCCTGAGCTGGTCGGCATAATAATTCATAAGGAAAATGGCCATGTCCGGATTGGCTTTTACGGCTTTATAAAAAATATCAATCGGTATGAAAGTTATTTGTGAGGGTACCAGGGTTATTGCAGTCACCGGATAGATCATGTTCCCGCCCAGTCCGTTAAATCCCAGCATTTGTTCCTGGGTCAGCAAACACAAAATCCTTTCTCTGTGATTACCAAAAGAGGAAACGACTTTGATTTTCCCGTAATAGATTTCGTAAATTCCCCTTACCGGTTCTCCTTCAGAAAATATTGTGGCTCCTGCGGGATAATCCGTACTGGTTTTGTTCAATGTAATGATTGGTTTCCATTCCTCTGAACAGTACTTATTGATAAAGCAGTTGTAGTGCTTACATGTTTCGCAAAGTCTTTTTACAGTCGCCATAAATTTTTACCCCCTCAGCGCAGTACAAAGGCTGCCTATACATGGTTATTCATAAAAAATATGTCAAAAATCATAAATTTTTTATTTTGAAATAATAAATTTCCAAAATTGTTTTCTGTTAATTTTTTTACGGATTTTTAATCTCCGCTTTAGGTCCCTGGTAGAACCACCAGTTGAGCGCCAGGCAGACAAAGTAATAAATGGCAAAACCGTAAAGTGCATACTCCGGTGTGCCGTTTTTGATTTGTTGTCCGAACACCTTGGGGATGATAAAAGCCCCGTAAGCAGCAATGGCTGCCGTCCAGCCAAGCACCGGCCCGGCCTGTTCCTTACTGAAAATGTAAGGGATGCTCCTGAAAGTGGAGCCGTTACCGATACCCGTGGTTAAAAACAGGATCATGAAAAAGATGAAATAGGGCCACCAGTATTTTTCGGGTGTGTCGCTGTTTCGGGCCTGGATCACAAAGTAGGCAACGGCCAGCGTGGCCAGTATCTGTGCAATGGTGCTGATGGCAGTTACTTTGGCACCGCTGTTGATCTTATCGGAAAACCAGCCTCCCACAGGACGTATCAATGCGCCGATAACCGGACCGAGGAAAACCCACATCAGGAAATTCGGGGCGTTGGGATTGATGAAGCTGGGATCGTTCGGATTGCTGTAAACGAAGATGTCCTGTGTCAGCTTTGGGAAAGCGGCCGAAAAACCGATAAACGAACCGAAAGTCATGGTGTAGATGACGGTCATTACCCAGTTGTGCTTGTTTCTGAAAATGGCAAACTGCTTGTTCAGGTTGGTTTTGATTTCACGCGGTGTGGCGTACTTCATCATCATCACCGTCAGTATGATGACCACCGGCAAAACGATCCACATATTGATTTGTAACCCGATGAGCAGGTAGGCGCCGATCCCGGCAGCAACCAGCCCCAGTACCACCATGTAAATTGTTTTGGAAATGCCCTGAATGGTAGAAGGCAGCTTGGGAGTTCCCGTCACCACATTGTTCATCCCGAAAAATGCGGCAATGGTAGCGAGAGTCAGCAGCGGAACCCACACCCATCCGGCATTCTGAAGGCCCGACAGGGCTTCGCCGCAGACTTTGTTTCCGTCGGGGCCAATGGCACAAAACAGGTAAAAGCCGATCACCCACGGGATGGTTTTCTGCATCACGCCGACGCCCAGGTTGCCAATACCGGCATTGAGTCCCAGGGATGTTCCCTGCATACGTTTGGGGAAAAAGAAGCTGATGTTGCTCATGGAAGAAGAGAAGTTGCCCCCTCCAAATCCTGAAAGCGCAGCATAAACGGCAAAAGTAAAGTAGGGCGTGTTCACGTCCTGCAAAGCAAATCCAACACCGATGGCAGGAATCAGCAGCAGGAGGGTGGTCACAAAAATAACGTTTCTGCCCCCGCCCAGCGAGATCAGAAAAGAGTTGGGAATACGCAGGGTGGCGCCGGCCAGGCCTGCAATGGCAGGTAAGGTGTAATATAAACTGTTGATTTCTTTCAGCTTGGCAGTGACTTGTTCAGGACTCATATCGGGAGTGATCATTCCGAAATTAAATCCGAACTCTTTTAACTTGGTAGCAATGATGCTCCACATGATCCACACTGCAAAAGCCAGTAAAAGCGCAGGGATGGAAATCCACAGGTTTTTGATTGCAATTTTTTTGCCGGTCCGGCTCCAGAATTTTTCGTCTTCGACATTCCAGGTTGATAAATTTATTTTCAACATTTTATTTTTGGGTTTTGTAATTTGTCAATTGCCCTTCGGGCATCATTTATGCTTTGCATGTCACGCTGTGTCATTCATTATTTCTTTTTGTCATCTGATTTCGTAATTCATCATTCACCAATCACCATTCACTAATCACCAATCACTAATCATTAATCACCAATCACCAATCACCAATCCTCATTCCTCAGCAAAAGAGCCTTTCGGTTCCCTCAACATAATCCAACAGAATATGAAACTTGCAAGGGCTCCGGCCGATAAAATGTAAAAGAATGTTTTGTCGTCCACAAGAGAGTAGAGTACAAGATAAACCACTGCGCCTACGTTACCATAAGCGCCTGCCATACCGGCGATTTGCCCGGTTTGTTCTTTTTTGATCATGGGGATAATTGCAAAAGTTGCTCCTTCAGCCCCCTGCACAAACATGGAAGTGGCAATGGTAATGATAACAGCTACCACGAGCCACCACATACCATCAAACAACGGGAACAGGATCTTCACGCCATCTTCTCCCACCGGTCCGTATCTGGCGATAACGGCCATAAAGAAAAACCCAATTGAAATACCCAGCATGTAAATCAGCATCGTACGTTTCCTGTTGTTCATTTTGTCGGAAATAAATCCGCCTAACGGTCTTGCAAAAAGGTTTACAAATGCAAATGAAGCAGCGATCATTCCTGCAAATGTGGCGGTCATGATGTAGTCGCCTTCGCTGTTGGTCAGGTTTCTGAACACATTCTGGAAAAACATGGGCAGCATGGACACCACTGCCAGTTCCGCGCCGAAATTTGCAAAATAAGTGCTGTTCAATGCGGCCACATTACCCCAGCGGTATTTTTCGTTTTCGGGGACGCCCGCCCGCAACACCGGCAAATTAATTTGTAAAACTTTTATCACGTGAATTATAAAAATCAAAGCCAGTATTCCGTAAATGATGTCAAGGGCATAGGCAGGCAATATCTCTTCGCCGCTCACTCTTACGCTTCCGATCTTCCATGCCAGTATGCCCATGGCCCCCACCAGCGGAAACGACCAGGCAAGATACTGAATCAAATCCCTGTACGAGCTAACCGTCATAGGTTGGGTCTTTTTTGCCTTTTTGAAATGATAGGCTTTGGTTGCCCCTTCTTTAGGAACATCTCTGACAAGAAAATAATAGGCGATGCCATACACCAGCGAAACGCCGGCATTGATGGCAAGGGCATAACGCCAGCCATTTTCGCCGCCGAAAAAGTGGATGGCAATCCAGGGTAGTGTCATGGCAGCCCATGCCGAGCCAAAATTACCCCACCCGGCGTAAAAGCCTTCGGCCCTGCCGACCATCTTGGGTGGGAACCACTGCGCTACCATCCTGATGCCGATGACAAACCCGGCGCCAATGGAACCAAGGATCAGCCGCGAGATGAGCAACTGCAAGAAAGTGTTCCCGAATGCAAACAAGAATGCCGGGACGGCCATGGTGATCATCAGCAGACTGAACACAATCCGTGGTCCGTAGCGGTCAATCAGCGCCCCGACAACAATCCTGGCGGGAATGGTCAGCGCCACATTGCAAATTGCCAGTACTTTAATGTGGTCTGCTGTGAGCCAGTCAATGCTTTTCAACATGGTGGTCGCCAGCGGCGCCATATTGAACCATACATAAAATGTGATGAAAAACGCTATCCAGGTATAATGTAAGGTTCGTATCCTTTCCTGTTTAAAATCAATTATTTCCGGAAGTGCCATACTTTTTGGTTAATGGTTATTTATTAATTGTGTTCTGTTAATGGTTATTTGGGCGGCGCCCGTTATTTACTTCGTGTCATTAATTGTTGTGCGATTGTCATTTTTTGTTATTTGATCGTCGTTAACTTAGCGCCGCTCTGTGATCATTCCTCCCTGTTGTGTTTTTATAGTGACTTTTATTTCCGGGAAGTTCCAATTCTCGCTACGTTTCGACTTTTGACTTTTATCTGTCTGCTTTTATCTTGATTCCAGCCACTTGAATTCAATTATTCTTTGATCTGACTCCATTCACCATTTTGCCGGAAGTCCTTATTTTCTTGCGGTCCCAGTTCCAGATGACGTACTGGTAACTTCGGGTGATGTATGCAAAAGGATATACCAGGAAGTGGATGAATCGCGTAAACGGGATCATACCGATGATTACAAAGGCGGAAACGATATGGATTTGAACAGACAAAGGCATCACAGAAACTGCTGCTATATCAGGATTAAATATGAATAAAGACCTCAGATAAGGTGTAAGAGCCGAGGCAAACCACACCGATCCCCAGCGTGAAAAATAGGCTACCCAAATGCCAGTGATAATTTGCGTTAACAGCATGATGTAAACAAACACATCCATTTTTGTGGTAACCGCCCACAATCTTCTGTTTTTGAAACGTCTCTGTATCAGCATTAAAAGCCCGAACAGCGCCGAGAAAGCAAAACCCAGCGCAGTCACTTCAAGAATGACAAGACGCAGAGGCACACTGTCCCACAGGATGACGGCCCTGGGAGTTAAAAAAGCAATAGCATGACCGAAGAACAGAAAGATGATGCCCCAGTGGAACGGGCGGCTTCCGTAAAAAAGTTCCCTGCTTTCGAGGAATTGCGAAGATAACGAAGACACTTTAAACCCAAGCCGGTAGTATCTGAATATGGACCCTACCAGCAAAGCCGTCAGCGCTGCGTAAGGTAAACCGATAAAAAAGAAGTTATTGAACATAATTAAAAACTTTTACGTTTGTTACAATGTGTATCACAAATAGCCGATTTTGGCGAAGGCATTACAAATTCATGATCGCCGTTAAATGCCTGCTCGGGTACTGCATACTCCGCAAGGCCGTCGCCTGTGAAGTCGCGCTGAAGGAATTCCAGCAAAACCTCAAGTAATTCCTTATAATAATTGTTGATGTTCTTAAATTTCGTAAGCATAAAACGGACAGCCGGTGTCGTGATGATGAAACCCAGTTCTTCGGCAAAATCCCTGTCGGTGGTCTTGGCAAGAAGTGTCAGTACGTTTGGCAGGTGGTCACCGAGTTCGCTGCCGCAGTCCACACCGGCCGACTTGTGTTCATTTTGAAGATTGACAAGCAGTTGCGCTCTTTTGTAATCTTCGCCGAACAACATATATCCTATGTCGAGGTAGCAAACTGCCTGTACATCGAATGTTTTCATGTAATACTCCTGTTGTTCAGCCAAAGACAATCTGTTGTGGGTGTCCAGGAGCTGTTGAAATTTCCCTGCTTTGGCGGGAAATTCCTCCACAATCATTTTCAGGAATCTATCGGCATATTCCGAAAATCGTGCGTCAGGATACCTGAAAACATCTGCCAGTATTTTATAATGGTTTAAATTTTTCATAATCCTCTTTTTGGCGGTTCTTTAAATCCGAAACCTGTATTTCCTTTTACATCTGCCGTACTTTCCAGCATTTCCATGGCTTCCTCGCGGTGAGCCGCCGGAATCACAAATCGTTCATCGAACAACGGCAGGGAGGTGAGCCTGAAGATGTCATCGGCCGTATCTTTGTCCATCACCACTTCGCCCATGGGGCCGCTCACTTCTTTCTCGGGCAGGTCGCCCACCGTTTCATTTCTTCGGTGCAGGCGAACCGCCATCAGTTTCTTCAATACGGTTTCTATGGTTTTCTCGTTCCCGGCGCTGAACAGGTTGGCCAGGTATCTCATCGGCAACCTTGATTTTTTAATGGCGCCCCAGAAAGATTCGCTCGTGGTTTCGTAAGTGCCGTTTTCCACGAATGCCATCGTGGGCAACAGCGGGGGCACGTAAAATAAATTCGGCAGCGTCCTGAATTCGGGATGAAGCGGCAGGGCAAGCCCCCACCTTTTTACAAATTTGTAAACCGGGGATTTCTGTGCCGAAACGATGGTTGAATCTGCAATACCGTTTGCCCTTGCTGCTTTTATCACTTCGGGGTCATTCGGGTCGAGGTAAATATCCAGGTGTTTTTCAACGAGGTCATGTTCAGCGCAGGATGCGACGGCTTCAATTTTATCCGCATCGTACAGCAATACGCCGAGATACCTGATGCGGCCCACGCAGGAATGCATACATGCCGGCGCCTGGCCCGACTCAACACGCGGATAGCAAAGCAGGCATTTCTCCGATTTGCCTGTATTCCAGTTGTAATAACTCTTTTTGTACGGACAGGCTGTTACGCACATTCGCCAGGCACGGCACTTTTTCTGGTTGATGAGAACAATACCGTCTTCACCCCTTTTATAGATGGCGCCCGACGGACAGGCAGCCACACAGGCCGGGTTCAGGCAATGGTTACAAATCCTCGGCAAATAATGGAAACTCATCCTTTCAAGTTGAAACATGGCTTCCTGTTCGGCGGCCGAAAGGTTCCGCGAGTTGACATCGTTGCGCGCGTACTCCTGGCTTCCGCCCAGGTCGTCGTCCCAGTTGGGCCCCGCTTTAGGCGTCATCGGTTCGCCTGTGATCAGCGAAACAGGACGGGCAACCGGCTGGTCATCGCCTTCTTCGGCTTCAAACAAATGTTCGTATTGATAGGTCCACGGCTCGTAATAATCATCAAGCACGGGCATGTTAGGGTTATGAAACATATTCTTTAACCCTTTGAACTTGCCTGCGCCTCTAAGACTGATTGATTTGCCGTTTTTCACCCAGCCGCCTTTGTAAATTTCCTGGTCTTCCCATTTGCTCGGGTAACCGGTTCCGGGTTTGGTTTCCACATTGTTCCACCACATGTACTCGGCGCCTTTCCGGTCGGTCCAGATGTTTTTGCAGGCAATGGAACAGGTATGGCACCCGATGCATTTATCGAGATGAAATACCATTGCGATTTGTGATCTTATATCCATGGTTTCGTTTTGTTTTAAAATTCAACTTTGTCCATTTTCTGAATCAGGACATGGGTGTCGCGGTTTACGCCGACCGGGCCCCAATAATTAAAATGATAGGTAAACTGTCCGTAGCCGCCAACCATCAGGTTCGGTTTGAGGTGAATACGGGTGAAGCTGTTGTGGCCGCCCGCCCTTCTGTTGCCTCTTACCTGTGACTTGGGAACGGAATAAGTACGTTCGGGTGAGTGATAAACAATACAAATTCCTTTCGGGATTCGGGCGCTGACGCAGGCGCGCGTACAATAGACGCCGTTATCGTTGAACACTTCCACCCAGTCGTTGTCTTTGATGCCCATCTCGGCGGCATCCTCCTCGCTCAGCCAGCACGGTTCCATTCCCCGCGAGAGGGTCAACATCCTGAGAGTATCTCCGTAAGTTGAGTGGATATGCCACTTTCCGTGAGGCGTGAGTACATTCAGAATCTTTGCTTTTCCCGTGGCTACCGATTTGCGCAACTCACCATAGACTTCCGGTTTTGGAGACGGTTTGTAGGTTGGCAAATGCTCACCAAACTTAATGTAGCCCTCATGATCGAGATAGAAGTGCTGCCTTCCCGTGAGCGTGCGCCAGGGAACCAGTCGTTCCACATTGTATGTGTAGGCGGAATAAGCCCTGCCGCCAGTCAGCAGGCCCGACCAAACGGGAGAATTCAAATAACGGTGCGGCCTGGTTTGCAGGTCTTTGTAATTCATCCTGACATTCTTATTGCCTTCGGAAAGGTCACAGAGGGTCAGGCCGGTTTTCTTTTCGGCAACCTCATAAGCCCTGTGAGCAAGTTCGCCGTTTGTGAGACTTGATAAAAGCAGAACGGCATTGGCAGCTTCCTCATCTTCATAAATGGACGGGTATTCTTTGCCTTCCAGTTGGTTGACATGATCCCTGTCATCAAGCATTTGTTCATAAAAGTCGGCACACTGATAACTATTGCCATGCGCCCCAAGGCCGTTCTTGATGTTAGGCCCAAGCCTGATAAATTTATCATACACTTTCGTGTAATCCCTTTCGACCACCACGATATTGTGCATGGTTTTACCCGGGACAGGTTCACATTCTCCTTTGCTCCAGTCTTTGATTTCTGTTTGTGCAACTTCTCCCGCACTGTCATGGGCAAAAGGCACATTGACAATATCCTTAACGGGTTTTGAAAAATGCGTTTTGGCCAGTTCACTCGTTACTTTCGCAATTTCCCTGAAGATGACCCAGTCGCTTTTGGATTCCCACACCGGGTCAATAGCTGCCGACAGCGGATGGATGAAAGAGTGCATGTCGGTGCTGTTCAGGTCGGTTTTTTCGTACCAGGAAGCTGCAGGTAGTACAATATCGGAATACAATGCGGAAGTATCCATCCTGAAGTTCAGGTTGACGATCAGGTCCATTTTGCCTTTGGGGCTTTCGCTGCGCCACTTCACGTCTTTCACAAATTGGTCAGCCACTTCGTCGGCCACGTCGTTGTGGTGAGTGCCGAGGTAGTGGTTCAGGAAATACTCATGCCCTTTGGCGCTGGACATCAGGGCATTTCCGCGCCAGATATACCATACCCGCGGGAAACTTGTTTCTTCATCAGGATCAACCACTGCATGAAGCAGTTCTTTATTTTTCAGTTTTTCAACAACATATTTTTTGATTTCCTCATCGGATGTTGCTCCCGCTTTTTCGGCATCTTTTACAATTTCAAAATTATTCTTGTTATACTGGGGATAAAAAGGCATCCAGCCGTTACGTACGGCTTTTGCGACCATATCTGCGGAATGCATGCCCGACAAATCGTTTTTTGGAACCGTGTTGTAGTCAGCCTGGTTTCCGTCATAACGCCACTGGTCGGAGTTGATGTAATGCCAGATGGGTGTTTGCTGCAAACGCGGCGGCGCCTGCCAGTCTTTTCCCGACATGATGGCGCCCCACGAATCGCTTGGCGCCAGTTTCTCCTGACCGACATAATGGTTCATCCCGCCACCGTTAACGCCGATACAGCCTGTCAGCATCAACGCCATGGTCCCGGCGCGGTAAATCAGGTTGTTGTGATACCAGTGGTTGATTCCTGCCCCAATGATAATGCTGCACTTTCCGTTAGTCGTTTCTGCAGTCCGGCTCCATTCGCGGGCAAACTGGATGACCGTCTTTGGTCCGATACCCGTAAAAATTTCCTGCCAGGCCGGGGTGTAAGCCGCATCATTTTCTTCGTAAGTCGCCGGATAATCGCCACCCAGCCCGCGGTCAATGCCGTATTGCGCCATTATCAGATCATAAACGGTGGTAACCTTTACCGTACCGTCAACCGTCTTAATGTGCTTTACGGGAACTCCTCTTTGGGCGCTCTTATTTTGTCCGTATTCAATAAATTCAAGCTGTAGAACTTCGTCGTTATTGTCGAGTAACGTAAGTAACGGGTCGTAGGCTTTTCCGGTTTCGGCGTCTTCAAACTTCAGGTTCCAGTTGCCGTCCCTGCCGTCCCATCTGTGTCCCGAACTACCGCCCGGACAAACCAGGTCACCGCTTTTGGAATCAATATTCAGGAATTTCCAGTCTCCTTTTTCTATATCCTTGTATTTCTTTATCTTACCTGCTCTTAACAACCGTCCCGGGACGAGTTTTCCATCTTTTTCGTTTACCTCTACGAGAAACGGACTGTCGGTGTATCGTTTGGTATAATCAATAAAATAAGGGGTCTGTTTTTCATAATGGTACTCCTTTAATATCACATGGACCACTGCCATCCAGAAAGCGCCGTCCTGCCCGGCGTGGACAGGGACCCATTTATCGGCGTACTTGGCCACCATGTTGAAGTCGGGTGAAAAAACAACCGTTTTGGTTCCGTTATGCCGCGACTCCGAAAAGAAATGTACATCGGGTGTACGGGTCATTCCCAGGTTGGCGCCCATGCAGGCGATAAATTTCGAGTTATACCAGTCGGCGCTTTCGGCCACATCGGTTTGTTCTCCCCATATTTCGGGGAAAGAGTTCGGAAGGTCGCAATACCAGTCGTAAAAACTGAGGTTGACGCCACCCATCAGTTGCAGGAAACGCGAACCTGCTGCATAACTCAGCATTGACATAGCCGGGATGGGAGAGAAACCGACCAGCCGGTCAGGCCCGTATTTTTTGGTTGTGTAGATGTTGGCCGCAGCGATCATTTCTTTGGCATCGTCCCACGACACTCTTCTGAAACCGCCTTTACCCCTTGCCCGTTGATATCTTGCCCTGGTTTCGGGATTTTTCTGGATGTTTTCCCACGCCTTCAGCGGATCGCCGGTTTTGGCTTTTTCTTCGTTGAACACATCAATCAGCGCCCCCCTGATCATGGGGTACTTGACCCGGATCGGGCTGTACAGATACCATGAAAACGAAATGCCGCGCTGACACCCTCTCGGCTCGTAAGGAGGCAGGGATTTCTCAAGCAAGGGATAGTCGAGCGCCTGGGTTTCCCAGACGACAATACCATCTTTTACATGGATGTTCCAGCTACAGCCGCCGGTACAGTTCACACCATGGGTGCTTCTGACAATTTTGTCGTGCTGCCATCTGTTTCTGTAAAACTCCTCCCATTGCCGGGTTTTCGGAGAGATTAAATCTTTTATCCAACTCATAAAAATATATGTTTGTTAGTTAACTACTTTTGAAGGCCTGCTGAGAATGTCGTGGTTGACAGCAAGTTTTTTCCGCTTAAAATATAATATGATCGTGCTCATAAAAATTATAAAAAAGACAACGGCTCCGAAAAAGACAAAGAACATACTGAAATTGGCAGGCCGCTGGTAAATTCTTTCTTCATTTACCGATTTCAGATATGCCGTAAGATTGATGACTTCTTCTTCTGTTATGGGATGGTTTCTATACGCCTCATGCATCACCGGAAAAGGTGGGTTTTTAACGATGGCAGCCACACCCGCACTACCCAATGCTTCATAAGACTGACTCAAATCTTTGGCCAGCGTTCCGCTGCTGAAAATTCTTTCATCCCGTACCTTATGGCATGAGGCACAGAACGGTCCGCCGTTGGTCAGTCGTTGGGCTCCGTCAAACAGCCGTGCCCCGGTGGCAATGTTCTCGGCAGTAACTCCGTTCAGGATGTCGGCTGCCGGTGAGGCTGCCGATGTCCCTTCACCCGCACCGCCCTGTTTGATATAGTCTAAAATAGCCAGTATCTGTGCATCTGAGTAATTGTTGTCAGGCATCAAAATCCTGTTGTACTCTTCGAATATTGCCTTCGCATCGGCATCGCCGCTGTTTATCATCGCGGTGGATGATTTAATAAAAGCGAGCAGCCAGTCCAGGCTCTGTTTTTCGGTTATGTTCTTTAAATCCGGGCCAACAAGCCTCCCTTTTCCGATGGTATGGCATGCAGCGCACCTTTGTTTAAACAGGTCTTCACCTTCACCGGCAAAAACTGTTGAGAACGTAATAACCGCAATAAGTAGTAAAGATAATTTCATTCGGTAAAAATTTATGACAATGCTATTAAATTTTTCGGATGTAAAAATATTATAATATATATTTCAAATCATATAATTATATGTGTCATATCATATTTAGATTTATTCTAAATACAATAAAAATGTCTTATAAAATTGATAAACAGTTTATTATATGAATTAATACATGAACGATGCTTATCCGGCATTTATTTTAACATGATTAATATCATATTATTTTATGATTTGGTTTTGGGGTCGGGCGGATTTGGAGCAAATCTCGGGTATGATCAAAGATTTACCCCCCGGCATTCGTCATCCCGGCAACCCTGACCGATACCAAAATCGAAAAAGCACGCAAAGAAACCCATACCCACACCGAACAGGAAATCCG
>JAADID010000017.1 GCA_013151505.1 Chlorobiota bacterium | reverse complement strand
GACTAGAACCGGCCCCAAATGAAACGGTTCCGGCGAGTATACTCCCTCCGTCGAAGGTTGTGTCAAGAGAATTGCCATTACTCCCGAGAATGCCGTGACCGTAATCTTTTAACCAGAGCACATCCGGGGCCTGGGCAAAAACCACTTGTAAATGCATAAGCATCACAAACAATAAAAAAGTAGAAATCCTGTACATAAAAACCTCCTTTTTTGTAGCTAACAATATTTATAACCCCTTAAGAGTATTCCGTTTTCGTATTATTTCAACAGCAATGTCTTTTATTTAAATAAAGACTACGCCCTTCACTTACAGGTGAATACCGTATTCATTTACGAATTTCATTAATTAAGCTGGCAGGTGCCGGATAATGGTTTTATAAGAAGAGCTTCTTTTTTGATTTGTATTTTTTCAGTTTATCGTGTTTAGGTTATTTCAGTCAGATCCGGGTAGTGGGAAGAGACCGAGCTGCATGAGCCCCGAGAGGTTATCCCAGGTTACCCAGAGTTCGGCAATCTTCCCGTTTTCAATCCTGAACATGCCGCCGATTTCCGATATCATCTTTTTTCCCGTTGGGGGAAACGGGCCCATTGGGCCGCTGTGGGTACCCGAGAACGTGCCCCAGAAGGCGACGTAATCTCCTTCAGCAACCAGCTTGTCTATGTTCATGCGCTGGTCGGGGAATGTTTTCGCCGTTTCCCGGTAAAACTCTTTAAAATCATCACAGGAGTTAACGTTTACCTCCGGTGTCGCTTCACAATGCCTCACAAAGTCGGGGGTGAGTATTGCATCGAAGGCATCCAGATCATTCCGGTTGCCGGCCTCAGCGAAAGAGCGTACGATCTTCTTGTTGGTTTCTTCCAAAATTACCTCCCTCATGGGTAAAAACACTTGTCCGTTTATTATTGCGTGAAGTGTTTCCATGATTATTATTCAGCTAATATACATAAAATAAATGAAATAGGCAAAAAAGAAGGTGGCTTCCCGCTGAATTATTCTCGCGATCCGCTTTTGATAGCTATGAAGAAGTTTTCACCGGGGAATATGAAATCGGGGAGCAAATGCTGAATTCACAATCATGAAAAGCTTCTAATGCTTAATCCGGGATAGATACATAAGAAACGCCTCCTTAATTTTCCCGAGGTCGAGTTGAACAGGTTTATCCTGTATGTCGATAGGGAAATCAAAATCAACAGTGTCGAAGTTGGTCACTTTTAAGCCAAAAGAAGGAAACCCCTGAACGTAATCTTCCTCCATCTCCCAGTGCTGTCCCCCGTAACCAAAATCTGTCACCTCAATTGAAATGTATTCTTCCAGGCCGTGTTCCTTTAGTTTTTCAAGCGCCCATTCTTCAAAACTGCTGACAGGATCATGCAGGTCCTGCTCAATTTTGCCAATCTTGTGTCCGATCAAAATTTCCCGGATGGTTCTCATTTCTTCTTCCAGCAATTCTTCAATACCAAACATTAATTCCTCTTCTTCCTCTTCATCTTCCGTCTCAAAACTGCCGATCTCCTGTCCGTCAAGAATGACCTTGAGGGTTTCTGCCGTCTTTTTTATTTCAAGCAATCCTTTGGGGACGTGAATTCCGGTCATCTCAATAATTGCGGTTTCGGTTTTTTCAATTAATTTTTTCATCTGTTGTTTTTATTCTTTTATCGATGGTTTTCTTTACTCAATGGAATAGCGGTCAGGCAGCACCTGCCAGCCCCTGGCTGATTGGATCATGTAAAAACCGGAGGTGCCAACCTGCGAGGGTGTACCTTCTCCCTGGTCGATGACAACGACAACCTGTACCAAATACACCCCCTTTCTGTCCGTAGGTTGAAGGCTGTTATACTTAAACCCGGGTGCAAAAGGATGTTTGTATTTCCAGAAACCTGCCGGATGGGAAACAGCGGGTTTCTCCCTTCTGATAAAAAATTCACCGGACTCGAGATCAGCTTGCTTTACTTTCGAACCGGATAAATCGTAATAGGCCGACAGTGTTTTAAAATCTTCATTTTTCAGTAAATCTGTGATTATTGGCACAGCTTCATCAGGAGAGGTAAAGTACCGGGCCGTTGAAACTTCTTTATGGTTTTTATCCTGTGTCATGGTGCATCCGTATAAAAACAGCAATAAAAGCGAATAGAAACAGATAGCATAATTCATAGTATTAATTATCTGATTGTGATTGCTAAAATAACCTGCCACTGAACCATGCCGGCGGCGTTCCCTCGCCGGACCATCCCCAGTCGTTCAGGGTTTGTATAAACCGTTCCCTGTTATACCTGTCGTAATGGTAGGGGTTCAATCCGGAGATAAAGAAATTGCCGCAATCTTCTGCTGCGCTGCGTGCTTCTTCCGGATCTTTCCGCGATGTGATTAAAGCGCCCTTTTTCCCGCCGAATTGCGGAAGTAACCCCGTTACCTGATGCCTTATTCCATTGGCTGTAAAGCTGAAAGGGCTGATGAACTCTATTCCGAGATCTTCCGCCGCTTTTTTCCAGGATCTTTGCGGCCTGTCAAACAGGTCATCCATGCTTTTGGGGTTTTCGGTATCCTGGATCCCGTTATCCGGGAAAACGGCATGTTCCGTGTATTCCCCTCCTGCAAATATAACCACCCATTTTTCGAAGAATGCATCAATCTCCACTTCAATCCGGTCGTTTTCCCCGACATAATGCAGGGTAAAAGGAAATTTCTCCCTGTTGATCCGTTCCAGAAACTCAAGCAATTTCATTTTTTAGAAAACGATTTAATGTAAAACTTCAGTTTTTTCGTCCTTCGACAATGGAAAACATCGAAGCCGTCGGAATGATTTTCAGCAACTTCAGTCCTGCTTTTTCAAAAAGTTGCCTGAACTCCTGTTCAGTTCTTTCCCTCCCGCCTTTGTTGATCAAAAGCATCTGCAAATCAATAAACTTATTCACATCCCGGCCATTTCCGGGTTTAATTACGGCATCAATCACGAGTATTCTGGCGTCATCGGTCATGACATCCCGGCAATTCGACAGAATCTGAACGGCCAGTTCATCCTCCCAGTCGTGGATAATTTGCTGCATGATGTAAAGGTCGCCGCCTGCAGGAACGGAATCAAAGAAGCTACCCCCCACGATTTCACAACGCGAAGCAATATTGTCGTCAATTTCAGATGCATCTTCAACAACCTTGGGAAGATCAAAAAGCACGCCGTTGACAGTTGGATACTTTTTCAGGATATGAGCCAGCAACGCCCCCTGACCACCCCCAATGTCAACGACCTTCCCGAACCTGTTGAAAGGATAAGCCGCTGCAATGGCAGGGCAATTCATATTCGACGCCTTTGTCATCCAGTTGCTGAATAATTCCGACAGTTCCTCATGCTCCCCGAGGTAATCGAAAAAATTCTTTCCAAAAACATGGTTGAAGGCATTTTCACCGGTTTTTATGGAATACATAATGTCTCCCCAGGGGTTGCGCCAGATCGGATCTCCCATCAGGAGGACAAAAGGCCTTACGGACTGCGGATGGTCATTTTGCAGGGCTTCTGCGGCAGTTGTCAGCTCAAAAACCTTGCCGGAGGTTTCCTTAAATACGCCAATACTGGCAAGCGCCCTTAACAAACGGTGCAGGGCATCCGCATTTGTTTTGGTTTTTTTTGCCAAATCATCCACACTTTTCGGGCCGTCTTTCAGCAGATCGGCAATGCCGAGTCTGGCGGCAGCATAAAGAGCCTGGGAACCCATGGTTCCGCCAGCCAGGCTAAGTATCTGTACGAACGGCGGGGTAAGCCGGTTGGCAAAATCGAGTATTCCTGCCTGAACAGATTGCACGGTTTTAACAATAAATGCAGGTGGAACGGATCGCGATTTTTCGTTTTTCATAAGACACCTCCTTTTAAATAGTTAATGACTCAGATTTTTTATTTTAGCGTGTGTTGTCAGGTGCTCCTTTTTTGAAACAAGGTGTAAATATATGGTCTTGGTTCTCCGCCGGGATTTGTATAAATGTATTCTTCCTCTGCAATCAGTTCAAATGCAACCATGTTGTTCTTCAGGTCTTCGACATTGTAACGACGCACATTGAGTCCTGCACATTTGGTTGCTCCTTTTTTCGAGAATTCGGCTAAAATAACATGGCCGCCGGGTTTCACAAGCGTATGCACATTTTTGAAATATTTTTCGACTTTGCTGTCTTCCACCAGAAAGTGCAATACTGCGCGGTCAACCCAGATGTCAATCGTGTTGTGCAGCTCCTCGGGTAGCGGTTCCGAAATATCCAGGCAAAGCCACCGAAGATTTTCTTTTTTCCCGCCGTACTTTTTCTTTGCCAGCGCAATGGCCTCAGGGCTCAGGTCATTTAAAACAAGTGTTGCGTTGGTTTGCATCAACTCACCGATCAAACCCGATGTTCCTGCTCCCGGCATAAATATACGAGCCTGCTTCCAGCCGCGTATCCGGTTCAGGAATTTCAACGTTTGTGAGAAATCATTCTCGTACCACCCCAGTTTATGGTCAGCGGTTTTCCTGAATATCTTATCCCAGTGGCCGGAGAGGGTTTCCATTTTCTGTTTTTGATTGTGCTGTCGGATGAGCTGTTTTAATTTTATGTATTTCTTTCCCGACAAATATATTAATTATCGTTATAAATGTTCGATTCACAACTTGATACGGTGTGGGAAAGTAATTTTGCAGGATTCTTAATCCAATTCCATTATACAGAATACACTTGAATTGTCAATTTCACGGATTGTCGCCCGGACGTTAAAATTAGAAGCCAGTTCGCGAAATTGTTCCCCGGAATAGGTTGTTGCTTTAAATCCGTCTTTGCAAATAATCACGCCGTTTTTTGTCAAACGATAATCAATTTCACCTATCAATCCCTGTTCGGATTGAATCTGGAACCATTCGAGCCGGTCCTTCCAGAATTTCCCCGAATAGCTTGAGAAAAGAACCTTACCGCCTTTTCTTGTAACGCGAATGGATTCTTTCATAAGTTCCAGCGGATCAACATGGAATGCAGAAATACCGTTCTGAATACATAAGACCGTATCAAAATAGTTGTCGGGAAATTTTAAATCAATGGCATCCATCGTATAAAATTCACATTTCTGATTGTCCCCGACAAATTTTTTTGCCAAATCAATATTGTCTTTTGAAATATCAATCCCGATTACTTTTTTTGCTTTTTCCGATAACCTGATCGCTACCCTGCCATATCCGCATCCCAAATCCAGAACGGTATCACGTTGGCTGATTTGGTTTAAAACAAAAGTAACTTCCGCTTCCAGAAATTGTTTAACCCTGACAGGTGCAATTTCGTAACACCTTTGCAATTTATTTGAGTTCAGCGAATTTGAATAATAATTTTCCATAGTAATCAATTGCTTTGATCCTGAAGGCCCGAATATTTTGCAGGGTTGCCGTTTCTTCGATATTCACACTGCAGTGTACCTTTCGAAGCTGTAAATTACTAATACAATCCATGCAATTTCGTAACATTTATTTCGTTTTTAAAGATATTCAAAAAAATCGTTTAATACTTTTTAACGGAATGAAAAAAGGAAGCTGTAAAAAGCTGAATATTTTTGCAGAAATTTACATTTCTTTATTTTTGGGAAAAGCCTGTTTTGGATAATAAAGCAGGGTGAAGGCAGTTTAATAGTTTATCAGTAAATAATTTTTTATGGGTTATTGGGGCGGAATAAGGCCATTGATCATTACAGCAATTTTATTTCAATTTTTTTCCACTTTCGGACAAAAAACCGGCGAAAACGGATGGAAACTGGCAAAAGTAAAAGACGGGATCAAGGTTTATACCCGCATACCTGAAGGAGTGAGACTGAAAGAATATAAAGCGGAGACCATCGTAGAAGCAACCCCGGAACGTGTACTTGAAGTGCTGACAGATGCGGACAGGTACAGTGAGTGGATGTCGGGGATAAAAGAAACCAAACGGCTGAAAAAAGAAGGCGACAGCGCATTTTATATTTATGCCCTTTTGTCTCTCCCGTGGCCTTTTGACGACAGGGATGAAGTCTCCAGATCGGTTGTCATGAAAGATACCATCCCAGGCGGATATTTTATGCCCATCCGGTTGGTTAGCGGACTGGTACCTGAAAAAAAAGGCATAGTCCGCATGACCAACGGCAAGGGTTACTGGTTGATAGAGCCGCTGCCCGACGGGAAAACCAGGATTATACATCAGTTCATTGGCGATCCGGGAGGAAACATACCGGCATGGATAGTGAATATTTTTCTTGTTGACTCACCTTATAAATCGTTTCTGGGGCTCAGGCAGGAATTGATGAAAGAACCGGAATGATTGTTTCAATGATTTTGTTCCGGTTTACGGCATCCCTATTGACGCTGTGTTTTCCTGCGTTTAATTTTTCCGAAAGCAAAACAGCCACCTTTTCGCCCTTCACGTTATAAATTTTTAGTGTGACGGGTTCAGATTATTTCAGTCAGATTGGGGTGGCGGGAAAAGCCCAAGTTGCATAAGTCCCGAGAGGTTATCCCAGGTTACCCAGAGTTCAGCAATCTTCCCGTTTTCAATCCTGAACATGCCGCCGATTTCCGATATCATCTTTTTTCCCGTTGGCGGAAACGGGCCCATTGGGCCGGTTTGGGTGCCCGAGAACGTGCCCCAGAAGGCGACGTAATCTCCTTCGGCAACCAGCTTGTCTATGTTCATGCGCTGGTCGGGGAATGTTTTCGCCGTTTCCCGGTAGAACTCTTTAAAATCCTCACAGGAGTTTACGTTTACCTCCGGCGTAGCTTCACAATGCCTCACAAAGTCATGGGTAAGAATTGCATCGAAGGCATCCACATCATTCCTGTTGCCGGCCTCAGCGAATGAGCGTACGATTTTCTTGTTGGTTTCTTCCATTTTTTCTTCATTTAGGCGGAAATGTTTTTCCTGTTTTTTTGTAAAGGAAAGTCTTTCACATTAGAGATGCGGACAATGTACATAATATAAACGTATTAGGCAAATAAAAAAATGAAAATTATTTTTATTTTTTGAGATGAATCTTTTGCCGTTTAATCAAAAGTTAGTACTTTTGCCGCCCGAATTATAAAACAGGTAAAGAAATGGCTAAGAAAAGCAAAGATGCGAGAATACAGGTTATTCTGGAATGCACCGAGCATAAAAACAGCGGCATGCCGGGTACTTCAAGGTATATTACCACGAAGAATAAGAAAAATACTCCGGAACGTCTCGAGTTGAAAAAATATAATCCGATATTGAAAAAGATGACCCTTCACAGAGAAATTAAATAATTTGAATCATGGCTAAGAAAGTAGTTGCTACATTACAGAGTTCAGGAAAAGATTTTGCCAAAGTGATCAAAATGGTGAAATCCTCCAAATCAGGTGCTTATACCTTTAAAGAAGATATCATCCCAACTGACCAGGTAAAAGATTATTTCAGTAAAAAATAATTACAGAACGATTTATTTGCAGAGAAAGAGCTTTTTCCTTTACCTGGGAGAAAGCTTTTTTTATAATTAAGGGAAGGGTTGCAAAGGCAGAAAGCATAACCCCGCCCTGAAGGACGGGGAAATTGATGGCCAGGTTAATTTAAATAATGTTGTAAATCAGTTACCCCGTCCCTGCCTGTCCGGCAGGCGGGCTTTAAGGCGGGGGAAAGAAAAAGTAAACTCCTGATAAACAAAATAAACCAACAATGGGCATATTCTCCGTATTCTCAAGCAAGAAACAAAAAGAAGACCTCGACAAGGGTTTGGAAAAGACCCGTCAGAGTGTATTCAGCAAGATTTCCAAAGCGGTTGTCGGAAAGTCAAAAATTGATGATGAAGTTCTGGATAATTTGGAAGAGGCACTCGTAACCTCCGACGTTGGGGTTGCCACTACACTGAAGATCATCGAACGTATCGAAGCCCGTGTGGCCCGCGACAAATATCTGGGAACAGATGAGCTGAATAACATGCTCAAAGAAGAGATCGAAAACCTTTTTGCCGAAAACAATACCAAAGACGGAACTGACTTTGAACTTCCGGCTGATAAAAAACCTTATGTAATCATGGTTGTGGGTGTAAACGGCGTAGGAAAAACAACCACCATCGGCAAGCTGGCTTACAATTTTAAAAGAGTTGGAAAGTCTGTATTGCTGGGGGCGGCAGATACTTTCCGTGCGGCAGCAGTTGACCAGCTCACAATCTGGGCTGAGCGCGTGGACGTGCCCATCGTCAGTCAGGGTATGGGTGCCGACCCGGCTTCCGTTGCTTACGACACACTGAAATCAGCAATCTCGAAGGAGGTGGATGTAGTCATTATTGACACGGCGGGCAGGCTTCATAACAAAGTTAACCTGATGAACGAGCTGACCAAAGTCCGCCGTGTGATGCAAAAGGTGATACCCGATGCCCCGCACGAAACCCTGCTTATTCTGGATGCATCCACAGGGCAGAATGCCATTGAGCAGGCCCGGCAGTTCGTGGCTGCGACCGATGTGAATGCCATCGCGCTGACCAAACTCGACGGCACAGCCAAAGGCGGCGTGGTGATCGGCATCTCCGACCAGTTCAAAATTCCCGTCAAGTACATCGGTGTCGGTGAGAAGAAAGAAGACCTGCAGGTATTTAACAAGAAAGAATTTGTGGAAACGCTTTTCCATCTTGATTAGTCCATCAGTTTCCCACACCTTCAGGTGTGGGTCAGTCCCTTCAATCACCCACAATCCAATCCATGACGCAAAAACAAAAAATAAACATCATCACTCTCGGCTGCTCGAAAAACCTAGTGGATTCGGAAGTCCTGATGGGACAGCTTGGTAACCGCTATCAGATTGCCCATGACTCCGATGAAAAATCCGACGTGGTCATCATCAATACCTGCGGATTTATTCATGATGCGAAAGAAGAATCGGTGGATACCATCCTGCGTGCAGTAGAGTCAAAGAAAGCCGGTAACCTGAAAAAGGTATTTGTGATGGGCTGCTTATCCCAGCGTTACAAAAAAGATTTACAGGAAGAAATTGACAACGTAGACGGGTTTTTCGGCGTCAACGAATTGCCACAAATTCTGGAAACCCTGCATGTGGATTATAAAAAAGAGTTGCTCGGAGAAAGAAAGCTGACAACACCCGGGCACTTTGCCTACCTGAAAATATCCGAAGGCTGCGACCGTACCTGTTCATTTTGTGCCATCCCGCTCATTCGTGGCAAACACAAATCAAAAGCCAGGGAAGAAATTATTGCCGAAGCAGAATATCTTGCGTCAACAGGAGTAAAAGAATTGCTGCTTATTGCCCAGGATTTGACGTATTACGGCATTGATATTTACCATAAGCGTGAGCTGTCGAATTTGGTTCAGCAAATCTCAAGGGTGGATGGCATCCGCTGGATCCGGATGCATTACCTCTATCCCCATGCTTTTCCGGTGGAACTGCTGAAAGTGATGGCCGAAAACCCAAAAGTTTGCAAATATGTGGATATCCCTCTTCAACATATCAACGACAAAATATTGCATTCGATGAACCGGCGAATTGATTCGAAAGGAACCATTTCGCTGGTTGAAAAGATTAAAAAGGAAGTGCCGGATGTTGCGATAAGAACAACTATGATTACCGGTTATCCGGGAGAAACTGAAAAAGAGTTTCAGGAATTGATGGATTTTGTGAAAGAATACCGCTTCGACCGGCTGGGCGTTTTCACCTATTCCGCAGAAGAACATACACAGGCCTTTTTATTGAAAGACGATGTCCCCGAAGAAGTCAAGCAGGATCGTGTCGACCGGCTGATGATGCTTCAACAGGAAATATCCTTTGAACTAAACAAAGAAAAAGAAGGCAGAACTTTTCAAACGATCATTGATCGCATTGAAGGTGATTATTATATGGGACGGACTGAATATGATTCCCCCGAAGTGGATAATGAAGTGCTCATCCCTGCCGAAAGAAACAATCTGAAGATCGGCGAATTCTATGATATAAAAATCACCAAAGCCGATTTCTTTGACCTTTATGGTCAATATATATAATCTGTTATGAAACACATCAGTTACCTCGGCCTTTAGGCCGGGGTTATAACTCCCCGAAAAATAACTTTGTTTCTACAATCCAATCCGGTAATTTTGCAAAAAAGACAAATAATCAAATGAAAAAACTTTTATTAATCATCGCTTTATTGATCACAGGATTTGTCGTACGGGCACAAATTCCTGATCACCTGATTCCCGACACAATTGTCAACGGCAGGTTTGAAGTTGTGCACAAAGGCATCAGGATCACAGGCTATTTTGAAGATCACAAGAGGACAGGAACGTGGTATACAAGTTACGCTAACGGCATGGTTCATATCGTAGAAAGTTACAAAGAAGGCCTGAAAAACGGCCTTTATCTCGACATTGACCGCCGCGGCAACCTGAAACTTCAGGCAGAGTATCTGAACGACAGTCTTGATGGCAAACAGTTAAAATTCAATACAGGAGGAAAACTGTTGTCATCGGAAACCTATAAACACGGAAAGCTCGATGGCGAAAAAATAATCTATTATGAGCGGGGTGGCATCCAGGAGCAGGGAAATTATTTGAACGGCAAACGTGAAGGTGAGACGAGATGGTTTGACCAGCAAGGGAAGCTGATCGCTGTTTATCATTATAAAAACGGAGAATTCAACGGCTGGCAGAAAAGTTATTATCCCAACGGCACGTTACGCTCGGAAGAGAATTATGAAAATAACATCCCGGTAGGCGAAAAAACCGAGTATTATTCGAACGGGAATGTGAAGTTGAAAGGTTCTTACAAAGATGGAATGAAAACCGGTTTGTGGATTTCGTATGACGAAGAGGGACAGGTAACCGGCAGGAGAAAATTCAAAAAAGGGGAGGTGATAAAATGAGAATGATACATAACCCCTACCGCCATGTGGAAGGATACAACTGTTTCGGATGCTCTCCAAACAACGAGAACGGACTTCAGATGCAGTTTTACGAAGACGGCGAGGAAATCATCTGTGACTGGGAGCCGAGGGGTTTTCTCCAGGGTTACTTCAACGTGCTGCACGGCGGTATTCAGGCCACCCTGATGGATGAGATTGCCGCCTGGCTGGTGCAGGTCAAGATGAAAACCGCCGGTGTTACCTCCAGGATAGATGTCCGGCTCAAACGCCCGGTCCCCGTCAACGAAGGGCCATTGCATCTTGTGGCCCGTTTGGTGGAAAAAAGGAGAAACCTTGCGGATATATGGGTTGAATTGCACAATCCCGACGGGACTCTTGGCGCCGAGGGTACAATCACTTATTATACTTTCCCTGAAGGTGTTGCACGGGAAAAGTTGAGTTATCCGGGGTATGAGTTATTCTGATCGAAAACAGTCTCTTTTTTATTCAGGAAAACTGATTTCACCTGCTTAATATCAGCAGTTTCCGTCATGCCCATGAAAACCTCATGAATTACCCGGGAGTTTTTATCCAACCGGGTGTCAGCATTTATGTAACTTTGGCAAACTAAATCATACTTAATCTCAATAACATGAAAACAACTCATCCAAAGCTCAAACTACACACCTTTTTGATCTTCCTGATTTTTTCAGGATTTCCGGTTACCTTTCACGCACAGGAAAACGACACCCTTCAGGTGCAATACTCGGTTATCCAGTGCGACAGTCTGATCGAGGCAAATGCCGACAACCCCAACCTGGTTGTCCTTGACGTCCGTACGCCGGGCGAGTATGTTCCCGAACATCTGACCGGCGCAATCAACAGGAACTTTTACGATGCTGACTTTGCCGACCAGATTGATGCGCTGCCGCGACACAAATTATATGTGGTGTATTGCAGGTCGGGAAGCAGAAGCAAAAAAGCTTTTAATTTAATGGTTGAAAAGAACTTTATGCAGGTTGTGAACATGAAGGGGGGAATTCTGGCCTGGATCAGTAATTCGCTGCCGACAACGCCCGATTTTGCTCCTCTGCAAATGGCTGTTTCCGATACCATTATACCAAACGACACAACTGTTATCGGAACAATTGACACAATTAACCTGACCGTAACCAACAGGGCCAACGATACATTACGGTTTATATCAGTAACGACCCTCACGGGAGAGGAGTTTTCTACGAATTTTGATACAACGGCCACATTGCCCGGTGCGGAGGATTATACCTTCTCCATTTTTTACAATCCGGTGGACGAAAACACGGATTCGGTTGATTTTATCATTGAAAGCAACGGGGGGACAGTCGGTTTCCACATCCGCAGGACAGGTGCAGCCCCATTGTTCAATGTCGAAAACCCGTCACTGCTTAATATCAGGGTTTACTCAAATGTTTCTTTCACGACTTTTGAATTTATATTGCAGCATCCTGATAAAGTTACAATTTACATTTACAATCAGCTTGGCGGACAGGTTGATATCATACGGGAAAGCCTGCCGCAGGGTTTACAGAAAGTGAACTGGAGCCATGGAAACCTGAATAACGGGATTTACTTTTACCGGTTTCAGGCTGGCAAACAAACGGCTTCGGGGAAAATGGTGGTGGTGAGGTAATACCTCATACATATTCAATATAGTCCAATCTCATAAATTTGAAATATTTTCATGCAAGTTGCGGTATCAACTCCCGAGGCCTCGGGATAAAATCGAAAATGTCCTTTGGAGTATTTTATAATAAGAATTGGTATAACCTGACCTGACCCGTTTTATGGGCTTGCACAAGACGGGGCGAAGAAATTGAAAATAGCAGTAGTTTAAAAAAAAACAGAAAATTCTCATCTATTCGGCCCTAAAACGACCATTTCAAATCAAGATAGGCCATCTGCCCGATGCTGCCGAATTCGGCGCCGGGATTGCCGAAAAACAACTGCCCCATCAACAGCAACGAAATGTTATCTGTCAGACTGAAAGTAACGGAAGGCCCCACATAGACCGATTTGTCGTACGGGTTGAATATGGAAGCCAGGTTAAGATTGATCAACGGAGTGGCGGGATAACCGATCTGTCCGAACAGATCAAAGCGGGCACGCGAAAAGGATTTGGCATCCACCGTGTTAAAAGTGAAAAGAGGACCCATTCCCGCATTCCCGGTTGTGCCGGCGCTGTTGTACAACACTGATCCCATGAGGAATATCTGGTTTCCGAAAGTGTAATTCACGTCAATTGAGCCCACAAATACGTCGGTGGTGTCCTTGAAATTTTTCCTGTCCCTGAACCACGAAATCTCACCCGTAAATCCGGCGCCTCCGATATTGCCTGCCCAGCCCAGCCCTGCCGTGACATCTTTATTCATCACTCCGCCGAAAAACTGAAAATCGTAGTTCCATTTGTTGAAGCGGTACATAGCTGCCGCCGTGATCTGTGTTTCGTTATCAGTAAGGCGGTTTTTTGCCACCTTTACCCCCAGTTGCAACGATGAAAAATCACCGGTATAAAACTGCATCAGAACGGCATCTACCCCCTGACGCTCCACGTAGCTGAAATCGAAATAATTGTAGGCATTGAAAATGTCATTAGGGTTCCAGATGAGGTTTTCCCCCCAGTTGATGCGCTGCCTCCCGACAGTCAGTTCAAATTTGTTAAGTGTCCATTTCAGATACAACCGGTCAAAAGTTGAATACAGTACATAAGAATTGCCGCTGGCAACGTCCCACGTCAGGTTTAGCAGGCCGTTATCGGTAGTGATCAGCCTGGCGTAGGTGGAGGGAAAATTGAGTTGTGGCAACTGCTGGTGGAGCATTTCCAGTTGCCGGTTATATTGGGCGATCAGCGGGCCGAATTCGAAATTATTTCGCATGCCGGCATGAAATTCAAGGCCTTTGACGGGATACCACCAGAAATTGAGCCGGTTATAAACCACGGAGAGGTTTTGCCAGTTCTCGCTTCCCCCGGGAAACAGGAGCGAGTCGGCAGGTATCCATGTGTTGTTCAGATATTCAAGAAAGCCTGAAAAGCGAACTTTTTTGGGTTTGGTGTTTTGAGCGAAAGATGGTGAAATAAAGGTAATCAGTAAGATAATCAATAAACTTTTACTGAACCGGACAATTTTTGGGTTCACGCAGCGGCGCAACGAAGGCAGTGGCTTGATCTCCGCAAACTGACCACACAACGTTGCGGTCTTTGCGTCGTTGCGTGAAATATTGATCCGAAAGCATTTACCTCTCAAACTTCTCATCGCTCAATATTTTCCCGTCTTCAATGGTAATGATCCGGCGGGCTTTGTCCATTACGCGCTGGTCGTGGGTGGCGAAGATGAAAGTGGTGTTGTATTTTTTGTTCATCTCGGCCATCATTTCAAGCAGTCCGGTGGTGGCTTTGGAATCCAGGTTGGCAGTGGGTTCGTCGGCAAGGATAAATTTGGGTTTTGAGGCCAGCGCCCGTGCCACGGCAACACGCTGTTGCTGACCACCCGAAAGTTTGCCGGGACGGCTGTTGATCCTGTCGCCAAGTCCGACGGCTTCAAGCAATTCTTTGGTGCGGTGCTGCCGTTCCTTTTTCGGTCTTCCCTGCAAATGCATGATGAACTCCACATTTTCACCCGCAGTGAGGACGGGGATCAGGTTGTAAGCCTGAAAAACAAAACCGATGTTGTTCATCCTGAAATCAATGAGCTTTCGCGAGGAAAGCTCCCAGACGTTGGCGCCATCAATGATCACCTCCCCTTCCGTGGGTCGGTCAAGGCCTCCAACCATGTTCAGAAAGGTGGTTTTTCCAGAACCGGACGGACCCACAACGGCGGTGAACTCGCCCTGTTCAAAATTTGTGGTAATGCCGTTGACTGCCCTGACCTGGACTTCGCCGGTATCGTATATTTTCACAAGGTTTTTTACTTCGATTACGTTCATGGTTTTATGGTTTTTATTTATTCTTGTTTCCCGGCCCTAAAGGACTGGGGTATTGGTTTGTTTCGACCCCCTCTGCCTTCGGCATCCTCGCCTGGTCCCGAGGCCTCGGGACAGTCGGGCAGGTCCCCCAAAGGGGGAGAATGTCATTGTGTTAGCTGTATATTTTTAAGGCATAAAGGATTTGTTTCTATTATACTAATATTAAGAACGCTGTCAGTTTCCCCGTCATTTAAGGCGGTGTTGCTGCTCCGAAAAACCTGACAGGTTGCTAACGCACTGGCCTTTTTGAAACCTGTCAGAAAGTTCTATCCATCCGCTCATCCACCCCTCCATTATTTCATTATTCAACTCTTCCACAAACCTTTCAGGTCCCTGTCCCTTCGGCCTGCTTCGACCTGAAACGTTTTTCTTCCAACCATCCACTCATCCACCCCCATCATTCCATCATCCCAAATATTCCTAACTCATCATTCTCCATTCATCACTCGACACTCATCAACCCCCTACTCCATCCTCAATGCATCTGCCGGATCGTTTTTCAGCGCCTTGTAAGCCGGGTACAGCGCTGCAATGATACCGGTCAGGATAACCAGCAAGGTTACATTGACCATCATCACCGGCTCAATATGTGTGTAAACAAAGGCGTCATATCCCAATTGCTCATATCCCTGTGCCCACCAGCTTAAATCCACGGGATGCGTTTCCCCCCATTTGGATGCCAGTCCGCCGATGATCACCCCGGCGACCCCGCCCGTCAGCGAAAGCATCACCGACTCGAGAACAATCATTGAGAATATCCTGAATTTGTTCATCCCTATGGCCATCAGCATACCGATCTCTTTGGTTCGCTCCATGACCACCATCAGCATGGTGTTGATGATACCGAACAGCAAAGCCAGCAGGATAATGATGATGAAAATATACATATACATATCCATGGCTTCAATGAGGTAATCCATTTCGGGACTTAATTGTTTCCAGTCAAGCACTTCATAATCCCCGGCTATTTCTTTCACTTTAGTGATCACTTCGGGCATGTACTTGTTGCCTTCCAGGTTTATGACAATCTCATTGGCAGCATTTTCCGGGAAATCAATCAGTTGCTGCAAATCGGAAAACCGGACAAATACATTTGCCTCGTCATACATATTGTCGTTGGTTGAATAGATACCAACCACCCGGAAAGCGCCGGAAGTAATATTATTGTCCATATCCTGCAAAGTGATAACTACTTTCGATCTCACCCTGACATTCAGTTTTTCGGCCAGTTTTTTCCCGATTACCACCGGGTTTCTTTTGATGCCATCGAAATATTTCCCGTCAATTATTCGATCCTGTAAGTTCGTTACTTTTATTTCTTTGTCTGTATTAACACCTTTGAGTATCACTCCCGTTGCCGTTTCAGCCGAAGCAATCATCGCCTGGGCAACTATCCTGCTGCTGACACCCGTAACATGAGGAATTTTAGCAATCTTTTCTACAAGATTATCGGTACCGGGCATAAAAATCTTAAAATCGGAAGTCTCGCGAAAATCCTTTTTATGGATTTGGATATAGGAAAGTTCCGTGTCAATGACCTTTCGAATGCGCTGGTCGGCCATGCCTTTGAAAAAGGCTGTAGAATACATGCCGGCAAAAATACCCACCGCCACCGAAAAGATGATTACCGCACTTCTGACCTTATTTCGCCAAACGTTTCGCCATGATAATGAGAAAAGCATATTTTTATGTGTTTTTGTGTTTTTAACTTTTTTTATCCCACCCCTAAAGGGCTGCGTAACTGATTTATTTCATAACATTATTTTAAGAACCATGTCAGTTTCCCCGTCCTTAGGGCGGGGTCGCTCTTCCGATAAACCTGACAGGTTGCTAACGCTCACTGCCCTTTGAAACCTGTCAGGAAGCTTCTTCCATCCATCCATTATTCCATCATTCCATTTCTCCATCATTCCATCCTTCCAATTTCGCCCCCCCTCACGCTCTCAACGATCGTATCACGTTAAACGTAAATGATTTATACACCGGGTAAATAGCAATAAACGCCGTAATGATAAAAACGGTCAATGCTTGTGTGTAAAACACAAAAGGCGCCGTCGTAAAATACAAATACGGCTCAAATCCCATATCTATGTATGTCTTTGCGGCATTTCCGGTTATTTCGATGGGATGTTTGAAATAGTAATAAACAATGGGAAAGCTGCCCAGCAATCCCATAAACGCACCGAGAAGCCCCATAAAAAGGGTTTCGAGAAACAGGATGGCACCCAGCCGGCTGCGTTGCATCCCGATGGAGACCATGACGCCAAGCTCGCGTTTCCGTTCCGAGACCATCATCAGGATGGTAGCGAAGATACCAAATGCGATGACCATGTATAAGATAGCTTTCATGAACATACCCCCTGCGCGGTCGGCTTCGATCATGGAAACAAGCGCCGGTTGCAGTTTCCTCCACGACATGACCATCAAAGGGGGCTTTATTTTCTTCTTCAGGTTGCTCAGGGCATGGGGCAAATGATAATGGTCCTTAACCATAAGCACAACTGAAGTTATTTTATTTCCCGTACTGAAAAAATCCTGGCACACGGGCAGGCTCATATAAATAAACTGTTTGTTCAGATCGGGCGACGGGAATTTCAATATCCCCCGTACCGGATACAATCCGGCTGCCATCACGCCATGATAACCCTGACCGTAAAGTACCAGCGTGTCGCCAACCTTTATATTCAGGTAGTTGGCAAGGTCAACGGCAACAAGCACTCCGCTGTCGTTTTCACGGAGGTAATTGCCTTCAGATACCCATCTTTTCAACCCGGTAACCTGGTTTTCTTTTTCAGGGTCCACCCCGATGATCACGGCTCCTTTTGTCAGGTCCTCCGATGAAGCCAGCGAGAAATATTCAAGCCTTGGTGTAAAAACCGTAATTTGCGGTACCTCTTCAATGATCTTTTTCAGGGAATCGGAAAATTCGATTGTGTTGTTGATGGTCTTGTTTTTGTGATAATCTTCGGTAAATATCTGGATGTAGCCGGTATAAAACTTAACAACATTGTCAATAATCTTATCATAGGAACCAAATTGCATCGAAGTCATTACCGTTGAAAAGATCACGCCGAAAAATATGGAAGCGCTCGTGATCAGCGTACGCCTCTTGTTTCTCCAGAGATTTCGCCAGGCTAATGTCAGGTTTTTCATTTTTTTGTATTCTTGTTTTTATATCCCCAACCCTAAAGCCCGCCTGACTGACGCAGTCGGGCAGAGGCTGGGTTACTGATTTGTTTTATAGCACCAGATTAAGAACGTTATCAGTTTCCCCGGCCCTTCAGGGTCGGGGTAATTGATATAAATTCATCATTCTTTCATTACCAACCAATCATCCCGACCCTGAAGGGCCGGGCTACTGATTGTTTTCTGTACGTTGATTTTCCAATATTCCAATATTCCAATATTCCAATATTCCATCCTTCCATTATTCCGTCAACCTTTCAGGTCTCCCCCGCTCCGGCTTGTTTCGACCTGAAAGGTTACCAAACAATCCATTCGTCATTCATCATTCGTCATTCGTCATTCAATCATCATTCATCAATCGTCATTCGTCATTCATCATTCATCTGACCATCTTCATGTTCTGCTTCGAAAAAAAGCTGTCATCAATGGGCTTGTCAAATATCACGTTGAGAATTTCCATGATGGTCTTTTTTCCTTTTTCGTTAACCGGGATCATTTCGAGACGTGAAGGAATATCGCGGTCTCCCATGCGCTTGATATCATAAGAGTTCTCAACATTCTGTATGTACCCGTCTTCGTCATAATATTCCGATTTCCACATGTTGTATCCGTCTTTGGTGATCCATGAAATGATTTTCCCCCAGACAACAGGTGCATCCGGATGCGGCGTCAGAACAATTTTATAGCAATCCATTCCCCTGATATTCTCCTCACCTTCCAGCTTGTGGTCATAGTCTTTCACGATGGAGGACTGCTTGACCAGGTCGTCATTCGTAAAGTCGGATCCCATCCACGATTGCATCATCATGGAAGGGGGAATTTTGATCATCCTTGAAATGGTCGGCACATAATTCCACATTTCCTTGCCTACTTTTAAAAACACCTGTCCTTTCTCCTTTGCAGGAGCTGTTATGTAAATCATAAAATACTCATCCCCTTTCGACCAGTATTTAAAACCGATGGTGCGTTTCCATTTGGGCCGGATGATGGTCATGGTCATTTCACCCTGACTTGTTTTCCCCCTGTTTTTTTCATCGGCTTTCCTGACAATATCCGTAGCCGTCAGTTCCTGCGCATTAACCGGGATTTCCGGTAAAAGCAGGAATATTATAACAGCCAAAGGTATCAATAAGGTTATTCTTTTCATACTTACTTCGTTTAAATCAGTTTTTCAATAATCATATCTATGGCTTCCTCGTAAGGAAAATTTTCAGTGTCCATCATATAATTCAATCCGATGCCGTCCAGGGTGGCTGCGAGTAAACGCGCTTTTGCCAACGGGTTTTCAAAACCCTGGCTCTCATAATATTTTGCCATCATCATGATTACCGGCATGGCAAATTCAAAAAGTTCTTTTTCAACCTTATGCATGACATCGGCCTGCATCATCACGGAAAAATACATTCTCCAGTAGGGCAGGTTATTTTTGAAATCATCCATTGACTTTTTTATGAAAAGTGTAAATTCTTCTTTTGATGGTGTTGTTTTCGGGTTTACCTCAAAACCACTCATCAGTCTGGTCATGGCATCGATGAAAATGGTTTCAATCAATTCTTCCTTACTTTTAAAATAATTATACATCAACCCTTTGGAAACCCCTGCCCTGCCGGCAATTTTGCTGATGGATGCTTTTCCGAAACCTTCCTCGCTGAAAACTTCAAGGGCCGCCTGCATGATGCGGGCTTTCCTTTCGGATCTTATTTCGTCAAATTGTTCTTTGGTTCTCGGAGACATTTGGATTTTCGATATTTGATTTAAGATTTTTGATGTTTTTGTTTCCCGGATCACCGGATGATTTGGATGATTGGATGATTGGATGGTTAATTACATTGTTTCTGTTTTTTTACCCTTTCATCCATCCAACCTTCCACTCTTCCCCGCCCGAACGTGTCGTTCGGTACGGGCGGGCATCCATCCAACCTTCCACTCTTCCATTCCCAATTTATGACTGAACGGTCGGTCAAAAGTAAAAACAAAAAAAGTATTTGTCAAGTTTTTTCAAAAAATATTTTATTTTTGTTTAAAACCATGGAGACCAACACCAAATACTGTAAAAACTGCGGGCACCCGCTGGAAAAAGAATACAAATACTGCCCCGAATGCGGACAAAAAGCCGAGGAAGACCTCACCATCAAAGAATTGTTTCACAACACAATCAGCAACTACTTTTCGGTAGATGCCCGGTTTTTCAGGAGTTTCCTGCCTTTGTTGTTCAGGCCCGGCTATTTGCCGGTCAGGTTTGTGGAAGGGAAACGGATGACTTACCTGCACCCCACCCAGTTTTATCTTTTTGTCTCGGTGGTGTTTTTTTTCCTGCTCTCTTTTAATGTTCGCGAACAGGAAGAAAAAATTGACAAATCCTTAAAAACAGGTATTGAAAACATCAACAACCCCGATACTTCTGAACTGAAGGTCATTAAGCTGGCAAAAGCCGACAGCATTCTGGCCGGATTAAAAGAAAAAAAGATCATCACCGGGACCGGGAAAGTCGGCGGCATAGACATTGATTCTGTTGTGCAGGCCGCTTTGCACGAAGCAACCGATACAACGGCCCTGAAAAACCGGAAAATCTCTTTTAAAAAAGGCAAATCAGGTCTGGTTCGAAAATTCAGGGATATGGCCCGAGACGAAAAGACGCCTTTGTGGAAAAGAAAATTTGCCCGGCAACTGCTGAAAATTTATAACAAGCGGGGAAGCGGTTTTCTGCAGGTGATTTACGGAACTGTCCCGATAGCCATGTTCGTGTTGTTGCCCGTTTTTGCCCTTCTGCTCAAGCTGTTGTTTTTCAAAACGGGACGTTATTCCTATCACCTGGTCTTCAGTTTTTATTTCTTCTCTTTCCTGTTTATGTTTTTTTCGCTGTATTTAATTGCCGGCTTCTTTTTTCCGGTTCCGGGCCGGGTATTTAATCTGTGCCTGCTTCTGGCCTACATTTACCTGCTCGTTGCCATGATCCGGTTTTACAAACAATCCGTTTTCAGGTGTTTTATGAAAAGTCTCGCTCTGTTGTTTGTCTATTTTCTTTTCATCGTCCCCACATCCGGGGGCATCCTGATCATCGTTTCTTTACTTATTTATTAGGAGCAGGGAGTTCTGTTGTTTTATATTATAGACTGTTTAAAATTCATTCTTCGGTTTTATTATGCGTCTATTCCGGAATCTCAGAAATGAACCGGCCGTTTCTCCCGTCCGGCTAAGTCATTCCGTCA
>JAADID010000163.1 GCA_013151505.1 Chlorobiota bacterium | reverse complement strand
AAGCCGTCAATTTATCATCCTGTTTGATAATGCCCACGTATTCATTTTCTTTGCGGCGGTCTTTTCCGTAAATAAAAAGGTCGAGGCCTCCGCCGGAGGCCGAAGCCAACTCTTCATATCCCAGCCCTTTGTATTTTGTAATGATCTGCCTGTAATTGTGGTTTGCTCTCGCTGCCGAGTCGAGCGTGTAAACCAGCAGTTTATCAATACCGCTGACCATTTTATCAAAATCGGGATTGTGTGCCAGGTTGATCATTCGCAGGGTGCTGGGATAGAAGCATAACTTCATCTCTTTCCGGTCTTCGGCAAAATCCTTCAGCGGTTGTTCCTGCGAAAAGCCTGGAAAATGATATCCGATAATTAAGAGAAAACTAATCAGTATCTTTTTCATGGTCATCGTCGTGATCTTTGTCCATTTTACCGAGTTTGTTCAGCCCTTCCACCTTCATTTTCTGGGCAATTTTAGAGATGCTTTTCAGATCAATATCCCCGTAAATGCTCAACATCACGAATTCTTTCTTGCTTCCCATCACCATGATCAGTTCCTGAATTTTTCCGTCTTTTTCCAGGATGGAAAATTTCAGGTTTTCATCGGCATCTTTTATTGACATCAGTTCTTCATATCCGGCGTTGTCCACATCGGCGACGGCTTTTTTGTAAATTTTCATGGCATCAGGAACGCTGTCGGCTACAAGGACTTTCAGCCCCTTTAACTTACTGACGGCTTCCAGAAAATCTTTTTCTTCCGGGCTGCCGGGTTCGATGTCGGTGAACATGGAGAACATCTTCTGGCTCACCGATACCTTTGTGAAATTCTCGTTATCCTGATATTTTTCAAAATACTTGTTTACGACGGTTCCCTGTGCCATCATGGCTACGGAAAACAACATCATTCCGATAATTATAATTGCTTTTTTCATTGTTTTGAATTTTTTATTTGTTTATGATATTTCTTTTTTTACATCCCGGCCATGAATGACCGGGCAACTGATTTGTTTCTGATCCCAACCCTAAAGGGCTGGGTAACTGATTTATTTCGACCCCCTCTGCCTTCGGCATCTCCCCCGAGGGGGGAGAATATTGTTGTGTTAATTGTTTATTTGTAAAACATAAGGGGTTTGTTATATTAAGAACGCTTTCAGTATCCTCGCCCTTTAGGGCGGGGTTCCTTCACAAGCACCTCTCTTGCATCATCCAGCTTCGTCAGCTCATAAGTATAGGACTTCCCTTTGTTCAGTCCCTGTGAAACCATCATCAACGAGGCACGGGTGATTTCCAGGGCCTCCTGTGGGTCGCTCACGGCATACGGATCCGCTTTGGGTCGTTGCTGAAGAACAAAGGGCAGCGAGATCAGCCCGATGAGCACGGCGGCGGCCACCGACAGCCATGCCCTTTGTATCTTCCTGCCGGGATGTATGAATGGCTTGTCCGGCAACGTCGAGCGGTCACTGGCTATTTTTCTGAAATACTGTGCTTCGGGCGCTTCCGGATACTGTTTGAAGTAGGCTTTCAGCTTCTTCTCTTCCTCCGGCGAAGTTTCGCCTTCCCAGTATTTTTCGAGCAACTGTTCAATTTGCGAGTCCATATTCCTGTATTTTTTTAAACATTTCCCTGATCCTTCCCCTCGTCCGGTGGAGGTTGATCTTTACTTCCCCCAGCGTCAGCGACATGACCTCGGCAATCTCCTGGTAAGTCATCTCTTCCACTTCGCGCAAGTGATAAATCTCCCGTTGCTTTTGCGGCAGCGAACCGATGACCTTGTCGAACCATTTCAACTGATCATTTAAAAGAACGCTCTGGTCGGCTTCAACACTTCCTGGTACCGTCAGTCCGTCACTGTCCGGTTCCCGATGATCCCGCAGGTTGAAGCGGTTGACCTTTACCCAGTCGTAACAATGGTTGCGGACGATGCGCATCACCCAAGAGTCCACATTGTTAATGCCGGGCAACATTTTTCGTTTCTCCCAGATCCTGGCGAGGCAATCCTGCACCACATCATGTGCTGTTTCCGGGTCCCGGACGATGGACAACGCATACCGGTACATTTTTCCGGTGATGGGCATGACGCGGTTGTTGAAGATTGCTTTTGACATGTCAATTAGGTGACGACGCGAAAGGGGCAAAGTTACAAAGGTTGAGGGATTTTTGGGAATCCTGGAATATTGGGATACTGGATGATTGGATGAAAACCCGGTGTTTCCCCACCCTGAAGGACGGGGAAATAAATAAAAAGGTAAAATTATATTGTGAAACAATTCAGTAGCCCCGTCCTTCAGGGCGGGGCCGGGAAACAGATTTTTAAAAATCCGATATTTCTATTAATTTTGTAATGCTAATATGTACTTTTTTGAATAAACGACTACCACTATATGTTTTTTTAATAGCAGCCATGGGCTGGATGGTTTCCTGCAACAGAACACAGGATGTGCGGCAGGAAAAAGAGGTGTATGTCGCTCCGGAAAAACCCGTTTCACCAATCGAAAGACAGGTAAGCAAAAGCGCAGTTAATTCGCTGGTAAACAAAGATGTCCCCCGCGCCGGAGAGTTTCATTACACCGCGACAAAATATGACCGGATCGGCGATTTGATTCACAACGATTTGAACATGCTGGCCACAAGGGAAGGGCATGTTATTCAAAACATCTTGACTTCACCGACAACGCCGGGTTCTTCTTTAACTGACACATTTGAACCTACACAGTGGATATTCAGAATTGATTTCGATAATGATATTTTTGCCAACACCGATTATTATTACACAAACGGCACAGGGTTTCAATTGATTACACCATTTTTGAACAATTCACCCATGACCTATATTTTACCGGGACTGAAAAATGCAACCATTGACCTGAATGGCTTTTTCATCAGACAAAATATGTACACCCCTGTCAATCCCGATGTGACCGAAATACAATATGGCGATCATCCATTTGGCGCCACGTTAACCCTGGGACAATTCCGTGAGGTGTATGACCTTGAGAAAAAACTGGTTTTCAAAAGCAAGATCACATTCGGTGTACTGGGGAAAGGCGCTCTGGGTGCGGAGATACAGAGCGCCCTGCACAACATACATCCAGTGGGCTGGGTCAACCAGATCAACAGCGATTTTATCCTGAACTACAGTTTTACAGTGTCAAAGGCCGTTGTCAGCTCCCCGCTTTTCGAGCTGAATTTATCCGGCGCTGCCGACATCGGGACACTTTATGATAACATCCGCGGCGGAACGGATATACGGATCGGACGTTTTATACCCGTTTACCGTGGCCCCATCAGCGTGTTCGGACTGAATACTCCGGGCAACAAATGGCAGTACTGGTTCAGCATAAAAACAGGCATCAAAGCCGTTGCTTACGATGCGACACTCCAGGGAGGAATGCTGAATAAAGACAACCGTTATGTGATTGCTGATCAGGATATCAACCGACTGGTCTATTATGGGAATCGCCGTTTATTACCGGAATTTCGGATTGATTTACGATCAAATTTTTATTACCCCCGAATTCAAAAATGCACGTAACTTTGCATGGGGTAGTATCCGGGTGGAAATTGCCTTTTAAAAGTTGAAATCTAAACACATAATAAATTAATTGAATGAGTGTTGTTGGTGGGGGCACCAACAACGGGGTAAGGTAGAATATAAATTGCAGTTCAACCGTAGTTTGTGTCCTCACCAACTGCCGGTTATTTGAAGGAAATGTTGTTGGTGGGGACTCCAACAACGGGGCAAGGTAAAATATAAATTGCAGTTCAACCGCAGCTGGTGTCCTCACCAACTGCCGGTTATTTGAAGGAAATGTTGTTGGTGGGAACACCAACAATGGATTTAAGGAAATTAATGAAGAATAAATGAAACACAAATCTGGCAACGGAAACGGTAAATTTAAGACCGTATCTGACTTTGAGGGAGAAGAGATTATTTTCCCGGTGACTTACCACCTGAAAACGGTGATGAAGGGAATTGAAAAAGAAGAAAGCCACAAAAATGATCTTGTGCAATTGTTTGACCTGCTGGAAATTCGTTACGCTTACCAGTCTAAAAAGATCAGCAGTAAAGGCGCTTATATTAGCTTCACTTACGAAGTGACGCTGGTAAGTAAACAGCAGATGGATGACCTGTATGCCGGCCTGGGAAAGATTAAAGCCATTAAATTTGCACTATGATTTTAAAAGT
>JAADID010000035.1 GCA_013151505.1 Chlorobiota bacterium | reverse complement strand
AAGATCATTTTAAATAAAAATACTTGCAATTGAATAATGAACTGTCGTTTATTTTTAGGTTAGCCAGAAAAAATAATTTGAATCGGAATTTAGAAATAAAATCGTTCATATATTTCAGCTACTTTTGTTATGGTTGTTAATATTCAGGCATTGCAATTTAAACTTAAATATGACCTCAAAAATTAAAACAATAATGGCCGGCGTTTTTAATGTTGACGAAAAATTAATTACAGACCATTTAAAACGAAATGAATGTCAACAAAATAACTTAATCTAAATTTATAGAATATGGCTGATTATGGAGGAAGAAATTGAAGTTGTTTAAAGTTAACTGGTTGTTTATAAAAAAAATATTTATTTTCTGATTTAGAAGAGGTGTGCATTTTTTCTCCATCAAACCCAAGGAGCTTTTTGCAAAAATGGAAAAGCTTGCAGCGCAGAATATCACAATTTATTATTAAATGAACAGATCAGTCAAATATCAAATTCTTATCCTGATTCTGATTTTTCTTACTGCCGGAATTCGGGCACAGCAGATGATTTTTTTAAATAATCTGGAAGATTCCGCCTATTCCGCACCATGGATCAATGTTCAGCTTTCTGACAGCGGAATAGCTCATACAGGAAATTATTGCTCAATAAATGAAGGGACAACCAATCCTTTTGGCCTGGGAATTGAAATGCGGTTTCCCGAAGGAGTGAAAAATAAAAACACTACTTTGAAAATTGAGGGCTGGGCACAAAACATGGGAGGCCCCGGTCTGGCTACTTTTGTGATCTGTATTGAAGAGAACGGGAAATCATGGTTCTGGAAAGGGATTGATCTCTTTGCAGGCTCTCCTGAAAAAAATAAGTGGTATAAATTTTCCGACTCGCTACTGATCCCGGCTAACGTTACGAAAAATTCCGTGTTCAAAGCTTATCTCTGGAACCGTGCAAAAAATGACACAATCGCTGTTGATGACCTGAAAATTGAGTTCTCCCGGTTTCCGAATCCTTCGTACATCCCGAAATTGCAACCGGAAAAGGTAAATACTTCTCCTGACAGCAATCATGTTTTATTTAAGAACAATTTTTATCAGGTTGAATACGATCCGGGTCGGAAAATAATATCCGTTTTAAACGGCAATGGAAAAAGGATCATTGACGCTATCCGTTTTTATAGCAAAAGGGAAGTTGACGGAAATATCCTTACAAATCAACCGGAATGGGAAAAGGTTTCCGTAAAAAATGGAAAAAAAGGAACAGAAATATTATCTAAAACCGGAGATAAACTGTCGGATTTTCAACTGAAACTGATCTGTAAACCTGGCAATCCGGCAATAGAATTTATAATTAACGAAAAGTATAATACCGTCCAGGAGATCATTCGTGAGGCGGTTGTGCTGGAAAGCAGTGTAGAGATTGGTGAAGTTTACCGCGCTAATCGCCTATCGGATACCGGGAATTTTCAAAATCAATACTGGCTCGATAAGGAAGGGGTAAAATTTGATGACAGTACCGGTTCGTGGTTAATTTATCATACGCCTGATGTATCTTCCCTGCAGTTGAATACGGACAAAAAGCAGTTGTGGGTTAACCTGGATTACGAGAAAGACCATCCTTTTTTGCATTTTCCCCTGAACAACGATACGACTGACGAAAAGATGGATTGGTCGAGAAGCACTTATAAGAAAGGAATAAAAAAGCAATTTGCTTTTACGGTTTATACAGGTATTGTTGCCGGAGCGTTGCCACGTTTTATGAAAAATCCTGCTGGTTTCGAAGCCGCTTACATCTGGACGGAGCATGCGGATTTTACAGATATCCGGACAAACCGGGCCGTATATTTTGGTGCCGATACGATTAAAAATGCGGAAGATGCCACCGGCGGTTTTGTGAAATATGATATTCGTGTTACCAAAAGTGTTTTTTATGATAATCCCGACAGCGTGACCAATACGAAAGATTCGGACGGACTTTTTAACGGACCGGAATGTTCCATTATAACTGACCCTTCTTTTTTTGTTTTGCTTGAACAACTGAACAATCGCGGAAATGAAATCTGCCTGCACACACCTGAAAATAAGACCTCAAACCGAAAGCGGATGAAAAAGGCCCTTCGTTTTATGCGGGAGAACTTCGGCTCGCCCACATGGATTGACCATGGCTACAATAACCATCTTGAAAACAACCGTGAGGACCTGGTTTGTGATGCCACGATCAAAGAATCGGGAAATTACTTGTTGAAGCTCTGGAGGAAATACGGGGTCAACTATTTTTATAACCCGTATTACGAAGATTATTTCACTTTTGCCCGGTGGCAGTTTTATTATTTTCTAAGTAAACCGTATGTTGGTTTTGGTGATTTCCTGCCCGATCCCGGATATTGGAAACATCCTTCCCGCACCGGAAATATTGTTCACTGGCCAACAAAAGGTGTTTTATATGCGCCCCGTGAAAGTGACTGGGATTATTATTTTAACGACCAGGTTTTGGAAGAGTTTATCAGCGGGCGCGGTGTGGAGATCAACCACTGCTATCCGCCACGGGTCAATCCGGAAAAAGGGTTCTGGAGATATGGTTCTGACAGCACTGTCATTGCTTCACCCGGTTTTAATAAAACCCTTGAAAGGATGGCTGGTTTGAAAAAGGCGGGACGGTTGAATGTAACAACAATCAAAGATTTTCTGGATTATCAACTGGCGGTTGAAAAAGTCAAATATGAAATATTAACTGATGGCCGGGTTAAAGTAACCAACGGGGGAGACAAAACAATAAAAAACTTGTCATTTGCCGTCCGGGCTGATACGGTAACGGTGGATGGCCAAATACCGAGACAGAAAACGGCGGGCGGAGACATTATTTTTTGGTTTGATTTGGGAGCTGGTGAGAGTAAAGTGATTTCCACTGCAGATAGTTATTGATCCAAAAAATGAGATTTAAACTTTCATCTATTGAAAATGAAATAAATATGTCTTATTTTTACAATCGGAAATAAGCTGTTAATAAACTGTTAAGATAATTATTATGGATAAGTTAATCCTCAACATAAAAGACAGTAGTAAATTGTCATTTATTGTGGAGCTGTTAAAACAGTTTGATTTTATTGAAGTAATAAAAGTAAAACGCAAAAAGGTTGCTTCCAAACATGACTTTTTTAACTCTGCCGGTATGTGGGCAAACAGAGACATAAACGGAAAAGAACTTAGAAAACAAGCATGGGACAGGACAAAATAGTGCTTTGCGATACGGATGTCATTATTGAGTTTTATACGCTTAACACGAAAGATTATAAGTTTATTGACGGATTAAACTTATACAAGCCAAACCATCCCCATGAATAATTTCCTGAAAAATTTTATTAAAACAAGGCCAAACTTTAGGGGAATAAGATGAATACCATCAAAATCTTCCTCACTTTTGACTATGAATTACCTTTGGGTGGTATCACCCGGTCGTACGAACACAGTTTGTTTGCGCCTACAATTAAATTGCTTGAACTGGCAGAAGAATTGAACGTACCCCTTGTGTTTTTTACGGATATTTTGAGTTTTATAAAA
>JAADID010000327.1 GCA_013151505.1 Chlorobiota bacterium | reverse complement strand
CCATTGACGGCGATAATCCCGCTGCCATGAGGTACACCGAAGCCCGTATGAAAAAAATTGCCGAAGAAATGCTGGTGGATATTGATAAAGACACGGTTGACCACCGGTTAAATTTCGATGACAGTCTTTGGGAGCCCATCGTGTTGCCCACACAGATACCCAACCTGCTTATCAATGGTTCTTCGGGTATTGCGGTGGGAATGGCTACCAATATGGCTCCGCACAATCTTTCACAGGTAATTGACGGCATCATTGCATACATTGACGATAATAACATTGATATTTCCGATCTGATCAAACTGGTGCAGGCCCCTGATTTCCCGACAGGTGGAATTATTTATGGTTACGATGGCGTGTTGAATGCATTTGAAACAGGAAGGGGCAGGATTGTTCTTCGGGGCGAAGTTACAATTGAAGAAGCCGGAAACGGCCGCGAACGGATCATTGCCACATCCATTCCTTACATGGTCAATAAAGCGGAAATGATCAGGAAAACCGCCGATATGGTCAACGACAAGAAAATTGAAGGCATTTCGGATATCAATGATGAATCGGATCGTAACGGGATGCGTATTGTTTATGACCTGAAAAGAGATGCCATTCCCAATATTGTCATAAACCAGTTGTATCAGCACACGGCCCTGCAAAGTTCATTCAATGTGAACAATGTGGCTCTCGTTAAAGGTCGCCCCAGGATGCTGAACCTGAAAGACCTCATCAAATATTTTGTTGAACACAGACATGAGGTTGTTGTCAGGCGGACGGAATACGACCTGAAAGAAGCCAAAAAAAGAGCCCATGTGCTTGAAGGTTTGATGATTGCGCTGGATAACCTCGATGAAATCATCGCATTGATCCGGGCATCTGCCACACCGGACGAAGCCAAGCAGGGGCTGATGAGCCGCTTCGAACTCACTGAAATACAATCCAAAGCCATTCTGGAGATGCGTCTGCAAAAGCTGACCGGGCTTGAACGTGATAAGATCAAAGCGGATTACGAAGACCTGATCAAACTGATTGGAGAACTAAACGAGTTGCTCGGAAGCGTTGAGATGCGAATGAAAATGATCAAGGAAGAGTTGTTTCGTATTAAAGATAAATACGGCGATGAACGCCGGACGCAAATCGTTTATTCTGCTGAAGATATAAGGATGGAGGATGTTATTCCCGACGACCCCGTAGTTGTTACAATTTCGTACATGGGTTATATAAAACGCACACCCTTAACTGAATACAGGGCACAAAGAAGGGGAGGGCGCGGCTCAAAAGGAAGCATTACCCGCGAAGAAGATTTTCTTGAATATTTATATGTAGCCACCAATCATGATTACATGCTTTTCTTTACCGAGAAGGGAAAAATTTTCTGGATGCGGGTTTATGAAATCCCCGAAGGGACAAAAACGTCCAAAGGTCGGGCGATCCAGAATCTGATCAATATTGAACCGGATGATAAAGTGAAAGCCTTTGTCAATACAAAAGACCTTAAGGACAAAGAATATATAAACAGCAACTATATCATTCTATGTACAAAAAAAGGAGTCATAAAAAAGACCTCGCTGGAAGCCTATTCGCGTCCGCGGCAGAATGGCATCAATGCTATTTCCATCAGGGAAGGTGACGAGCTTCTTGCAGCCCGTCTTACCAATGGAAACAATGAAGTTGTGCTGGCTAAAAAATCGGGGAGAGCTATCCGGTTCAATGAAAATACGGTAAGACCGATGGGACGCAATGCCTCCGGAGTCCGTGGCGTTTCGCTGGAAAATGATAATGATGAAGTCATCGGCATGATCTGCCTTGAAGACAATGAGCAGACCATACTGGTTGTTTCGGAAAAGGGATATGGAAAACGATCACATATTGATGATTACCGTATCACCAACAGGGGAGGGAAAGGCGTTAAAACCATTAATATCACGGATAAAACCGGCTCACTAATCGCCATAAAGAACGTTTACGACAGCGATCACCTGATGATCATCAACAAATCAGGAATAGCCATTCGGATGGCTGTCAGTGATTTGCGCGTTATGGGCCGTGCCACGCAGGGGGTTAAGCTTATCAACTTATCAGAAAGCGATGAGATTGCAGCAGTTGCCAAAGTTGAGATAGACAAAGATGCCGAAAACGGTTTGGATGATACGGAGAACAATAACGATGAAAACCAAATTCCGGAAACAGACTCTTAATATATTTTATATCAAACAGATATGAATAACGAATTCCCTGTATTTAGAATTTATTTAAATACGATCCGGGGAATGGTATAATTTATGTTAATGAATATATTTGCGGACCAATTAATAACAGAGAAATCATGAAAAAACTTGTTTTATTTTTAAGCTTTAGCTTACTTATCGCTTTAAGCGCCAATGCACAGAAAAATAAGCGGACAAGCGCTTATATGTACAATAAAAACGGTGAGTATGGCAAAGCAATGGAAGCCATCAACGAGGCCATTCAGAATGAAAAGACCATGAATGACCCCAAAACATGGTTATACAGAGGCGAAATCTATTACAACATCGCTGTCTCCGACAAACCGGAGGTTCAGGCCCTGGCTAAAGATCCTGCCGCGATTGCATTCGAATCATTGAAAAAAGCAAAAGAACTGGATAAAAAAGGAACATTTAATGGTGAGATCACATTGTATTTTGTGAACCTGACTAATTTATTCTACCAGAAAGCAAGTGAAAGTTATCAAAACAAAGATTACAAAAAAGCCATTCCCGAATTTGAATATGCATATAAGATCGCGGAACTGGATGGACGGTTTGATACCATCGCCGCTTTCTACGTGGGAATGTCAGCCTTTTTTGCGGATAGCGCTGATCTTGCCAACGAATACCTGAAAAAGGTTTACGATTCAGGATTTAATGATCCGACCATTTATACCTTTTATAACCGGGCATTGAAGATGGTAGGCGATACTGCCCAGGCCATTCAGGTGATCAGGACTGGACGCGACAGAAACCCTGAAAACCTCAGCCTGTTGCTTGAAGAAGCCCAAATCTATCTGGAAAAGGGAGAAACCGAAAAACTTCAGGAAAGTTTAAAACTGGCCATTCAGAAAGATTCCACAAACGCCAATCTATTATTCCTTTTGGGGAAAACCTATGATGATGAAGGCAATAAAGCGGATGCCGAAAAATATTATTTGCAGGCAACAAAAATTAACCCGAAGTTTTTTGAAGCTTATTATAACATAGGTGCTATTTATGTAAATAAAGCGGCGGAACTGCAGACCAAAGCCAATGACTTGCCGCTTGACAAGGTGGAAGAATACAATAAACTCATTGATGAATCCAATGCGGAACTGATGAAGGCATTGCCATATCTGGAAAAGGCCCACGAATTAAATAAGAAGGATAAAATCACATTTAATGCGTTGAAAGAAGCTTACGTACGTTTGAAAATGAATGACAAGCTTGATGAGTTGAATAACGAATAAATAAGTAAAAGGGGGAGACCAATAGATACGGTTTCCCTTTCTTTATAAATATCCTATTTAACATAATATTAATTATAGGACAAAAGACCATTTCCATCAGGAGGAA
>JAADID010000070.1 GCA_013151505.1 Chlorobiota bacterium | reverse complement strand
ATATATTTTGAGCTGATCAATAACGATCCTTTCAGCTTTACGGCCAACCCGAAAGAATATTCGGCTTACTGCAAAGAAACCATTCAACTGACCGTTAAAGATGTTACCCAGGGCGGCGTTGACCCCATTGTTTATATCTGGCCGACCAATCCCACACCTCCGGTAGAAGTATATGATTATACGGTCAATGCTTCTCCCGACTGGGTAGATGTCGGGGTAAAAGACCTCTGCGGCAACGATACCACGATGCAGATAAAGATCAACAACAAGCCGATCAAATTAAAAGGAATTCAGTCTATTTTCCTTTGCGGGCCGGGCCAGGAAGCGGTCCCCGTACAAACCATCATACCGAATCCCGATGATATGCCGGGTTACAGCATTGATCATGTTGTCTGGCAAAGGCAGACTCCACCCCCTGTTAAACCGCTCGGCGATCAGGATGGAGATGAGATTACCGTTGTTTACGACACCGAAGTGGGCGATGCCGTTTGGACATGCTGGTATCAGGCCACCGATGTCTGCGGCGGCAAAGCCGATTCTGTTTTTACCGTAAACCAGTCAAGCCTTGTTTTGGATAATACGGGAGTATGCGGGGGAGAGACAATCGAATTGACTACGGGGACTCCGGCACACTGGTACAAATGGTATCGCCGGGATGGTTCGAACTGGACTCTTGTCGGAGAAAGTCAAACGACTTATGATGATACATATCCTTCGAACCAGCCGCAGATCAATTATAAGCTTGAGATAGAAGATAACTGCGGTGAATTCCAGTCGGCCGAAATGACGGTTTTTGTTGATATTTACGAGCCTGAGATCAGCTACACGCCTCAGGATGAACTTTGTATGGGGGACGAAATTACACTGGAAGCCAATGAGAGCCAGACTTCTCAGGTTACTTATACCTGGCTGCTCGGTTCCGATGTGGTGGGTACTGAAAGGACGCTGACATTGGGAGAATCGGATTACCAGGTTCCGGGAACGTACACTTATATACTGCAAACCGTTTCTCAATCGCAATATTTTTATTGCACAAACAGTACGGAAGCGGAATTTACCGTTTATGCCAACCCATCTTCCGCCTTTTCAATTGATCCGCCTGATAATGCCTGTACCAACACGAATATTCTTTTCGATTACAATGACGACATAACCAACAAGTCTTTTCTCTGGGATTTCGGGGATGGCACCACAAGCACACAACCCAACACGGTCCATCAGTATGCAAATCCCGGAACCTACAATGTTAACCTAAATGTTGACCTGACTTATCCTTCCGGACATGTGTGTTCTTCCGACAGTACGTTTATTCTCAAGGTTGACCCGCTTCCCTCACCTGACTTTACAGCCGATGTGCTGGAAGGATGCCTGCCGGTTGAAGTCCGGTTTCAGGATCAGTCTGCCGATGTTGCATCCGGTGCAACTTATGAGTGGACTTTTGGTGACGGTAATACGTCGGATCAGCAGAACCCTGTCAATCAATATAATACAGCCGGATTGTTTACTGTGAGCCTGACAGTCCACAATACCGACCGTTGTGCGGCGACGACCACCAAACCCAACTACATCCAGGCCAATCCCAACCCGGTTGCCAAATTTGAAGCCGACCCGTGGATCACTACACTTGACACACCCGACATTGATTTCAGCGATTTCAGCGAAAGCGACTCAACGATCATCAATTTTGAATGGGACTTTGGTGACGGGTCAACCAGCAATGAAGAAAACCCGACACACACCTATCAGCAGGCAGGCGAATACGAAGTCACGCTTTATGTGGAAACCATCAACGGCTGTGTTGACACGACCATTGGCAAGGTTGCCCTGACGGAAGAAGTAAAATTGTTTTTCCCGAATGCTTTCACACCGAATGGCGACGGGATGAACGATGTATTCGAAATCAAAGGAACCCCCATCACCAATTTTCACCTTTACATTTATGACCGCTGGGGAAAAGAAATCTGGAGTACACACAATTTTGAAAACCGTTGGGATGGTACGGATTTCAATGGCAAACCGGTTCCCGCCGGCACATATATCTATACCATCACCGGTACCGACTACATGAAAAGGGACCTAAGTTTTAAAGGAACGGTTACTGTGGTGAAGTGACGAACGCCCGGCCAAAGGTTTCATTAGTTTCGGCGCATTTTTCTCCACAGGGTTAACCGTAAGATTATTGAAAAAAGCCGTTTCTCTGTTTGTTGAAGCGGCTTTTGATCGTTTTTCGAACCAGATGAACAGGGTCTTAATCCTGTTTTTTCTTGCTTGTACTTATGTTAAAGGGTAAATATAAAGGGCAAAAACTTACCAGGCTGGTCAGTAAAAAAATCGCAGCAAGAACTAATAAAACAATGCCCCATGTTCCGGTTACGGTTCCTGTAAAATACAAAGCGGCAAATACAATAGCCAGTAAAATACGAATGATTTTGTCGGTTGTGCCCATGTTCTTTTTCATGATTCTATGTTTTAAAGTTAATAATGATTGATAATACCGTTCTGTCTTAATGCGAACCCCAAAATAGTAAAAATTATTTACTTCGCCGGTTTGTTGATCAAATTTGTCGTTTGAAATAAAAAAACCTTACACCGGTTGCTTCGGGAAATTGTTAATTTTGTATTATTCATGGAATTATCAAGTCAGATATTCATTACGAAGGCCAACGGCGACAGGGAGCCTTTCGATCGAGACAAAATGATCCGCGCTTTGAAAAATTCCGGTGTGAGCGATGAAGAATGCAACCGGATTGTCGGTGAGGTTGAAAAACGCCTGTATGACGGCATCACTTCGCGTAAAATATACCAGATGGCTTACGGGCTTTTAAAAAAGAGGAAGTCATACCGTGAAGCGGGAAGGTATCGCCTTAAAAAAGCCATATTTGATTTGGGGCCTTCGGGTTTTCCGTTTGAAAAATTCGTGGGGCGGCTGTTTGAATATTTTGGTTACGAGGTAAAAACCGGGCAGGTGATCCAGGGAAAATGTGTTCAGCACGAGGTGGATGTGGTAGCCATAAAACCCGGTGAACAAGTGATTGTCGAATGTAAATTCCATCATGATTACCGTGGAAAGACAAATGTCCAGGTGCCGCTTTATATTCATTCGCGATTTAAAGACATCAAAGAAAAATGGTCGTTGGATGAAAAGTACAAACATTTGAACGTCAGGGGATATGTTGTGACCAATTCGCGTTTTACGCTGGATGCCATCCAATATGCCGAATGTGCCGGCCTGGAAGTGATCTCATGGGATTATCCGAAAAACGGCAGCCTGAAATATTTTATTGATAAGTCGGGGTTTCATCCCGTTACTTCCCTTCGTTCTTTAAATAAGTCACAAAAAAAACTGATTCTTGAGGAAGGGATTGTTCTTTGCAGAGAGCTGATCAATCAACCCGACATTATGAGAAAACTCGGACTCAGCGAACAAACGGTTTCTAAAGTGATCAAAGAAGCAGAACTTATGGCTCATTAGCCTCTCTTACCAATGACATATAAATCATAATCTGCTTTAATGTAGTGATTTATGACTTTATTGATGGCTGAAGCCAGATTGTATTTGAAATTCAAAAACCCTGCCCTGAAGGGCAGGGCAAAAGGCAGAAAAATATTTCTAATGATAAATAGTTTTTGCTCCGGTGCGGGTGAACCAGAACAGGATAAAAGCCGGAGTAAAATATCCCGCCATTGCATTTTGCACGGCGCTTCAGCGCCGTGATTAAATAAGAAAATCAAACCGGCTTTAGCCATTAATATGTCATGTCACAATGCGGGCCCTTATTTCAGGGTCTATTTACTACTAATGACAAGAGTTCTTTGTTAAGCATTGCAAATCAACGATATAAAAATATTTTGAAAAATGATTAACCCTTTGATTTTTTTGCCTTGTCATAACTCAATACGGGCTCCCGGGAGTCTTTTTACTCGAAAAGACAGAGGTGTATTTTTCGATCCGGGTGGAAAACAGCGTAACGCAATGCCCACGACTGAAGTCATGGGCTTGGAATTCGGACGTCCCTTCGGGACTTGGGGGCTTGCCGGAGGCAAAGCATGAACCCCGCAGACACAGAATTTATTCTGTGGCGAAGAAATCCTTCAAATTCTATGATTCAGTCGCTCTACTGATGACAAGTTCTTTGTTAAGCATTGCATATCAACGATATATAAAATATTTTGAAAAATGATTAACCCTTTGATTTTTTGCTTTGTCATAACTCAATACGGGCTCCCGGGAGTCTTTTTACTCGAAATGACAGCCTTTCTTCTTTTTTGCTTAACCCAAAATTGTCATTTAAAATAAGCATTTAATAATTTAATTAAATAATAATGACATTTAATTTATTGGATAAGAGCTGACTAAAATG
>JAADID010000120.1 GCA_013151505.1 Chlorobiota bacterium | reverse complement strand
ATCAGCTTCCACGGCTCCATGTCGGTAAGGTATTTGTTTCCCAGCCGGGCCAGGTTCATCAGCTCGCTTAAAGCTTCACGGAAACGATAACGATCAAGACTGGAAGCGATCTTTTCAGGATATCCTGCCATGGCTTCAACCACTTTTTTTGCTTCCTTGTCCGGTTCACCGGCTTCGGGTACCACGCCGTCGAAATATTTGCGTGTAAGCACCAGCGTGCGGTTTACAAAGTTACCGAATATGGCCAGCAATTCATTGTTGTTCCGGGCCTGGAAATCCCGCCAGGTAAAGTCGTTATCTTTTGTTTCGGGGGCATTGGCTGTCAGGACATACCGCAGCACATCCTGTTTACCGGGAAATTCCTTGAGATATTCATGCAACCACACCGCCCAGTTCCGGGAAGTGGATATTTTGTCATTTTCCAGGTTCAGGAATTCGTTAGCCGGTACGTTGTCGGGTACAATGAAAGTGCCTTCGGCATGAAGCATCACCGGGAAGATGATGCAATGGAAAACAATGTTATCCTTACCGATAAAATGTACCAGCTTGGTATTTTCATCTTTCCAGTAAGGTTTCCAGTCTATTCCTGTATTCTGACTCCATTCCTTGGTTGCCGAAATGTATCCTATGGGCGCATCAAACCACACATAAAGTACCTTACCTTCAACTCCTTCGATTGGAACTTTCACTCCCCAGTCCAGGTCGCGGGTCACAGCGCGGGGTTTCAGACCATGGTCAATCCATGACTTGACCTGTCCGTAAACATTGATTTTCCAGTCGTCTTTGTGGCCTTCCAGTATCCATTTCTTAAGCCAGTCTTCGTATTGGTCCAGCGGCAAATACCAGTGTTTTGTTTCTTTCAGCACCGGAACATTTCCGCTTAATGCCGACTTGGGATTGATCAACTCAAGCGGGCTTAACGAGGTGCCGCAGTTTTCACACTGATCGCCATAAGCTTTTTCATAACCGCAATGTGGGCAAGTTCCTGTAATGTATCGGTCAGCAAGGAATTGCTGCGTTTCTTCGTCAAAATACTGCTCGGTGGTTTTTTCGATGAATTTGCCGTCTTTGTAAAGTTTCTCAAAAAATTCGGAAGCCGTCTCATGGTGGACAGGCGCCGAAGTACGGGAGTAAACATCAAAAGAAATTCCGAAATCTTCAAACGATTTTTTGATCAGTTCATGGTAACGGTCCACGATAACCTGCGGGCTTACTCCCTCGGCCCGCGCTTTGATGGTTATGGGTACCCCGTGCTCGTCGGAACCGCCTATAAAAAGTACATCTTCACCTTTCATCCGCAGATAGCGGGCATAGATATCGGCAGGTACATAAACCCCTGCAAGATGCCCGATATGAATAGGGCCATTGGCATAAGGGAGGGCGGAAGTAATGGTATAACGTGCAAACTTTTTGGCCATAAATTCAGATTTTCCGTAATTTCGGCAAAGTTAACCAATCATTTGAATGTGAAACGACCTCCGGCACTCAAAAAAGGCGACAGGATCGGTATTGCCGCTCCGGCGCGAAAGATCACTTTCGGCGAAATAGAAAAAGCCTTAACAATCTTTGAAGATCATGGTTATCATGTTATTTATGATGAAGAACTTTTTGCCGTTCAGGATCAGTATGCGGGTGACGATGATCTGCGGGCGGCTTATTTCCAACAAATGCTTGATGACGATCGGGTGAAAGCGATATTTCCTGCCCGCGGCGGCTATGGCAGTGTGAGGATCATTGACAAGCTGGACTTTGCCCGTTTTTGTCGGAATCCAAAATGGATCATCGGTTACAGCGACATCACGGTTTTCCACAGTCACATCAACCGCAATTTTGGGATACAGACATTACACGCCACAATGCCCGTAAATTTTGCCGGAAACAAACCTCAAGCGATCGAGGGAATGTTCGATGTGCTGGAAGGCGGTTTTCCTGACTATTCAATAGATTCACATCCGCTAAACAGGCAGGGTTCGGCCAGGGGTGTGCTTGCAGGAGGCAATCTTTCGGTGTTGTACAGTCTTTTAGGCAGTCGTTCCTTTCCCGAAACAAAAGGCAAAATTCTGTTTCTTGAGGACCTGGAAGAGTACCTTTATCACATTGACCGGATGATGGTTGCTTTGAAAAGGGCAAACATTCTGAAAGATCTGGCGGGATTAATTATTGGCGGCATGACGAAAATGAACGACAACGAAATCTCTTTCGGGAAAACAGCCGAGGAAATCATCCGGGAGGCGGTTGATGAGTACAGCTATCCCGTTTGTTTCGGCTTTCCGGCAGGTCATATTGTTGACAACCGTCCACTGATTATGGGTGCAGAGACGGAGATGGAGGTGGGGAAGAAGGTGAAGGTTGGGTTTGTGGAATGATAGAATATTGGGGTGATGGATGAATGGATGGTTGGATGATTGAGAGGAGAGAAAACCCCCACCCTGAAGGGCGGGGAAACTGATAGCGAAAAATATTTTAAACAATGAAACAAATCAGTTACCCTGCCTTTTAAGGCAGGGATAATCCACGCTGCAATCGCTGCGTCATGGCGTGAAATCAAAACATCATCAATGGCAAAACACATCACACTGGGAAAAAGGGGAGAGGAACTTGCCCGGAAATACCTGAAAGAAAAAGGTTACCGCATCCTGGACACCAACTGGCGGCACGGTCACGATGAGGTGGACATCATCGCCATGGACGGCGACGAACTGGTAATTGTGGAAGTGAAAACCCGGAGCAGCGACCGCTACGGCGAACCCGAAGAAGATGTGGGGCCTGCAAAAGAAAAATTCCTGATACGGGCTACCGAAGCTTACCTCGAAGAGAAAGACCTGGACGTCAACAGCCGGTTCGATATCATCTCCATCATCCTGAACAAAAACGAGTTCAGGATCAACCATATTGAAGACGCCTTTTATCCGGAATGATGAGACCAAAACTGCTGAATTTTCTCAAAAATAATTATGGCAGGATAATCCTGCTAATCATCGGCATCTTTCTTGCTTTCCGCCTTTTTACCAGGGAATGCAATCTATTGCTTTGCGGGGCTTTTATTGGAACTGTAGTGGTTTATGTTATCTTATCCGATTACTGGAGTGACTGAAAAACCAGTAAAGGGATGTTGGTCTGAAACAGGAATTTTTTTGTCATGCTCGGTTGAAACAACCGGGTGATGAAATTTCTTTTACGGGTGGTCATAGCCAGTACATCGATGTTGTGTTCTTCAATGAAGTCTTCAATACCCTGTTGTATATCATAAGTTTCAAGTAACCCGCATTCAATATGATAGGTGTCAATCAGTTGAAACAGGTAAGTCTTTATTTTCCGAAGCTGGGCTTCATCCAATTCACCTGCTTCTTCAAATGCAGCATGCACACAATATATTTTGGCATTAAATGTCCTTACGAAGTTTACCAGCCGGTGCAATGCATCAAAATCGCTGGTATCGAAATTTGTGGCATACAATACATTTTTCGGTGGCCTGAAGTTCATGGCATCAAAAGATTTGGGAATGGCAAGTACGGGGACATGCGACTTTTGGATCAGATGAGCCGTAACGCTGCCAAACGCCCTGAACCCTTCCAGTTCACTGCCACGGGTAC
>JAADID010000047.1 GCA_013151505.1 Chlorobiota bacterium | reverse complement strand
CACAATATTTCCGGAAATGAAAAACTTTATACTGAAATAATCGAGCCGCTTGGACATAAATCAAAAGAAAGAAACGAAGAGTTTCTGGATTCATATTCCAGAATGATAAATAATTTCACAAGAGAATTTAGCATAAACTTTTGTAAAGAGGATGGCGCCATTGATTGGGAAAAATTGGTGGTTTTCAATTCATCTATCAACCCGGATAAGACAAATAAATGAATCCTTAATCTTAAGGAAAAGCACAATGAGAATACTGCATGAACCTTACAATCCTGATATTGCAAAAGTGTTTTTCAGGGCTGGTTATATTGAAACCTGGGGCCGTGGAACGGTAAATATTGTGGAATACTGTAAACAAGCAGGTGTGCCCGAACCTGTTTTTGAAAGTAAATGGGGAGGATTGGCTGTGATTTTTGTTAAGAAAGAAGGTGACAGACCATGGGAAAGTAGTGATGAAGTTACAAAAAAAGATGTTACTGAAACAGGTGAAAAGTTGGGTGAAAAGTTGGGTGAAAAGTTGGGTGAAAAGTTGGGTGAAAACCAACTAAAGATTATTAATCTGATGAAAAAAAATCGTTTTATTTCTATACCGGAGATGGCTGACAAAATAGGTATCAGCACAACTGCCGTGGAAAACAATATCAAAAAGTTGAAAGCACGAAAAGTCATTAAGCGCATTGGACCGGACAAAGGGGGCTATTGGCAAGTATTATTAGATAAATAAATTAAAATGAAAGATTTGTATGCTAAAACACTGGAATTAGCTGAAAAACACAGGGATTACACTGCCCGGAATTTATCAAACCTGATAAAGATCAAATCATTGAGCAGGGAAGAAGAACAGGTTCAGCAGGAACTGAAACGACAAATGGAGGAAGCCGGATTTGATGAAGTAAAAGTTGACGGGCTGGGCAATGTGATCGGACGGATAGGTAACGGAAAGCGTATTCTGGCCATTGACGGCCACATGGACACGGTTGACCTGGGTAATCCGGATCAGTGGGATTTTGATCCGCTTGGCGGAGAAATAAAAAACGGTTTTGTACATGGCCGCGGTTCGGTGGACCAGGAAGGCGGTCCGGCAGCGTTTGTTACGGCTGGCAGAATATTGAAAGAGCTGAACTTTGACAAAGACCTGACCATACTGTTTGTGGGCAGCGTCATGGAAGAGGATTGCGACGGACTGTGTTGGAAATACATCATCGAAGAAGACGGGATTAAGCCCGACGTAGTGATCAGCACCGAACCCACAAACCTGAACATTTATCGCGGACACCGCGGACGGATGGAAATTGAAGTCGAATTTTTCGGGCTCTCGGCACACGGCTCGGCGCCTGAAAGAGGAAAGAATGCAATTTACATGGCTTCAAAAATTGCACTGGAAATAGAAAAGCTGAATGAACGGCTGATGACGGATGTATTTCTCGGGAAAGGCAGCGTGACCATCTCGGAATTCGTATCGGGAAGCCCTTCGTTGTGCGCAGTGGCCGACTATGCCCGCATTCACCTCGACAGACGACTGACCTGGGGTGAAACCCGCGAACTGGCCGTCAACCAGATCGAAGAACTGGTGAAAGGAATGAACGCTAAAGTGAAAGTGCTTGATTACAAAGAGAATGCCTATACCGGGCTGGAATATGGGATGGAGAAATATTATCCGACCTGGAAAATCCCGGAAAACCATGAAGCGGTCAAAAAAGGTATCAGTGCTTATGAAAAGCTGTTTCGTAAAAAACCCCAAATCGGGAAATGGACATTTTCAACCAATGGAGTAACCATCAACGGGATTTACGGTATTCCTGTCATTGGTTTCGGCCCGGGAAATGAGGCGCTGGCCCACGCTCCCAATGAAAAAGTGCCTGTCAGTGATTTGGTGGCGGCTTCTGCATTTTATGCAGCGTTTGCATGGGAGTTTTAGGAGAGGGATTTGGAGATAAGACCCCGCCCTAATCCCGATAGCTATCGGGAGGGAAACTGACAGCGTTCTTAATATTATGCTATGAAACAAATCAGTAACCCAGCCCTTTAGGGCTGGGATATAAAGAAAGAAATCATGAACGATTTATACCAAAAAGATTTCCTGCTAACCTGGGAAAAAAGTGACCAGGCATTAAAAACGATTCTGGAACTGGCATTACTGCTTAAAAAATTACGCGACCAGAATATATCCCCGAAAGTGTTTGATACGGGCCTGGCCATCTCCATTTTCAGGGATAAATCCACCCGTACGCGTTATTCTTTTGCTTCGGCAGCCAATTTGCTGGGGCTCACCGTACAGGACCTGGATGAACAAAAATCACAAATTGCGCACGGCGAAACGGTCAGGGAAACGGCTAACATGATATCTTTCCTGACCGACATTATCGGGATACGCGATGATATGTTCCTCGGCGAGGGTAACAAATACATGCGGGAAGTTGGCGAGGCGCTGGACGAAGGATTCCGCGAGGGCATCCTGCCTACGCGTCCCGGGATTGTTAATCTCCAGTGTGACATGGACCATCCCACACAGTCTCTGGCTGACCTGTTGCATCTGCAACAGCATTTCGGCTCACTTGAAGCCCTGAAAGGGAAAAAGATCGTGATGAGTTGGGCCTATTCACCGAGCTACGGAAAACCGCTATCGGTACCGCAGGGTGTCATTGCCCTGATGTCCCGTTTCGGGATGAACATTGAGTTGGCCTATCCCGAGGGTTATGAGCTGATCCCTGAAATTGTTGAAATTGCACGTGCGAATGCGGAAAAAAGCAGCGGTAGTTTTTCCGTCAGCCATTCCATGGAAGAAGTCGTAAAGGATGCAGACATTGTTTACCCGAAAAGCTGGGCTCCTTATGAGGTGATGAAAAAACGTACCGAGCTGCTAAAAGCCAGAGATACAAAAGGCCTGGATGATCTGGAAAAAGAAGCCCTTAAACAAAACGCACAGCACACAGACTGGGAATTCAACGATCGCCTGTTGAAGCTGACGAAAAATGGAAATGCGTTGTACATGCATTGTCTTCCGGCAGATATTTCGGGAGTCTCCTGCGAAGAAGGAGAAGTCAGCGCCGGGGTGTTTGAAAGGTACCGCCTGCAAACTTACCGGGAGGCCGGATACAAACCTTACGTCATTGCAGCTATGATGCTGGCGAACCGGTTTGAAAAACCTATGGAGGTGATTGAGAAGATTGTGGATAGGAATCCGTACCGGCGACTTTAGTCGCCGTTGTCGATGTAGAGGCGACTTCAGTCGCCTGATTACAAGCAATGTTATTTTCTATATATTATTTCTTCGGGTCGGCGACTAAAGTCGCCGGTACGGTTGACACACCTCTCGTAAAGGTGATTTTAGGCGCCTAAAAGTTAAGGTGATTAATCACAGTATTTAGAAAATGTATACTTCCAGTCTTTCCAGTCATCCACCAGACCGGCAGAAACCGGATTGTAAATTATATATTCCAGAATTTCTTCCCAATCTCTTTCATCCCGGATATAATGATCATAACTGTCTTTCATCCAAAAGGTGCCGGTTCTTCCTAAAATTCTGTTGGCTTCAAAAGATGAACCTCCTTTTATCAGTTGCATGATCTTATCAAGTTGGACATAACCTTTTGGTG
>JAADID010000082.1 GCA_013151505.1 Chlorobiota bacterium | reverse complement strand
TTTGACATCTCGGCTGTCATGCACCAGACACTCGGCATCTCGCCACAGGCGTCACTGGTATTTAGGTTTTAGAGAATGAAAAATGGGAAATAGGTAACGGAAAATAGAAAATGGAAGCAGGATTGTAGAAGGGGATAAAGTACTCATGATTTAAAAAATCAAACATTAAGAAAGATAACTTGCAGAATGAATTTGTTTTACCGAATAATGGAAATATTTTTTAAATGCCGCTAATGCACTAATTTACACGAATCCCACTTCACCCGTCCGGGTGAAGTTTTCCATTCGTGAAGATTAAAATATTCGTGCATTCGCGGCCTTTTATTCATGTATTTCAGTGGCGTTGACGATTTAGTCATATAGCAAGTTTAGGGTGCTGCTGGTGATGATAGTACCGGAAAAATGGAGAATAGCAAAGGATTAATGGAAATGGAAGATGGACAAAAAAACATAAGATTTAATTATTAATTATTTTATCCTGATCGGTGCCGGTATGGTATTGTTGCTTGTTTTGTGTCCGTTTTTTTCATTAGCGCAGAAAAATGACACTGTGAATGTGAACAACCTGGAGCTCATCACCGACCGGATGGAACGGATCGCTCAAAACACCGACCTGAACCTGGATTACAGCGATCTGCTGGATGATTTCGTGTACTATTATCACAATCCGGTGAACCTGAATTCCCAACCGGAAAAACTGCTCGATCTTTACCTGATCAACCAAATGCAACTGAACAACCTGAAAGCCTACATCCGGAAAAACGGGCAACTGGGTTCTGTTTATGAACTAAGGTATATACCTGGTTTTGACAGGGAGACTATCAACATCGTTTTGCCTTTTGTTACGGTAAAACCTGTGCAGAAAAGTCATTCCCTGAAGCCGAAAAATATTTTCAAGTACGGCAAACATCAGCTTGTTGCCCGGTACAACCAATATTTTGAAAAGCCGGCAGGATTTCTGATACCGGTTGATTCGGCACTCGATTATCCCGGTTCGGCCTATCTGGGCAACATGCAGGCATGGTATCTGCGGTACGGATTCAATTACAAAAACAAGATACGATTTGGATTTACCTTTGACAAAGATGCGGGTGAGGTCTTTCTGAAAAGCAAGCTGAACGACAGCATCAACACCCTTGTGGGGAACAAAACAAGTAATCTGTTTGACTTTTTCTCGGGATATGTCTATGTGGCCGATATGGGAATCGTTAAAGCGCTTGTTTTGGGAGATTATCACCTGGAATTCGGGCAGGGGCTCACCCTCTGGTCGGGGCTGGCTTTCGGGAAATCTGCAGAAGCGCTGAATATCAAAAGATACGGCAGAGGTATCCGGCCAAACACCTCACGGAATGAAAACCGGTTTTTCAGGGGTGCCGCTTTAACACTGGAATGGAAGGGATTGGCACTCACCGGGTTTTACTCCCGGAACAAGGTAGATGCATCCATTAACCTTAATCCGGTTATAAATATTGAAGAAGCCGGGTCGCTCCCCGAAACCGGGCTGCACCGGACCATCAATGAACTGCTGAAAAAAGATGAAATGACGATCACCAATGCCGGGGGAAGGATTAGCTACGCGTACAAAATATTTCAACTGGGGGCAACAGCCTTTGAAACCCGGTTGAGCACACCGCTGGCCATGCAGGAGAACCTTTACAAAATATTTAACTTTTCCGGAAACCAACTGATGAATTACGGCGCCGACCTGAACCTGAATCTCAACAAGGTCAGCTTTTTCGGAGAGGCATCGTATGCTTCCACGGGCGGCTGGGCCGGAGTGGGCGGGATGAATGCATTTTTATCAGACAGATTCGTATTTACTCTTTTCTACCACAATTACAGTAAAAAGTATTTTAACCTTTTCAATAACCCGGTTGCCGAAACCAGCAGTCTCATTGCCGAACAGGGGATTTATTTCGGGTTCAAAGCACTGGTGTATAAAGGAGTGAACATAACCGGATATCTTGATTATTTCAATTTTCCCTGGCTCAAATACCGTACGGACAGTCCATCAGTAGGAAGGGATTACCTGATGCAGATCAATTACACGGCCTCAAGGAACCTGAACCTTTATTTCCGCTTCAGATATCTTTTCAAGCAGGAAAATTATAAAGGCGACTACGATTATACGGCCCGGCTTGCCGACGTCACAAGAAATGAGTTCCGGTTTTTTATTAGCTATCAGGTGTTTGATTTCCTGATCTTTAAAAACCGGCTGGAGTACGTTTTTTATAATAAACAATTCGAGCAGGCCGAAAACGGTTACCTGCTTTACCAGGACATTCTTTACCGCCCTGCACATTTCCCGTTGGATATCACTTTCCGTTATGCATTATTTTCCACGGATGGCTACAACAGCCGTATCTACACCTATGAAAATGATGTGTTGTACGCTTTCAGTGTGCCGGCTTATTTTGATAACGGGCAACGGGTTTACCTGCTTTTGAGGTACAGGGCATTCAAACAGCTTGACATCTGGTTCCGGCTTGCACGGACAGTTTTCTTTGACAGGAAAACGATCGGGTCGGGTTCAGATGAGATCAACGGAAATGCAAAAACAGAAGTGAAGATTCAGTTGGTTGTGAGACTTTAACATTTCAAGCAATGTCGTGGAGCCACAGAGTTAAAATAAAGGAATTCAACATAGTTTCTCATCGCGCCTTGGCGCCTTTGCGTGAAAAAATACTTAATGCAGCCGCTCCCTTTTGAACAAATAGGGCAACAGGATACCTTCAAACCCCTTATTGATATCAGCCTGCACATAATCAATCTGGTAACGGCCGCAACGCATCTCAAGTTCTTTCCTTACTTCGCTGAATGCCTGTGTGTATTTTTCACGCACTTCCACCGGATTGAGCTTAATGGTTTCTTTGGTTTCCATGTCAATGAAGCGATAAGGACGGTCATCCAGGTCAAGGAATTCTTCCAGGTTCCTGTCCATCACATGGAACAATATAACCTCGTGCTTGTAATGTTTAAAATGCTGAAGTGCCGAAAATATCTCATCCAGTTTATGAGTATCATCCAGCATATCGGAAAACAGGATCACAAGCGACCTTTTGTGCAACATTTCGGCGATTTGATGCAATGAACCGGTGATATTTGTAGTCAATTGCTCTTTGGCGGGTTTGGGATCGAGCAGCTTTTCCAGTTCCGTGTAAAGATATTTGTGATGTACGGCACTTGACCGTGAGGCGGTGTGCAGGTCAATGCTGTCGGTAAAGGTGGTGATACCCACGGCATCCCGCTGCTTTTTCATCAGGTTGAGCAGGACGGCGGCAGCATACACCGAGAACGTCACCTTGTTGGGGTCGTTGATGTCGGCCTTGTCCTTTGGCGGGAAATACATGGAAGAGGAGCGGTCAATAATGATCCGGCAGCGGAGATTGGTTTCTTCTTCAAAACGTTTGACAAAAAGTTTGTCGGTACGCCCGTACAGTTTCCAGTCAACAAAACGGACAGACTCGCCGGGATTATACAGGCGGTGTTCGGCAAATTCAACCGAGAAGCCGTGGAACGGGCTTTTGTGAAGACCGGTGATAAAGCCTTCAACTACCTGGCGGGCAAGGAACTCCAGTGAGTTGAACTGTTGTAACCGGTCTCTGTCAATTGAATAAGCCATTATTAAGATGTATTATTGTTTTCACACAAAAAGGCTGCCTATAAACAAAACAGCCTTCCTTTTATTTTCTGATTCCGGATGCCGGACTAAAGCAAAGCTTCCAGCTTTTTGGCAAGTACCGCTTTGGGCACGGCGCCCACCTGCTTGTCAACCACCTCGCCATTTTTAAAAAACAAGATGGTTGGTATATTACGGATTCCGAATTTCATTGCGGACTTCGGGTTGTGGTCAACGTCAAGTTTTCCGACGAGCACCTTATCGCCAAATTCATCACCCAACTCCTGGACAATGGGGCCAACAATACGGCACGGGCCACACCACACTGCCCAAAAATCAACGATTACCGGTTTATCTGATTTTAATACGAGCTCTTCAAAATTCCCGTCTGTAAATTCAAGTGTAAATTCAAGTGCCATGATATTTGTTTTATGATTTGAAAGCCGCAAAGATAATGAAAGAATAGCATTTGGGTTGTGAAAAAAGGATAAAATTTATACATGATCTAATTTCTTAATAAGCACGGAAATGCAATCGTTATTTAATGCAGATTGGTTATGATTTTTTTCCACCAATGTACGAATTGTAACGGCGACCTCAGTCGCCGAAAAAAACCATTCGTGCATTCGCGGCATTTTGATTCTTAAAGCATGCCGCACGCTCTGATGGAACAATACAAACCGTCTTTTAGCATCCCGGAAATCATTGAAGACATAAAAGATCGGCCAACCCCTCACCCAATACTCACCGTCACCCCACCGAGCTTTTCTATTTCATGAGCGAACGAGCGTGGTTCTACGGTATGAGCGGTGGTTTTCATCACAAAGGTTTTGCCATTGTCAGGATCACTAATCTTTACGGATATCGGACATTTCCCTTTGTTTTCGATAATCAAACGCCTGATGCCTTTTACCATATCATCATTAATCGCATTGGCTTTGATGTTCAA
>JAADID010000147.1 GCA_013151505.1 Chlorobiota bacterium | reverse complement strand
TTCTTTTCGGCCCTGCCTGGTTGATGACCAGTAATGTGACCACTCCGACAAGCGAAGCCCAGAAAAGCATCTGGTCAAACGCAATGTGCCGCAACGTAATTTTGAATGCCGAGCTCATGGTTGACCAGAACAATACGGCAAGCAAAGCAAACAGGTAAGCCTTTTTCTGATTTTTAGCGGTTTTCATTCACGGTATCTTGTTGGTTCCGAAAACAAAGATAGGAATAAACCGTACCGGCGACTTTAGTCGCCGAAAACCAAATACCGAAAAACCGCTTGAATCGGCGACTGAAGTCGCCGGTACGGGAATAATCGCAATGTGTTCTGGTATTTCCGCTACTAATTCGTCAATGCCCAATGCGGAATCACATCCGGGCTGAAATGGAAAACGGTAGTTCCCCAATAGTAGGTCAGCAGCGTGATGATAACCGCCCCGAACAGGTTGATTATAAAGCCTGTTCGGGCCATGGGCCATGGTACTGATTGAAATTCTTTTGGAGCCGAAAATAATGGCGTTGGGAGGGGTGGCTACCGGAAGCATAAAAGCCATGGAAGCGCTGATGGTGGCAGGCAACATGAGCAGTAACGGGTTCACATGCAACGAGACGGACAGTCCGGCAAGGATAGGCAGGATCAACTGCGTGGTAGCCGTATTTGACGTTACTTCTGTCAGGAAAGTCATCCCCAGGGCAACGGTGATGATCATCAAGAGATGAGGTTGTCCGGCAAAAACACTCATCTGCTCGCCAAACCATTCCGATAACCCCGACTCCTTAAAACCGCTGGCCAGGGCAAAACCACCGCCAAATAATAACAAAATACCCCAGGGAAGTTTAGGTATTACTTTTCCGTCGAGGATCATCTGTTTCCCTTTTCCTTTTTTGGAAGGGATCAGAAAGAGGATAAGGGACATGGCGATGGCCACCGTTCCGTCGTTGATGTATGAAGGATTGTTAAACAGGCTTCCCCAGCCGGGAATGACCGTATTGCCGATGGTAATCCCGCTCCGTGTCAGCCATAACACCGCAAGGACAACAAAATCAACCAGTACTACTTTTTCTTCAAAACCTGCTTTTCCCAGTTCCTCGTATTGCTTTTTAAAACTGATATCTTTCAGCATGTTCCATGAGGAGGAAGGCCTGAAACTGAAATAAAGGAAAAGCCAGACAAATAAAAACATGATCATACTGATGGGAAAAGCGAAAAGAAACCAGTCGGAAAAACTGATGTCGGGAGCTTTGGGAAACATGATATCCAGCACCTGAACAAAAATCGGATTCGGTGGGGTGCCTACCAGTGTGGAAATACCTCCGATGGATGCGCCGTAAGCCACTCCCAGGAGAATACCCACTGAAAAACGGGAGATATCTTTTTTATCCACATGCTCTTCAAGGTTGCTTATGATGGATAACACGATGGGCAGCATCATCATGACCGTGGCCGTGTTGGATATCCACATGGAAAGAAAAGCCGTGGCAAACATAAATCCGAAAAGCAGCCGTAACGGGCCGGTCCCGGTGATCAGCAAAATGCGCAGGGCAATGCGTTTATGGAGGTTCCATTTCTCCATGGCCAACGCAACGAGAAAGCCGCCTATGAACAGAAAAATCACATAATTGAAATAGGTTGACGATACATCTTTTCCGTTCATGATGCCCATAAGCGGAAACAAAACCACGGGCAGTAAGGCGGTAATTGACATGGGGATCACATCGGTCAGCCACCAGATGGCCATCAGCAGGGTAATGGCAAGTGTGTACGTAACCTGGGGCTTTCCGGGTTCAAGGTCAAGAAAAAAAACAACAAAAATGAAAAGCAGTGGAGCGATAATAAAGCCGGTGATATTTTTAGCAGTGAATCGAAATAATATTTTCCGTCCCGGCATGATGTGCTTGTTTTTAATGCCTGCAAGTTAAAAAAATCACAAAAATACGGATGGCTGTCCAGTATTTTTACAAAGTATCTGTCATTAAAAAATTTGTCTTACTTTTGGCTCTTTTAAAAAAACACAGGAAGTATAACATACTTGTATATGAGTAAATTAGCAGTTGTAGCATTTGGAGGAAATGCCCTTTTGAGGGCCGGCCAAAAAGGGACCATTGAGGAGCAGGAGCAAAATGCTTATGAGGCAAGCAAAAACCTGATCAACCTGATTGACAGGAATTTCAACCTGGTATTGACACATGGAAACGGGCCCCAGGTGGGTAATATCCTGCTGGCTAATTCGGCCGGACACGAAAAATACGGAATCCCCGATATGCCCCTGGATGTCAGTGTGGCCTATTCCCAGGGCTTTATCGGTTATATCCTTGAACAACAATTGCGTAACGTATTAGTGGCTGAAGACCTCGACAGGGACATTATTTCCATTATCACACAGGTTCTTGTGAACAAAGATGACGATGCATTTAAAAACCCGACAAAACCCATTGGCCCCTATTTCACCAGGGAGGCAGCCGAAAGGATAAGCAAGACATCAAATGTGATTTTTAAGGAAGATCCTGCCGGCAGGGGATGGCGCAAAGTGGTGGCTTCACCCACTCCATTGGTCATCTTTAACCGTCGCTCCATTGAAAAGATCGCCCGCGAAGGACATATCGTCATTGCCGTAGGCGGGGGAGGGATACCCTGCTATTATGTTGCGGAAAATAAATTACAGGGTATTGACGCCGTGATTGACAAAGATGTGGCTTCTGCCTTGCTGGCCTCGCAGATTCGGGCTGACAAGTTATTTATCCTTACCGATGTGCCGAAAGTCTGTCTGAACTTTAATACCCCTCAGGAAAAAACCATTGACAGGATGAGTATTTCCGAAGCCAAAAAATATCTTGAGGAAGGGCAGTTTGCCGAAGGTAGCATGGCACCGAAGATCAGGGCGGCTATCCATTTTATCGAACGCAGCGGCAAAGACACGATCATCACCGACACAAAATTGCTGGGTGTGGACAACGGCGGGACAAGGATAACAATTGTTTAGAGTTTGGAGTTGGGATTCTTCTGCTTTCTGAATTCTAATTTCCTCCCTCCACCTTTTCCCCCTTCAATTCGGCCATTTTCACATAAAAAGCCACTTTCTCGAGGGTAGTCACCATATCGTATTCTTCGAGGTAAACATTATCAGGCACTTCGATGGGTTTGGGTGTATAATTAACGATTCCTTTTATTCCGGCATCAACAAGTCTTTTTGAAGATTCAATGGCATTTGCTGCCGGAACGGTTAAGATTCCGATTTTGATATTCTTTTCACGAACAACCCTGTCCATATCTTCCGTGCCGAAACAGGGAATCCCGTTGATGATTTTTCCGATCTTTTCTGGATTGATGTCGAAACCGGCAACAATATACAGTTTGTGCCGTTTGCCATTAAAATATTTTATCAGGGCACGTCCCAGGTTTCCCACGCCGACAACGGCTACATTGATCATCTCCTCCGAATCTATGATTTCACCGATCAAATCAATCAGTTCCCGGATATTATAACCTTTTCGCAATGTTCCCGAGTAACCAATAAGCATCAGGTCGCGCCGGACCTGCACAGGGGTTATATGCTGTATTTTTGCAATTTCATGTGAAAAGATATGTGTTCTGCCATCTTCGAGGCATAATAGCAAAGCCCTCCGGTACTGGCTTAACCGCTCAATGGTTTTATGGGGTAAGTTCAATAATTCCTGATGATCTTTCATATTTTTGTTAAGTAAATAACATTGCAAAAATAGTCGTGATCGGTTGTATATCCAAATATATGTTGCAAAAATAAACATTTCTCCATGCCTTCTGCATGAATATCAGTGTCTAATAGCATTTTCTTTTATTGATGGGCCGTGAAACAGGTCTGTTATTCCCCGTAAATTTTCATATTTTTATTCGTTATAGTCCTGAAAAGTATTTAATTCACGGGGTTCGGCATTCGGAAAAATATTTCTCACAAGCATATTTTATACGGCAATTGTTTACCCAGATTTGTCATTAGGAAGTATGAACTAATGACAAGTGCGTTGGGATGTGAGGAGTATCCCCGCCTTAACGATTCAGTCGGGCAGGTGGGTTAATCCCGCGTTAGAAAATCTTACAAATTGAGCAGCAATTTGTCTATCCCGAAGTTTCGGGATTATGCGAATTGTCATTTTAGTCAGCTCTTATC
>JAADID010000169.1:2713-6420 GCA_013151505.1 Chlorobiota bacterium | reverse complement strand
ATAAACTTATTTATGTTTGCAACCTGTTTATAAAACTTAAATATCAAAACAATGGATTCAAACATTTTTACCCGGTCATCCAACTGGATTTTCGTCGGATGCATGTTCATCGGAATAGCCATTGGCATTTATTACAACCAGGTTGCTGTCGGGACACTGCTCGGAATGGGCGTCGGGTTTATTGCCCGCGGGTTGCTTTATGTCAACAATGAAAAAAATCAGAAAACACATGAACTTCACAATAAAAATAACTGAAATGGAAAACAAATTTAACGAAAAAGAAAGCCTGATACTGATTCAGGAAATGATTGAAAACTCAAAAGCCCGGCTGGGCAAGAGTAGTTTTTTCTTTCTCCTTTGGGGATGGCTGGTATTGTTGGCCAGTCTCACTCACTTTATCCTTTTGGTCACCGGTTACAGCAATCCCTGGTTACCCTGGCCGGTGATAATGGTCATTGGCGGAATAGCCGCATCCGTAAAAGGATACCGGATGAAAAACGAGAAACGGGTAAAAACCTATCTCGATACCACCATGATATATTTGTGGGCAGGTTTTGGAATTAGTTTGTTTTTCGTCCTGTTCATTGCGGGAACAGGCAAAATAACATGGGAAATGTCAAATATCCTGATCGTTGCGCTTTACGGCATGGGGTCGTTTGTATCCGGGGGCATTTTAAAATTCAGGCCGCTCATCATCGGAGGGATTTTTACCTGGATAATCGCTATCGTCAGCTTGTTCATTGCGCCTGAATATTCTTTGTTATCCGTTGCCGTTTCCATTATCGTTGCCTATCTGATACCCGGGTACATGCTTCAATCAAAAGAAAAACTGCAAAGCCATGTTTAAAGACCTTGACCCGCTTTTACATTCGCAACTCAGACTTTCGATCGTTTCGATTCTCATCAGCGTCGAGTCGGCAGAATTTTCGTATTTGCTGGAGCAAACAAAAGCAACCAGGGGCAATTTGAGTGTTCAGTTAAATAAGCTGAAAGAGGCGGGATACATCAGCATCAAAAAAAGTTTCAGGAACAATTATCCGCTGACTACCTGCAGGATCACTCCGAAAGGGATTGCCGCTTTTGAGAAATATGTGGAAGCGCTATCGGACTATATCAACAGGAAAAAAGAGTGACTTTTCAGGCAGCCCCGTTGGTTTTACGGCAATACATACCGGTAAACCGCTACAAAATGACAAATGCTGCCCAGGAGCACAAACACATGAAAGACGGCATGGTTGTAAGGAAGTTTATTCAGTAAAAAAAGACCTGCGCCCACCGTATAACTCACTCCCCCGGCAAGCAGCCACATCAGGCCTCCCAGGGGAAGCGCCCTGACAAGCGGGACGATGGCAACGACCATGACCCAACCCATCGCCACATAAATAATTGTGGAAAGCAAATTATAGCGGCCCGTATAAAAGAGCTTCAGAATAATTCCTGCAACGGCCATTCCCCAGACGACCCCGAAAATACTCCAGCCCCAGGGTCCTTGCAAGGTGACTAACACAAAAGGGGTGTATGTTCCGGCAATGAGCAAAAAGATGGAAGCATGATCGAAAACATTCAGCCGGTTCCTGACTTTCCGGTCTTTCGCCATGTGGAAAGCTGTTGAGGCAAAATACAAAACCACCAGGCTTGTTCCGTAAATGGCAGCGCTGACGATGTGAACGGCAGTTCCGAAAAGTGAGGAACGCAGAACAAGAACAACCAGCGCCCCGACACTCAACAGAAAGCCGGTCCCGTGGGTTATTACATTGAGCTTCTCTTCTGTTTCAGGATATTCTCTTGCATCTGCTTTCATAAGTAAACAGCCAAATAAAAAAGAAAACGGATATTTTATTTTTTTATTTGAGACGACAGGACATTTACAAAATAATTCCAAAGCGCGTCATCAGGGGGGGAGGCCACGATTTTCAAAGGTTCTTTTTTTACCGGATGAACAAACTCAATACTACGGGCGTGCAGACTGACGGAAGCATCTTTGTTGCTTCGCGGAAAACCGTATTTCAAGTCTCCTTTTACCGGACAACCAATTGCGGCCAGTTGTGCCCTGATCTGGTGATGCCGACCGGTCTTCAGGTCAATTTCGAGCAAATAATAATCTGACGACGCAGCCAGCAACCTGTAAAACAGGATCGCTTCCTTGCTGTTTTCAACCGGTTTTTTATAAACGAACGATTTATTCTGTTTTTCGTTCCTTACGAGGAAATGTTTCAATTCTCCCGATTCTTCCGGCGGCATCGTTTTAACAATGGCCCAGTAGGTTTTTTTTATTTCCCTGTTTTTAACCAGCTCATTCATCCGCCTGAGGGCCTTGCCTGTTTTGGCAAACACCACCACTCCGCTCACCGGCCTGTCCAGGCGGTGGATCACACCGGCAAATACATTGCCCGGTTTATCATATTTTTCTTTCAGGTATTGCTGGATGTCTTCACGCAAGGTCCTGTCTTCGGTTTTATCGGCCTGCACAATCTCGGATGGCAGCTTGTTTACCGCGATCAGGTGATTGTCTTCGTAAAGGATGCGTTTTGAAAGATTTTCTGTTCCTGTCATTCCTCTTTTTCTCTTCCTTGCCCTGAAGGGCAAGGTAACTGATAGAGATGATTACATAAATTCCGTTTCTTACATTCCAACCAATATTATCACATTTCTGTTGCTAATACTGTTCCCTTTCGTTAGGGAATTCTCCGGATTTAACATCGTGAATATAAGCCAGGAAGGCTTTGATCATTTCATCATGGAGGTTGTGGTAACGCCTCAAGAAGCGTGGTGAAAACTCCTGGTTGATCCCAAGCATGTCATGCAACACAAGCACCTGTCCGTCCACATGGCTTCCGGCGCCGATGCCGATTGTGGGTATTTTAACCGAATCGGTTACTTCTGCGGCCAGGGCAGCCGGTATTTTTTCGAGTACGATCCCGAAGCATCCGGCTTCTTCCAGTATCTTGGCATCCCTGCGCAACTTTTCAGCTTCCCTTTCTTCGGTTGCCCGAACAACATAGGTTCCGAATTTATTGATGGATTGCGGCGTAAGGCCCAGATGTCCCAGCACCGGAATACCCGCACTCAAAATACGGTCAATGGATTCCTTTACTTCTGCACCGCCTTCCAGCTTTATCGCATTACAACCCGATTCTTTCATAATGCGGATGGCCGTGTGCAATGCCTCCTTTGAATTCCCCTGATAACTGCCAAAAGGAAGATCAACAACCACCAGTGCCCGTTTAACAGCCCGCATCACCGACGAAGCATGGTAGATCATCTGGTCAATGGTAATGGGCAGCGTGGTTTTGTGTCCGGCCATCACATTGGAGGCCGAATCGCCCACAAGGATCACGTCAATTCCGGCTTCGTCGAGCAGACGCGCAACGGAATAATCGTAACCGGTGAGCATGGCTATTTTTTCCCCTTTCAGCTTCATTTCCTGCAGCACATGGGTTGTTATCTTGGGAATGTTTTTGGTAACCTGCATCGTTTTAAAAATTGATTAGTATGCAAAAGTATGGAAAACTGACAGACCTTGTCAAATTTATTATTAATCCCGATTCCGTTTCCAGGGAAGTTAACCCAGATTTGTCATTAGGAAGTATGAACTAATGACAAGTGCGTTGGGATATGAGGAGTATCCCCGCCTGATCCCGAGGTCTCGGGACAGTCGGGCAGGTGGGTTAACCCCGCGTTAGAAAATCTTATTCCGAGGCCTCGGA
>JAADID010000169.1:0-2706 GCA_013151505.1 Chlorobiota bacterium | reverse complement strand
TTTTAGTCAGCTCTTATCCAATAAATTAAATGTCATTATTATTTAATTAAATTATTAAATGCTTATTTTAAATGACAATTTTGGGTTAATGAATGAACCATAAAAGTTTTCAAATTTTACCCTTATTCCCTCGAAAGAATTACAATATATTTGCGGCTTTTAAGTTTAACAAAAACAATGCCCGTAAAGGCCAACATATTATTGATTTTTGTGCTTTTATTTCCTTTTGCCGTACAGGCCCAGACCGCATGGGTTGAGGGGAATATTACCGATTCGCTCAACAAACCTGTTGACCTTGCCAACATAGCGATTCTGGGTGAGAGAAAAGGGACCACTTCCGGTAAAAACGGATGGTTCCGGCTTGAGGTCCCGGCAAACAGGGAAATTACGCTGGCCATCAGTTTTATCGGTTATGCCGACAAACACATTTCGCTGAAACTGCAGGAAGGAGAAATCAAACATCTTGACATCCGGCTGAAAAGCATTTCCACTACTTTACCGGGGTTTGAGGTCAGGGACGAACGGCTGCGCACCGAGAACATGGTCCGGCTCGATCCCCGCAATGCCACATTGGCGCCTTCACTTACCGAAGGGGTTTCGGACCTCATTAAAACCCTTCCCGGTGTTTCTTCCACAAGTGAACTCAGTTCACAGTATTCGGTAAGGGGCGGCAATTTTGATGAAAACAGCGTCTATGTCAACGACATTGAGATCTACCGCCCTTTCCTGGTCAGTACCGGCCAGCAGGAAGGGTTGAGCATTGTCAACTCGACACTGGTGTCGTCCATTTTGTTTTCAGCCGGCGGATTCGGTGCGGAGTACGGAGATAAAATGTCGTCGGTACTGGATATCAGATACAAAACACCGCAGGAATTCGGCGGATACTTTGCCATGAGCCTTCTCGGAGCACAACTCAGCCTGTGGGGTACGGCAGCCGATAAAAAATTCACCTACCTCATAGGAGGGCGTTATAAAACCAATTCTTATGTGCTGAACAGCCTGGAGACCAAAGCTGAATACAAGCCTGATTTTTTTGATGTTCAGGCCCTGGTCAAATACCGGTTCAATCCGAAATGGTCACTCAGCTTACTTGGCTATTATTCCAATAACCGTTATCTTGTAGTTCCTTCAAGCCGTGAAACCGACTTCGGTACCATTCAGGAAGTGTTGCGGTTCAAAGTCTATTTCGACGGACAGGAAGCCGATAAATATGAAATTCTTCAGGGCGGCCTCACGTTGGGCTTCAGGCCGAAAAAAAACCTGGATCTCAAACTGATCGCGTCGGCTTTCAATACCAATGAAAGGGAAACTTACGATGTGCAGGGGCAATACTGGCTGGGACAGGTTGAGAACAATCCGGGCAGTGATGAATTCGGGAATGTGGTTCAAAGCCTTGGCGTCGGCACCTACCTGGAGCATGCCCGCAATTATTTTAAATCCACTGTTATTAACCTCGACCATAAAGGTTCACGTGTAACCGACAAACAACACATGAAATGGGGATTCCGCTATCAGTTCCAGTGGGTGGATGATAAGCTGGACGAATGGGAAATGATTGACTCTGCCGGGTATTCCGTTCCCAATCCCTGGAATGTTCCCGGTACCGACAATCCGAAAAATCCTCCTTTCGAACTCTACTATCATGCTTATTCCAAAAACAAGCTTTCCATTAACCGGTTATCGGCTTATTTTTCCGACCAGTGGAAATTTGTTTTGAAAAACAACGATATGTTTACCCTGACAGCGGGCCTGCGAGCCAATTACTGGGATTTTAATCCGGAGTTCCTGTTAAGCCCGCGTTTGAGCATGTCGTACAAACCTTATAAAAAACAAAATATCGTTTTCCGCTTTGCCACGGGTATCTATTATCAAACCCCTTTTTACCGCGAGATGCGTAACTTTGACGGCTCGCTGAATCCCGATATCAAATCACAAAAATCCATTCATTTCATCCTGGGCAGCGATTACCGTTTCCAGGCATGGAACAGGCCTTTCATATTTACCACCGAGGTGTATTACAAATACCTGGATGACCTGATTCCTTATGTGGTGGACAATGTAAGGATCCGCTATTATGCCGACCAGTTGGCCAGAGGTTATGCTGCCGGGATAGACCTGAAAATTTACGGTGAATTCGTCAAAGGTGTTGACAGTTGGCTGACGATTTCGTTCATGAAGACCCAGGAAGACATTTACGGTGATTACTATTACGATTATTTTGATGCCGACGGCAATCCGGTCTTTCCGGGAAGTGTCCCCGGAGATGTGATCACAGACAGCGTGCGCGTAGAACCCGGTTTTATTCCCCGCCCCACGGACCGCCGGGTAAACTTTTCCATTTTCTTCCAGGATTACATTCCCAAAAATCCGTATCTGAAAGTTTACCTGCGCTTGCTTTACGGAACGGGATTACCTTTCGGATCGCCCGACTCGCCACGTTACAAACAAACCCTGCGCATGCCTGACTACCGGAGGGTGGACATTGGCTTTTCATGGCAGTTCATCAACGAAAGTTCCGACATGGGGCAGAAGAATCCTTTCCGCGTATTTAACGACATGACCCTGACCTTTGAAGTGTTCAACCTGTTCCAGACCTTCAATACCATCTCTTACATCTGGATCAAGGACTTTTCCAACCGGCAGTATGCCATCCCCAACTACCTCACCCCGCGACTGATTAATTTGAAGTTAAGTGCGGCGTTTTAG
>JAADID010000290.1 GCA_013151505.1 Chlorobiota bacterium | reverse complement strand
ACTATCTCCGTATTGTTTCCGGTAATGGTGCCCGTAACATCCAATTTGGCTCCATGCTCAAACCACAGCCGTTTCCCGGCTGGTATGGTCAGATTGGATATCAGATAGTTATCGGCGGAAGCCGGAATAAAAACGTCATTGTTTTCGGAAAGGGCATTGGAGAAGGCTGTGGCATCATCTGTCGTGCCGTCTCCTTTTGCTCCGTAATCTCCTACTACATTAGCAATGAAACCGGAATTACCCCCGTTGGTATTCATTAATATGAGACTTTCAATTTTATCGAAAACAGCATTTTTAGTAGCTGCATTCATATTATTATCCCAGGTAGAATCGTAAGCGGTATCGGAAACAATTATATGTTGTCCCCAACGGGTGGTATCTGCCGGGGTAACCATAGCGCTCATCCCCGGTAATTGACCCGGAGGTGAAAGCCAGTTATCGTAAGCAATGCCACTTTTCCAGGTTCCGGAAAGCGTTGAACCGCCGGTAAATATCTGGTAATTTCCTGCAATTATTTCAGTGTTATCGCCGGTAAGAGTTCCTGTTACATCCAGTATTGCACCTTTTTCAAACCAGATTCTTTTTCCGGGTGGAATTGTCAAACTTGTAATCAGATAATTGTTATCTGAAGCAGGTACGAATACATCATTATTTTCTGAAAAGGCATTGCTGAAAGCAACCACATCACTTGTCACTCCATCCCCTACAGCGCCATAATCTTCAACAACATTGGCAATAAAACTTCCACCGGATGAGAGATTTGTCGTATCCGTAACATATAATGTATCTACACTATGTTCCGCCGTCTTGGCATGCAATGCATACAAAGCGTAAGGTACGCTCATCAGTTGGCTGGTACCATAAAGTTGGTAATCGGTTCCACCGTTGATATCCATGGAAATCTCGATATAATAAGGACCGGCTCCCCAATCAATTGATGCAAAATAAGCTGTATCGGTGCTTCCGATATCAAGGTTTAAAATTCCAAAATTATTGGTGGTAGCGATATACGATTCTTCATAAACAGAATTTCCATCGGCAGCCTCCTCCAGAATTCTGATTCTGAGGCCTACATCCTGTCCCGGTAATATATCCCCGTTGGCATCCCTGACAACCGCCTGATATTTAAAAGTTGCCGGAATTTGCCCGAAAATGTCAATAGATGGAAAACTAAATAATAAAACAATTACCGAAAAAGCAATTATTCCTGATTTTAAACTTCCTCTCTTTCCAAACATGAACCTTTTTGTTCTTCCTGTTTTAAATCTTTTCATTCTTCCTGGATTTTATTGTTTTATTACTTTGAACACTTTTATAAATCTGTTATTGTCTATCACTCTGATAAGAAATGCGGCAAGCGGATAATCTATAAACGAAAACAATGTTTCGGTATTTTCTATCTTACCTTCCTTAATGATTTTCCCCCTGTAAGTACAAAGCTGATATCTTAATCCTTCGTAGTCAGGGATTCTTAATTTAACATAATCATTTGTGGGATTCGGGTAAACGATCCAACGTTTACCGGTTGGCTTTTCATCCAGTATCGTAAAAACATTTAAAGTACTTTGTTGAAAACCCTGCGTAAGACAATTATCTCCATTTTCAATAGTTTCAATTACGACTTCCCCGATGGTAAATGAAATCGAACCATTATTGGTTTCAAAATAATCCCCTCCCGTTGAAACGACTTGCTGCGCCCCGAGAAAAGATGTAATAATTAATGACAATCCTGCTAAAAAATACCTGTATCTATCCATCTGCAACCTCCTAAACAATCTTGAAGGCTTGTACGACTAAATTGTCAGAAAGTTGCTGTCTTAAATTAAAATCCTCTTAATGGCATTGATTCTAAATGTATTATAAAAAATTATATTTCAAGCCTTTGAATCGTTATTTTTGAATATCCTGCGCCTGGATAGCAGTTATTACGACGGTATTTACAATATCTTTGACAAGGCATCCCCGACTCAGATCATTAACCGGTTTATTCAACCCCTGCAAAACAGGGCCAATGGCGACAACATTGGCTGATCGTTGTACCGCTTTATAAGTATTGTTCCCTGTATTCAAATCGGGAAAGATGAAAACAGTGGCGTGCCCTGCCACTTCGCTGTTTGGCATTTTCTGTTTGGCTACTGTCATATCAATGGCTGCATCATATTGAATAGGCCCCTCGGTTTTTAAATCCGGACGGCGTTTTTTTACAATCTGCGTAGCTTTGCGCACTTTCTCCACTTCAGTGCCTTTACCCGATTCACCGGTAGAGTAAGAAAGCATCGCAATACGCGGTTCGATATCAAATTTTATGGCTGTTTCGGCAGAACTTATGGCAATATCTGCCAGTTGTTCGGCATCAGGATTGGGGTTTACGGCACAATCGGCGTAAACCAATACCCTGTCGGGCATGCACATCAGGAAAGAGCTTGAAACAATGGACACTCCGGGTTTGGTTTTAATAAACTCAAACGCCGGACGGATGGTATGCTGGGTGGTGTGGGTGGCTCCCGACACCATCCCGTCGGCATGACCTTTATATACCATCATGGTGCCGAAATAACTTACATCATACATCAGGTCTTTTGCGGTTTCACGGGTAATCCCTTTGTGTTTACGAAGACGGTAATACTCTGATGCATATTCAGGAATCAAATCATTATCGTAAGGATCAATGATGTTTACATTACGGAGATTAATCCGCATGGCTTCGGCTTTTTTAAGTATTTCTTCCTCATTTCCCAATAAAGTGACATCCACAACGTTCCTTCGCATCAATATATCGGTAGCTTTCAGAATCCTGTCATCCGTTCCCTCAGGTAAAACAATATGCTTCCGGTCTGCTCTGGCCCGCTCAAAAAGTTTGTATTCAAACATCAATGGGGTGATGATCTCCGAACGGTTGATCGTTACTTTTTCTGCAAGCAGTTTTATGTTGACATGTTCTTCAAAATGGCCGAGGGCCGTGGCAATCCTTTGTTCATTTTCAGGTTTCAGAACAGCTTTTATTTGAGTGACTTTCATAGCCGTTGTGTAAGTATCATCGCCAACCTTTAAAATAGAAATAGGCATTCCTTTTAAACCATACAATACATTCATAAATTCCCGGGCGGGGTCACAATTTCCCGTAAGCAATATTCCCGATATTTTTGGGAAATTCCTGGAAATCAAAGTCAGTGACAAAGCAGCGATCACATCCAGTCTGTCTGCAGGTGTTATGATCATGGTACCCGAACTCACATATTTAAGAACATTATCCAGTCCCATGGCGCCGATCTTAATATCGTTTACAACATAATTGAGATATTCTTCCTGGCCGTAAAGATGTTTTGCCTGTAATGTATCTTTGATCTGACGGACTGTTATTTTTTGCAATATGGGTAACTCGGGAATTACAAAATCCAGAAAGCCCTCTGTTCTGTTTTTTTCCAGCATGGTTTGAATAGCTTTGGCATCTTTCGGGTCGGCTCTGTTAACAACGGTTCCCAGTTGAATACATTTGGCCTGAGCCAATTCATCTTTCATTACATAAATGGCATCCAGAACTTCTTCTTTTGTTTTGTTTTGCCCGCTTATAACTGAAATAACCGGACTTCCGAGGTTGGTCGCTACCCTGACATTGAAGTCAAACTCGTAACTGCTCAAATGGGTGCGGTAATCACTGCCTTCAATCAATACAAAATCACATTTTTGTTCAAGCCTCTTGTATTTTTCCAGAATAATGGATTGAATACTAT
>JAADID010000046.1 GCA_013151505.1 Chlorobiota bacterium | reverse complement strand
TAACTTCGAGGGCATCCCTGCCATTTTGTGCCTCCAGCAATACAAACGGCTGGTTTTCAAGCATCGCTTTTAACACTACGATGTTACTTGGGGTATCATCCACAATTAAAATTGTGGCCGGGTCAAACACCAGCTTTTCCAAATCCGACCCCGGCAATTCCTTTCGAACAGCTTTTTTCCCTGTAAGGGGAATCGCCGGCAAAACTACCCGAAAGGTACTGCCTTTCCCTTCCTCACTCATTAGATCAATACGCCCTTTCATCAACTGAACAATTTGCATGGAAATGGCCAGACCCAGGCCGGTTCCGCCATATTTCCGCGTAATGCCGGTATCCTGTTGTTCAAAAAGCTGAAAGATTTTCTCATGATATTCGGGTGGGATGCCCTTTCCCGTATCAGACACTTCTAAAATGAGGTCGGCTCTGCTATCATCAATTTTATCGGACCGCACACTGATTTTTACCCTGCCCTTTTCGGTAAACTTAATGGCATTGCTGGTCAGGTTCAGCAATACCTGCCGTATTTTTATCTCATCCAACAACATATCACGGGGAACATTTTTGTCAATTTCCACAACAAAATCCAAATGTTTCTGCTGTGCTTTCAAACGGAAAATGCTTTCAATATCATGCACGAGATAGCGAACATCGGTACTTTGCTCGAATAACTCCAGTTTGCCCGATTCCGCCTTTGAAAAATCGAGCAAATCATTAATCAGATTTAACAGGGCCTTACCGCTGCTTTGCATGGATGCGAGGTGCTCATGCTGTACGGGGTCTTTAATGCGTTGAGACAAAATTTCAGCAAATCCCAGAATAGCATTCATGGGCGTACGGATTTCGTGGCTCATGTTGGCCAGGAACAAGCTTTTAATGTGGGAGGCTTTTTCGGCTTTTTCACGAGCTTCCTGCAAAGCTATTTCATTTTTCTTTTTCTCCGTAATATCCCAGCTTACACCAATCATTCTATAGGGGGTTCCATTTTCGTCAAACATCACCTTCCCAATGGTTTGGAGGTATTTTACTCCTTCAACGGGATGGACAATCCGGAAAGATTCACTCAATTCTTCATGGTTCAGGATACATTCCTGAATTCTATCCTGCATAAAACACCGATCTTCCGGATGAATTCTCCCGGCCCACATCTGAGCCATATCTTTATCCCCCGGCTTTATCCCATAAATTTCTTTTAGAATTTCATCTACTACTAATTCCCTGGTTTTCAAATCCCAGTCCCAAACACCAATTTTCCCAATACGGGTAGCCAACTGAAAACGTTCCGAAAGCATATCTATTGATTCCCGGATAGTTTTTAATTCGTCGATGTTGTGGGCAAAAGTGTAAATCAATTTTCTGTTCATATCGGCAGCGGCAGCCCATGCCCACCAGTGGGATTTGCCCTGTTTGGTTAGCATACGAATTTGCAGATCGGTTATTGTTTTTCCTCTGAGCAGGAACTTTACGGCATTGATGGCCAATTTCTTGTCTTCGGGATGAACCAAATCGTAAAACCGCATTTTATCCAGATCTTCACGGGTGTAGCCCAACTCCTGCTGCCATCTTGGATTTAGCTTATGCACGTTACCTTTAAATCCAACAATGAGCGACAAACCGGGAAGCAAGGCAAAAAAACGATCCATCTCTTTGGCTGCCTGCTTAATTTCTTTCTGGGCACGTCTGCGCCGAATCAGCTCTCTTCTCATAAGCCAATAGGCCAGCAACAGGAATATGATCATAATCAGCATACCCAAAATCTGAACGTGAAAGATGATTTTTGCCCTGCGGCGAACATTGGCTGTACGTTGTGCCAACAAGTGGCTTTCTTCCTTCTCAATTTTTAAAAAAACCCTTTGAATTTCTTTTAACAATTGCTGTTCTTTAGAGGAGTTCAGGGTTTTAACTGCAGCTTTCACCCCTGTTTCGCGGTAAGTTCGGACAAGGTTCTCTGCATAAGTCGAAAGGCTGTTAAGCAATATTTTTAATTGCTTTATATTTTCTTGTTGTAATGGATTATCAGCCGAAGATTGGGTTAAATTGGCAACGGCTTCTTTTAGTGCGGGAATATCCTTTACAAAGGGGACCAGGAATTTTTCGTTATCGGTAAGCAAAAATCCGGTATATCCGGTATTTATACGGGCTGTCAGTTTTTCAACTTTTTCGGTTTTTTGCATCATATCACGGATACGACTGACCCTTTTTTCTTTGTTAAGCAAGGTGTCCATACTTTCAATGGCATACCAGTTTACTCCGCCAACAATAATCAGTGCGAATAATAAAAACAGGATAGCTGCGGTTGTATTTTTAAGAATAGTCATTTTTCAAAGTTTATCCCGAATAAAATTGTGAAAATATTAAATTAATAAAAAGTTACATTTGCAGCTTGAACGCAGCATTTGACCTGACAGCTTTATTCATCATTTCTTTTAACATTTTTCATCTTCTCTGACACAGCTTTTTTCAATTGATCTAACCATTGCGGAAATTGTTCAATTAATTCCTTTTCTTTCACCAGTTGTAAGTTTGCATTGGCGGTCATTAGCCGTTCTCCATAACGTTTGATCTCTGCTGAATACAGTATCTTTCCAATATCCAGTAATGCCTGTGCCATGGCACGCACTTTTTGTCTGGGTTTAATACCCAACAGTTCCTTTTGCAACGGCATCACCTTTTTTTCCAACTCTTCCACAATGTCATTGAAATTTTTCAGAGTTCCTTCTGAAAGAGCAACCATCGTTTTCCTGTCCTGTACCACCGGACCAAACCGGAGAAAATTACGCAAAACTTTTTCAATTTGCGCCATAGAGGCCGGTTTTCGTAAATAGGTATTAAATCTTTTCTGTTCCAGCTTTTTACCCTCAAATTTACTGGAAGATGCAGTGAGGGCCACAATAGGGATATGCGACCATTCCGCATGGGCGCGTATTTTTTTCGCCGTTTCAATACCATCCATCACGGGCATACGGATATCCATAAACACCAAATCAACTTTTTTGTCGGACAGATGCTCCAATGCCTGTTTGCCATCTTTTGCCTCCAGGACGGTAAAAGGAAAATCTTCCAAAAAACCCTTTAATACCCGGCGGTTATTTTCCGTGTCGTCCACAATGAGCACTGTGGCCGGTTCAAACAACACCGGTTCATGTATATCTTCTTCAGATTTCCTCCCGGATGCTTCTTCTCCGGTTAACGAAATGTCGGGCAGGATAACCCTGAACAGGCTGCCTTTTCCCTCTTCGCTGATCAATTCAATGTGTCCGTTCATTTGTGATACAATCTGTTGAATGATGGCAAGTCCCAGCCCTGTTCCGCCATACCGGGCACTTATCTCTGCATCCTGCTGCTCAAACAACTTGAATATCTTTTTATGAAATGCCGGAGGGATACCTTTTCCGCTGTCTTGAACTTCCAGAACTAAGCCGATAGTATCCTTCTCAATATTTTCAGCTTTCACACTAACTTTCACAAATCCTTTTTCTGTAAACTTGATGGCATTACTGGTAAGATTCAGCAGCACCTGTCGTATCTTCAACTCGTCCAAAAACAGGTCACGGGGAACATTTTCGGCAATACTGACCTTAAAATCCAGATTTTTTTGCATGGTTTTTAAACGAAAAATACTTTCAATGTCGTGTACAAGGTAACGAACGTCGGTACTTTGTCGGTGAAATTCCAGTTTCCCGGCCTCTGCCTTGGAAAAATCGAGCAAATCATTAATCAGATTCAACAGGGCTTTGCCACTGTTTTGCATGGATACGAGGTGCTCATGTTGTACGGGGTCTTTAATGCGTTGAGACAAAATTTCAGCAAATCCCAGAATAGCATTCATGG
>JAADID010000057.1 GCA_013151505.1 Chlorobiota bacterium | reverse complement strand
AGTGGTGTGGGGAAGGTGTCCTGACAGGCTTCCGAAAGCCTTGTGGGTCAGCATCCTGTCAGGTCTTGCGGAAGGGAAGGTAGTGAATAACAATTGACGATTTACGAAAACGAATGACGAAAAGGAAGTGATTGAAAATTATCTGAACCGGAATGTTGGAATGATGGATGATTGGATGGAGATAACAAGGCGAAATAAACAAAAGAAGCATCCATTCATCCAAACATCCAATCACCCGGCAACAAAGGATTTGTGAATGTACCTGAACGCCCATTCATATTACAGCTTACGCTACGGAACCTTTTCCGTGGAGAAACTGGTGGAGGCCGCAGTCCGCCGGAAAGCGGAAGCCCTTGCCCTGACCGATATCAACAACTCGTCGGGGATGATTGACTTTGTGAAGGCATGCAAAGAACAAAACATCAAACCCATCGGCGGAATGGAATTCAGGGATGGCGACCAACTGCTGTTCACCGGCATTGCCCGCAACAACGAGGGTTTTCGCGAGCTGAACGAATACATAAGTAGTATTAACCTCGGAGAAAAGGAGTACTCGGAAACAGCGCCGGATTTCAGCAATGTTTTTGTTATCTACCCTTTCGGAAAAAAGCTTCCGAGAAAACTGAAAGACAATGAATTCACCGGTGTAAAGCCCTCACAGACAGGAAAACTGCTGTCGCATTCCCGGCAGGAACTCTCGCGGATGGTCATCCGGCAGCCGGTGACTTTTGCAGACGAACAAACTTACCGGTTACACAAAAACCTGCGCGCTATTGACCACAACCTGCTGTTGAGCCACCTGAAACCCGGGATGTATGCGGCTCCCGATGATATCTTCCTCTCCCCGGAAGCTATCAGGCAGCCCTTTGCACAATACCCGCAGATCATCGAAAATACAATGCAGCTAACGGATGCTTGTGCCATTGATTTCGATTACGACAGTGTAAAAAATAAAGCCGCTTTCACCGGCAGCCGTTACGACGACAAAATATTACTGGAAAAACTGACTTACGATGGGCTGAAATACCGCTATGGCAACAACAAAACAGCCCTCCAACGGGTGAAAAGCGAACTGGCCATCATTGACAAGCTGGGTTTTTCGTCTTATTTTCTCATCGCATGGGATATCGTCCGCTACAGCATGTCGCGCGGGTTCTACCATGTGGGGCGCGGCAGCGGCGCCAACAGCGTGGTGGCCTACTGCCTCAAGATCACTGACGTGGACCCCATCGAACTGAACCTCTACTTCGAGCGTTTCATCAATCCCAAACGCAGCTCCCCTCCCGACTTCGACATTGACTACTCGTGGAAAGACCGTGACGAAGTGATTGATTACATCTTCAAGCGTTATGGCCGCAAACACACTGCCCTGCTGGGTACTTCGGTCACCTTCAGGGGAAAGTCCATTTATCGCGAGTTGGGTAAGGTACACGGCTTGCCAAAAGCCGAGATTGACCGGCTGACGGAAAACCCGGCCACCGAGAAAGACCGCAACAGCATCACCCGCCATATTCATTCCCTTGCCGTGCTGATGACCGATTTCCCCAACATCCGCAGCATCCACGCCGGTGGCATTCTTATTTCCGAAAAGCCCATCACCTGTTACACCGCCCTCGACCTGCCGCCAAAAGGGTTCCCGACAGTTCAGTGGGATATGTATGTGGCCGAGTCCGTGGGTTTCGAGAAGCTGGACATCCTCAGCCAACGCGGCATCGGGCACATCAAAGATGCCGTGGATATCATTCGCAGAAACAGGGATATTGACGTGGACATCCACAAGGTTGAGAAATTCAAAAACGACCCCAGGGTGAAAGCCCAGCTCCGGCGTGCCGAGACCAACGGATGCTTTTACATCGAAAGTCCGGCCACACGGGGACTGCTGAAAAAGCTCAAATGCGATGACTACCTCACGCTGGTGGCTGCCAGCTCCATCATCAGGCCGGGAGTAGCACGCTCGGGCATGATGAAGGAGTACATCTACCGTTTTCACAATCCGGACAAGTTCAAATACATCCATCCCGTGATGAAAGAGCAATTGGAAGAAACCTACGGCGTGATGGTCTATCAGGAAGACGTGCTGAAGGTGTGCCATCATTTTGCCGGCCTGGACCTGGCCGACGCCGATGTCCTGCGGCGGGCCATGAGCGGCAAATACCGGGGAAAGCAAGAGTTCCGGCGGATTGTGGATAAATTCTTCGAGAACTGCCGGGCACGCGGCTATCCGGAGCATATCACCAAAGAAGTGTGGCGACAGATCGAAAGCTTTGCCGGGTATTCGTTTTCCAAAGCCCATTCCGCATCCTACGCCGTGGAGAGTTTCCAGAGTCTTTACCTGAAAGCTTATTTTCCGCTGGAATTCCAGGTAGCCGTGATCAACAACTTCGGCGGGTTCTACCACAGCTGGGTTTATTTTAACGAAGCCCGGCGACAGGGCGGCAACATCCTTCTTCCCTGCGTGAACAACAGCGAATACAAAACGTGCCTGCGGGGAAAGGACATCCGGATGGGTTTTATCCATATTTCCAAGCTGGAAAAAACGACGGGAAAGAAGATCATCGAAGAACGGGAAAGAAACGGCAATTTCACCGGCCTGGAAGATTTCATCAGCCGTGTGGAGCCGGGAATGGAACAGTTGATCCTGCTGATCCGTGCAGGCGCATTGCGCTTCACCGGGAAATCCAAACAGCAACTGCTGTGGGAGGCCCACCTGTTGCAAAAGACAAACAAGCCCCTGCCGAAGGGGTTGCGGCTTTTCGACAGCCATGCCCGACAGTTTAAACTGCCCCAACTGGAAAACGACCCGCTGGAAGACGCTTACGACGAAATAGAGCTGCTGGATTTCCCGGTCTCGATGACTTACTTCGACATGCTGCAAACCGCTTTCCGCGGCGAAGCGCTTGCCCGCGACTTCAACCGGCTGGTCGGCAAAAAGATCAGGGTTGTCGGGCTGCTGGTGACCATCAAGTACGTGAAGACCGTAAAAGGCGAGCTGATGCATTTTGCCACCTTCCTCGACCCTTCCGGCGAGATGTTCGACACCGTCCACTTTCCCCCTGTCCTGAAAAAATATCCCTTCCGCGGGCATGGTGTCTATCTTATCCTCGGCAAGGTGGTGGAAGAGTTCGGCTACGCCGGCATCGAAACGGAAAAGATGGCGAAGCTGCCGTTCAGGCCCGATCCGAGGGAGGAATGAAATTCGATAATCCCTGAATTATCCGATATTTTTAAGACAGGTATCCCATAATTATTTATTTCTGCGATTGCTTGAAAATTACCGGGAAGAGGAGATCAAGTTCTGGAGAACTTCAGACCAAAAAGAAATTGATTTTGTAATCACTCCCTTGACCGGTTCCCCTATTGCCCTTGAAGTCAAATTCAGTGCGGCAAATCTAAAAAAGTCAAAATACCGACTGTTTACAAATGCATATCCCGATATCCCCTTGAAATTTGTTTCGTACAATAACGTCACCGAAGAAAACGAAGCAATTCAAATTCTTAAGGTCTGATCGCAAAACAAAAATACTTATTTTTACTGTAAAGTTTTTAAGGACAATGGGTGCACCGAAAAATGATAAAACAAAGGAAATCAAAACGCTTTATCAAAAATATTGCAAAGAGCATCTCGATGGGGAATACCTGCGTTTGTGCAATGATTTATTTGACGAACTGCTCATGTACGATGAAAATATTTTCAAAAGAGGCCGGCCAAACATCTGGGCGGCAGCTATCGTCTGGGCAATTGGCAGCATTAACTTTCTGGGAGATAAAACATTTGAGCCGTATGCCTCATTAAAAGATGTATGCGCATATTTCGATACAAATTCTTCCACTGTAGGACAAAAAGCGTCATCAATCAAGGATGATCTTGACATTGACCGGTTTACATCTGAATATTTGCATGAAAATAATACAATCCTGGACTTTTTTAAAAATCTTGTCATTACAGAAAGCGGGTTGATTATCCCACGAAATTTACTTGAAAATAATGAGGAAGCGATTTACGAAGATGAGGAGCTAACCGATGAGGATGAGGTACCTGATAATTACATCATAATCATCGAAGCCCGGAACAACATGAAACAGGCTAATCTTTACGAGCTTGAATACCTTTTCAAAAAAGTGCTGTCGGAAGATGAATATCTGAAAAAGATCTTCCTCACCGAACCAAAAAAAATACAACTCCACTATTACGGAAGGCCGTATAAAGTCTCCTTATTTGAGAATAAGTTGCAACAGAGACTTTTTGATATAGTAGAATTAGTTAATGATATTTCAAAATGAATAAAAAACAATTACTGGACGAGATATTCGCTATCCTCTCCTCGGTCAGGGAGGATAAGGAGAAACTGGAAATAATTCATCGTTTTTTTATGGATGAGATTTATGAAGAACCCGAAAGGATTGAAATACCTGAAAAGTACAAAAAGTTGGTTGCAGATGTGGCGGAAAACATTCTTGCCGGACTGATCTGTTATATTAATCCCGATACACTTGAAGTGGAGGACGTACCCCGGATGATGATCGAAGACCCTTTAGAATATGAGCTGACAACAGGAGCTTCTGAAGACGACTGGGGATTAAAGTCCGAAAACTGGGAAAACCGCATTGCCATCGAACCCATGGAACCTCACGAAGCTTTCAGAATCATGGAGAGGTTTGTTGACATAGTGGATGATTCTCACCTGCAACGTCAACTCATCAATGCCCTTAACCGCAGGAGCCCCTTTGCCAATTTCAAATACATCGTTGAAGGTTCAGAATACCGCCAGCAGTGGTTCGATTTCCGGCAACAGGAAACGGAAGAATATGTTTATGATATCCTGAGTACGGAACTTGAAAATTACAAAGATTAAAAAGGGAGAGGGGTTGTTCTATTGCTTGATGGCTCTATTGTTCGATGGCTCTATTGCTTGATGGCTTAATGGTTTTATGGCTCAATGGTTTTATGGCTCGATGGCTTAATGGTTCAATAGGTTTAATGCCCGCAAAACGTAACAGGAACTGGATAACGGGAAATTAGGAATCGGGAATTTTAGCTATAACTGCCAATTGCAACCATTGCAGCCCTTCTCAATCTCACCCGTTCACGCTTCACCCCTTCCCCTTCTTCTCCCCCAAAATCTCCTCGATCTCCTTATGGTCAATCACTTCTTTTTCAAGCAGCACTTCGGCCATTTTTTCAAGATATTCCCGCTTTTCTGTCAAAAGTTGTTTGGCCTCCGTGTAACATTTGTTAATAATGCTTCTCACTTCTTCGTCAATCATCTTTTCGAGGTATTCCGAGCGGCGCTCGATGCCCTGCGGGTTACCGAGGAATCCCGGGCTGGCATTGTTCACCAGCGAGATATTGGGGAGCTTCTCGCTCATGCCGTAAACGGTGATCATATTTTTGGCCAGTTGGGCCACCTTCTCCAGGTCGTTGGAAGCGCCGGTGGAAATGTCTCCGAAGATGATCTCTTCGGCAGCCCGCCCGCCCAGCAGTCCTTTGATCTTGCCGAGCAGTTCTGTTTTCGACATCAGGTAACGGTCTTCCAGCGGCATTTGCAGCGTGTATCCCAAAGCGCCGATGCCGCGCGGAACAATGGATACTTTCTGTACCTCATCGGCCCCTTCGGTAAAATAGCCGACAATGGCATGCCCCGACTCATGATAGGCCACTATCTTCCGCTCTTTTTCGTTGATCAGCTTGTTTTTCTTTTCCAGGCCGGCGATGACTCTTTCAATGGCTTCCTCAAAATCAGACATTTTTACATTGTCGTGTTTTTTGCGGACAGCCAAAATGGCGGCTTCGTTACATACGTTGGCAATTTCGGCGCCTGCAAAACCCGGAGTCTGGGCTGCCAGCCGATGCAGGTCAACATCTTTATCCAGTTTCAGGTTTTTCGTGTGTACTTTAAAAATTGCCTCCCTGCCGTTCAGGTCGGGTTTATCAACCAATACCTGACGGTCGAAACGGCCGGGACGCAACAGGGCGGTATCGAGCACTTCAGGACGGTTGGTAGCTCCCATGATGATCACGCCGATACCGGCATCAAATCCGTCCATCTCCACCAGCAACTGATTCAGCGTGTTTTCACGCTCGTCGTAACCGCCACCGTAAGCCGCATTGGAAGCCCGGCTTTTGCCGATGGCGTCAATCTCATCAATGAAAATAATGCAGGGTGCATGGTTTTTGGCCTCTTTGAACAGGTCGCGTACACGGGCGGCGCCCACACCGACAAACATCTCCACAAAATCGGAACCGCTCAGACTAAAAAACGGCACACCCGCTTCACCGGCAACGGCTTTGGCCAGCAAGGTCTTCCCTGTTCCCGGAGGGCCTACAAGCAGCACCCCTTTCGGGAGTTTTCCGCCGAGAGCGGTATATTTTTTCGGGTTTTTCAAAAAATCAACCAGCTCTTTCACCTCTTCCACAGCCTCATCCACTCCGGCCACATCATCAAACTTCACCGGATTGTCAGGCGTTTCGGCCAGGATTTTCGCCTTGTTTTTTCCTACACTCAACATCGGGTTTCCTGCGCCCATCTTTTTATAGATGTACCCCCACAACGCCATTAAAAACACAAGCGGAAATATCCAGTTCAGGAAAAAATTCTTGAAAGCATTGGACTGGTATTTGCCCACAACCCGGACATTGTTTTTCAGCAGGCGGTTCAGCAGTTCCGTATCGCTGACGTTGGGCAGGCGGGTTACCGTAAACTGCCGTGCAATCTGCTCTTCGATCTTTTTTACCCGCAACCGCCAGGGCGCCGAAGGCCCTTTGGTCAGGATATGACTTGCCGTATCGGTTTTTTCACTTTTTAATTCACCGACTATCCTGTCTGGCAGGATCAGTACTTTTTCCACTTTTCCCGAATCCACTTTCTGAACGAAACCGTCATAAGTCAATATCTTTTTACCGGTATTGCCAGCCGAAAAAAACATACTGTCAATCAGGAAGATCATAATGAAGATCCCCAGAAAATAATATATCGAGAATTTGTTGTTCTTTTTCATTTTTTTTCGGTTTTTCTTTTTCAAAATCGCCCCTTCAAATTTTTTACCAAAAAGGGAAGCCGGAAGTTTTGGCAGGGAGCTGTGTTGACTTTAAAGCGATTGGAAGCACGGAAAATTTTATCATTCTGTTTTTAAATGTATAATCTTTATCTTTGACTGCATCTTTCAATTGACAATAAACTGTTATGGATGAAATATTTGAACTAAACGGATTTTACGACGATGACGGCAACAAGATAGATCCTGATTCCGTCCCTGTTCCCGGCTTGTGCCTTATTTGCAAAAGTTACTATATTACCGACCCCGATGAAAACCTTCTTTGTATGATGAATCGCTTCGATCAAAAAGATGAAGAAGATTTTAAATGCGGTGCTTTTGAAAAAACGGCAGGTCTTTCCTGATATATAATATGCAACGATACGTAGAACAATTGATCGAAGACCTTGAAAAAGCAGCCTGCCAGCCGCCTTCCATGCCTTTCATCGAACCCCCGCCACATATAGCCGGCGATCCTGTGGTTTCGGAACTGGCACTTATACCTTACCGGACGATTGAGGAGTGGTCAGGTATAAAACAAAATGCTTTTCCGGGCATATTCAGTCTTTCGGATGAACAGATAATACTGATAAATTCAGCTATCTTCAAATTGCTTGAAAGCCTGCATATTGAACTGGTTGACAAACCCACAGACCTGCCACCCGAAGCACTTTATGATATTGTTACCGATAACTGGGATTACCCCGTACAATACCTTCCCTCTTCGGGATTCGATTGGGAATTGTGTACAGGAACCCCGGAAACCTGTCCTTACGGCGGTTTCTGTAATTGCGGAGATGAGTTGCCTGATGAAGAGCCGCCATCCCCGGCAAAAGACGATGACGATGCGGTTCTCCCGTTTTAAAGTGATGGGGTTAAGCCGATAATCAAACCATATTGAAGTTGTAACACCCCGTACCGGCGACTTCAGTCGCCGATAAAAAAGGTCAGGGGGTGTGAATCGGCGACTAAAGTCGCCGGAACAATTTGAAGAAACGGTCAAACACCAAATTTTCAAAACTTAACAACCCAATGAATCCGACTTTATGGTTTTTATTTTAGTTTTGCGTGTTCTTTTTCAAAGAACACGGTAATTAAAGATTGGTTTATTAAATCGGGTTTTCATGCAGGCTTTTGCAAAAATTACAGGGATCGGGAGCTATATTCCAACAGAGATTGTTGACAACGAGGCATTTCTTGAGCATGAGTTTTATGAAAGTGATCATACACCCATCGCTGCTGATAATGAAGAAATCATCAGAAAATTTCAAAGTATAACAGGTATTGATTCAAGGCGTTACATCCGGGATGAGTATCACACTTCCGACATCGGTACCTTTGCCGCGGAAAAAGCCATCGAAGATGCGGGTATCAACCCCGAAATCCTGGATCAGATCATTGTGGCACATAACTTTGGCGACGTATCCAAAACCAACCAGCAGTCGAATATACTGCCAAGTATAGCAGCAAGGATCAAGCACAACCTGAAAATCAAAAACAACTCCTGCGTTGCTTACGATATTCTTTTCGGGTGCCCCGGCTGGATACAGGGGGTAATCCAGGCCAATTCATACATAAAATCGGGAATGGCCGAAAACGTTCTGGTCATCGGCACCGAAACCCTGAGCCGGGTTGTTGATCCCCACGACCGTGATTCGATGATCTATTCCGATGGCGCAGGCGCTACCGTGATTTCGAAGACAACGGAGAATGATCCGTCGGGAATCCTTTCATTTGCAGCCCAGAGCCATACTTTTAAAGAAGCGTTCTATCTGCATTATGGCGAATCTTATAAGCCGGGTAATACAAACAGATTGTTGTATGTGAAAATGCTGGGAAGAAAGATCTATGAATTTTCACTGAATAATGTTCCGCTCGCCATGAAAGCGTGTCTTGACCAGTCGGGTGAAGACATCCTGAATGTTAAAAAAATATTCATCCACCAGGCCAATGAAAAAATGGATGAAGCTATCGTACAGCGTTTTTACAGGCTTTACGGCATTCGGAAGCCACCGGAAAATATTATGCCCATGAGCATCCATTATCTCGGTAACAGTTCAGTAGCTACGGTACCCACTTTGCTCGACCTTGTCCGTAAAGGCGATTGTAAGGGACACAGCATTACAGAAGGTGATCTTATCATGTTCGCCTCGGTGGGCTCCGGCATGAACATCAACGCCATTACTTACAGGGTGTGAGTTTAGAGTTTGGAGTCTAGAGTCTGGAGTTTGGAGTCCGGAGTCGGAGATCAGAGTTTACGTACAGGCATCCATCCTTTCGTAAAAGTTCAAAGTTTAGCGCTACACCATGCCCCGGATACCTTTTCCGAAAGATGTGTGAAAGCAAAATGATCTTTTACAGCTTTTCGCCACAATGTTTGCAAAACACTGCATCATCGTCGTGCCGGTCGTATCCGCAATTGCGGCAGATTTGGGTGTTTGAACCGATCTTTTTTTGTTTTTCTACTTTCCCCATCTCAATTGTAATGACCCCGGTAGGTACTGCAATAATGGCATAACCGGTAATCATCAGCAGTGAAGCCAGCGTTTGACCGGATACGGTTTGCGGGGCAATGTCGCCGTAACCCACCGTTGTAACCGTAACAATGGCCCAGTAAATGGCTTTGGGAATACTCGTAAAACCGTTTTCAGGCCCTTCGATCAGGTACATCAACGATCCGATGATGACCACCAGTACCACCACAACCTCAAAAAAAACAATAATCCTGCTCATACTTTGTTTCAGGGCAACGCGCAGGGTATCCGCCGCCCCCACATATCTCATCAGTTTCAGCACCCTGAAAACACGCAATAAGCGCAGAATCCGGATGACGATCAGGTAATGCGATCCCATAATAAACAAACTGATGTAAGTAGGAAGTATGGCCAGTAAGTCAATAACGCCGTAAAAACTGAAAATATATGAAGAGGGTTTTTTAACCGCGATGATCCTTAACGCGTATTCGATGGTAAACAGGATGGTTAATACCCACTCAATATAATAAAACACCAGGCCGTAATTAATATTGAGTTTATCCACACTGTCGAGCATAACGACAATTACACTCACCAATATGGCAACCAGCAACAAAACATCAAACAGTTTTCCTGCCGGAGTGTCCGCTTCAAATATGATATCGTGCAGTCTTTTTCTTTTTTTGCCGTAAGTCATTTTACTGAAATTTAATCATTGAAGCGAATATATAAATAAATTAACAGGTTGTTATTTTACGATAATTTAAGAAAACTGCTTTTTTATTATTTGGAATAATTTTAAATAATATCTATCTTTGGCGCCAAATTCAAAAATATTTTATCTATGAAAAAATACCTGATCATTCCTCTGGCTGCATTCGTAGCCGTATTATTTTTAAATTTCGCTGCACCGGAAAAGGTACAGAACACTAACGCAACTTTTTCTCCGGGACTCGCCATACCGGATGACGTTCAGCAGATCATTGACAATCATTGTTCCGGTTGCCATAGTTCCGACTCAAAAAATGAGAAAGCCAAAAAGAAACTGAAATTTGATAAGCTGACCCAACTAAGAAAATCAAAACAAGTGGCCAAACTCGGTAAAATTGCCGATGTCATTAAAGAAGATGAGATGCCGCCGGCTAAATTTCTGGAACACAAACCCCAGGCTGCCCTTTCGGCTGATCAAAAAACAACACTGATAAGCTGGGCCGAGTCAGCTTCCGGTTCTCTTGTTAAGTAATACCTGCCTCATTTCGTAAAATCAATAAAATGAAGATAAAAATCATATTCTGGATTTTAATTGCCATTTTTCTGATCATTCAGTTTATCCCTTCAGGGCGACCTGAAGTTAAGAAAGACAACCCGAAAGACCTGCTGGCAAACAATATCGTCCCTGATGAGATTGCCAATATGTTAAAAACATCCTGTTACGACTGCCATTCCAACGAAACGGTTTATCCGTGGTATGCTTATGTGGCTCCCGTATCGTGGCTTGTCAGCCGGGATATCAGAAAAGGGCATGAAAAATTGAATTTTTCGGAATGGGAAAATCTAAACAAGATCAAAAAGGCGGAACACCTCGACAGCATGTCCGATGAACTGGAAAGTGAAGAAATGCCGCTGCCGATTTATCTGCTGATGCATTCCAATGCCAAATTAACACCGGAACAGCGACAAACATTAATTGACTGGACAGGAGATTTTGCCGACAGTCTGTTTGAATAAAAACTGCGATAAGAATAAAATTTACCGGTTCACTTTCATTGTAAATAATAAAAAAAGCCGTTCCTGCCGGGAGCGGCTTTTTTGTTTAAAAGAAAAATTTCAATAATTAAACGGTCTGGACCTCATTCACGTTCTTCATTCCCATCGTGATGGCATCTTCATTCAGAGGAATGAGTTTATGGTAACGTTCGGGTAAGGATTTTCTCAATCCCTTGATCACATTTTCGAGTTTTACAATGGGTTTGACCTTCAGGTAAGCGCCCAGAACGATCATGTTAAATATTTTGGTGTTACCCATTTCGGCGGCAAGCCTGGCGCCCTCCACCGTATAAATGTTAATGTCTTTTCTTTCAGGCGGCCGGGAAATTCCGTTTGGGTCATACAACAAGACGCCGCCCGGTTTTACCGTGGGCTCAAATTTATCCATTGACTGCTGATTCAGGATAATGGCCGTATCGAAACTTGATATGGAAGGAGAGCTTATCCTTTCGTCGCTGACAATAACGGTTACGTTGGCCGTCCCGCCCCGCATTTCAGGCCCGTACGAAGGCAGCCAGCTCACTTCCTGGTCCTGCATTACGCCTGAGTATGCCAATATTTTACCCATTGAAAGGACGCCTTGTCCCCCGAATCCTGCTATGATTATCTCTTCGGTCATTTTTTGTTAATTTGAGTTTAATAATTATTTCTCAATTAGTTTGCCATCCACTTTAATGTCGCCCAGTTGATAAAACGGAAACATGTTTTCTTCCATCCAGTTGTTTGAATCAACAGGGGTCATTTTCCAACCCGAGTTGCAATTGGAAACAATTTCCACAAATGAAAGTCCCGGTATTTTATTCACCTGGTTTTCAAAGGCTTTTTTGATCGCCCGTTTTGCCTTTCTGGCGGCTGACGGAGTATGTACTGCCTGACGGGTAACGTAATAGGTTCCCGGTAACTGGGCGATCAGTTCGGTGATCTTTAACGGGTTACCCATCAAGCTCACATCCCTGCCGAAAGGTGTTGTCGAGGTTTTCATTCCCACAAGTGTTGTGGGCGCCATTTGTCCGCCGGTCATGCCGTATATCCCGTTGTTGATGAAAACGATCACGATTTGTTCGCCACGGTTGCAGGCATGAATTGTTTCGCCGGTACCGATTGCTGCCAGATCGCCGTCACCCTGATAGGTAAAAACAACTTTGTCGGGCCACAATCTTTTGATGGCTGTAGCCACAGCAGGAGCCCTTCCGTGGGCAGCTTCCTGCATATCCACATTCATAAATTCATAAGCCAGCACCGAACAGCCCACAGGGGCGACGCCAATGGTATCGTTTTCCTTCCCCATTTCTTCGATCACCTCCATGATAAGGCGGTGAGCAGTGCCATGACCGCAACCCGGACAATAGCTTAGTGCTTTGTCGGTCATTAAAGGGGTTTTTTTATAGACCAGGTTTTCCGGCTTTATTATTTCCTGAACAGTTATTTCTGCCATTATTAATCCTCCTGAAATTTGTTTTTAAATGCTTCAACCACTTCCTCGGGTGACGGGATCATTCCGCCGTATCTTCCGAAATATTCAACCCGTGTCCGTCCGTTTACAGCCAGTTGAATATCTTCAACCATCTGTCCGGCGCTCATTTCAACGGAAAGGAATCCTTTGACTCCTTTTTCCACCAGCTCATTAATCTGTTTTTTAGGGAATGGCCAGAGGGTGATCGGCCTGATCAGGCCCACCTTGATTCCTTCTTCCCTCGCCAACTGGATTGATTTCTGGCAAACGCGTGCGCTGGAGCCGTAAGCTACAATGATGTATTCGGCATCATCGCAGTCAAACATCTCGTATCTCACTTCGTTCTCTTCAATCTCACGGTATTTCTTCTGAAGATGGTGATTATGTACTTCGAGTCGCGCCGGGTCAAGGTCGAGCGAAGTAATGATACGCCTTTCTTTTCCGACGGGTTTGCCATTGGTAGCCCAGGGAAATTTTTCTTCGATTTCTTTATCGGTCATCCTCGGCATGGGATCAAACAGTTCGACTTTTTCCATCATCTGCCCGATCAGGCCGTCAGACATGATCATTGCCGGGTTACGGTATTTAAAAGCAAGGTCAAATGCGAGCGGAACAAAATCAGACATTTCCTGAACCGATGAGGGAGCCAGGACGATCAGGCGGTAATCGCCGTGTCCGCCGCCTTTTACAGCCTGGAAATAGTCGGACTGCGAGGGCTGGATGTCGCCCAGTCCGGGGCCTCCCCTGACCACATTGACCACTACGCAGGGAATTTCAGCGCCTGCAATATATGATAAGCCTTCCTGCATCAGGCTGATTCCCGGACTCGAAGAGGAGGTCATTACTTTTTTGCCTGTTGCCCCGCCGCCGTAAAGCATGTTGATTGAGGCAACTTCACTTTCGGCCTGCAAAACCACCATACCCGTCCTTTCGTGGGGCTTCTCGGAGGTTAAATACTCAATCACTTCGGATTGTGGCGTAATGGGATAACCGAAATAACCGTCAACACCTGCACGGATAGCCGCTTCGGCGAGCGCCTCGTTACCCTTCATTAATCTTAATTCGCCCATTATTATATCGTTAATTAATTATACTTCAGTTAGTTTTACCCGGTAAACCGTAATTACTCCGTCAGGACATACTACCGCACAATTGGTGCAGCCCGTACATGCATCGGGAACTGCCATGAAGGCATAATGATAACCCTTACCGTTCACTTCTTTTGCCAGTGCGATGACATCTGTAGGACAAGCAGGAATGCAAACACTACAACCTTTGCATTTTTCTATATCCACCACAATGGCCCCTTTTATTTTTGCCATAATTCCGTTTTAAATCGTTTGAATGAAATGGTGCACGAAATTACAATTTAATGAGAAATGGAACAATCAGGGAATTACTTATTTTGAAAAATGCCGGTTATTTATAAAGGATTTAAATTTAGGAAGATCTGTAAAAAGCAGAAATACAGGTTGAAAGGTCAATGTGTTTTTTTGTAACAAAAGTTTTTCACAATACCAGGGCGTGCACGGTTTGTTCCAGTATTTTATTCAGCTTTTTCCTCCGGTATTGCATCACCCAGCGGGGATGAGGCAGCGGAACGATCTCGCTGAAAAGCTTCAGGTCGTTGTTCAGCATTTTTAAATACTCATAATTTTTCCCTTGCCCGAGGCAAAAGCATTTCCTTGAATTTATCCCGAATCCCACCTGTTCCACAAGACTTTTCACAATAAACCTTTTTAACCGGTGAAACAAATCGTTTGAATCATAATAATTGAAATTCTTTCCGTTTTTTGTAAAACCCAGCGGGCTGACTGCCCCGATGTAATAATGCCGGTAAAAGTGTTCAGGCCCTCCCATCATGTTGATCATCCTGTAAATAAAGTCGGAAGACAATTCGGGTTTTTTATCAAAACCGTTTTCAATGCCGCATTCTTTTTCAAGCCGGATCGGGTCGGTAAAAGGGATACCCGTCACACCGGCCCCGAACCTTCCGGGATTGATACCGAGGATCAACCGCCTCCCTTTGTTGTCATCATAATATTTTCTGTAAAAACGGGTGCAGACATCAAGTACCTGATCATCATTGTAAGGATTCATGACCTTTATCCCATCGGGCAAAGGCCCCGGTATTTCAAGGGAATTGTAAAAACGGAGTATTCTGTCGGCAAAGGTCATAATTGCTGGTCTGATTATTTTTCAAAATTAAAAAATGATTGTGAGAAATCGCGATAGAAAAAATGTCAGGAAAAGAGATACCTGCAAAGTTTTAAAAACTGCCGTACCGGCGACTTTAGTCGCCGATTTTTTGATAAAACCATCCGTATCGCTTAAAAGAAATCCGAACGAATTTGTTGCATACGGAGTTGGCGACTGAAGTCGCCGGTACAACTCATTCCCAAACACCTGCTATCGGTGTTCCGCAATAACTGCACTTGCCGTCTTTAATATTGTTTTGCAATATCTGATAACCCTTACGCTCGACCAGTAATTTCTTGCAGTTCGGACAATAGGTATTATCACCTTCGGTGCCGGGAACATTGCCGATATATACATACTTCAACCCCTTATTCATAGCTATTTCACGGGCTTTGTTCAGCGTTTCAACTGGTGTCGGCGGCAGGTTGGTCAGTTTGTATGCTGGATGGAAACGGCTGAAATGCAATGGCGTATCTTCAAAACCGTTTTCGTACAACCAGTCAACCATTTTACTGATCATATCCAGATTATCCGTCCATGAAGGAACAACAAGGTTGGTGATCTCAAGCCATACCCCTTCTTCTTTCATCACTTTCAATGTGTTCAGTACCGGTTCCAACGTTCCTGCATTCAGCATCTCATAAGTCTCATCGCTCAACGATTTCAGATCAATGTTGGCCGCATCAAGGTATTTACAGATTTCCCTCAAAGGTTGTTCATTGATGTAACCGGCCGAAACAAACACATTTTTCAGTCCTTTCAGTCTGGCTATTTTGGCCGTATCGTAAACATATTCATAATAAACAATGGGTTCCGAATAAGTGTAGGCGATCGAACGCGTATTGTATTTCAACGCCTCTTCAACCACCTGGTCGGGCATAAGGTCATAGTTACGCGTATCGCGGGGACTTACCTGTGAGATGGTGTAATTCTGGCAGTTCAGGCAAGCCAGATTACAACCTGCCGTTGCAATGGAGTAAGCCAGTGATTGGGGGAGAAAATGGTTCAACGGTTTTTTCTCAATGGGGTCAATATGAACCGCACAGGGATTCCCGTAAACAAGCGTATAAAGTTTGCCGTCAATGTTCTCCCTTGTCCTGCAGTCACCCACCTTGCCCTCTTTTATTTCACAATGTTGCGGACAAAGTTTGCATTTGAGGCCCTTGGGCGTGTTGATATAATAAATGGCCTCTTTGCTCCATTTCCAGAGTTTATCGTTATTACTTCCCATAGCCGTTAATGTTTTAGCCGGCAGGTTTTCAAGAAGTGCAAAACCTCCTGCTCCTGCCATGGTTAGTTTAATAAAATCCCTTTTTGTCATCACAAATCTTTTCATAATCCCGTCATTTCCGATCCATCAAAAAATATGCCTTAAAGATACTTCAACTTATGCTTGATTGTCAAGATAAATAATGTTAAAAAATGAAAACCGGATAAAATCAACAAGGTCGTTATCAAACCGTAAACAGGTATAAAATAAACAGCAACCAAAAAACTCCCCAGGGCCGACCCGATCAGGTCGGAAGCATAAATGGAAGCCACGGTTTTAGCGGTGCTTTTTTTCGAATCACAGACTATAACGCCGTACTGATATCCCACCAGGAAAGCGATGGACATCATGAACAGTGAAAACAAGAAGCGTATAACCGAATCATTCTGTATCAACTGTTGCACGGAAAGGTAGATAGCGAGCAGCAAAATAAATCCCCCCGTAATCAACTGGATCTTCATAACGCGTTTCCTGATGACCAGCCTGTCGCAATTCCTGCTCATCAGCGATCCGACGGTCAATCCGGCCATAAATAGTGTAATGATGACCCCGAGAAACAGATAGACATAACCGAAAATGACCTGAAAGGCGATCAGCAATAAAATCTCCGTTCCGGCGCCTGTGAAACCGCTGGTAAACATTGCCGTTGCATAAGGCTTCGAAAAAACAAGAAACAGTAAAGCCAGTATGGCGTAAACCACCGGGATAACCCAGATGTTCACTTTATAAAAACTCAACCAGTGGCGGATATAGAGCAGGTAAACAAACGGTTTGAAATCATGGTTAAGCAGGCTGCTGTCCGTATAACTGGCAACGACCTGATCGGAGCGGAAACGAATCAGCGCATCATTCAGATAGGCATCGTTAACGTACTTGTTTTTTATCTGCTGTTCTTTGTATCGTTTCGCAAAATCAATGGAAAGGGCGCTGTCGGAAGCCAGGAAGTAAAGTTTTTTCCCGGGGACAACGAGAACATTTTTAAACGATTTTCTGATGCTGTTATAAATTGAAGTCTGCAACTCCACTTCATCATTGCTCATGTAATTTTCCGATGAAGTCAGCCTTGTGGAAACCACGCCACCCGGCAACAACAGCCGTTTCAGCCGTTTATAAAATTCGACTGTAAAAAAACGATTCAACTCGGCGCTGGAAGGCGGCGGCTGGTTCACGAAAATAACATCATATTTTTCCGTAGTCTTTTTTATGTAAATTATCGGGTCTTCTGCATAATTCCTGATCCGTTTATCGTTTAAATAATCCGTATATTTTTTTGTTAACTCAAAAATTGCAGGATTGACCTCCAGGTAATCGAGACGTTTGACATTTTTGTATTTCAACACTTCAAGCGTTGTGCCGGTCATTCCGCCGCCGATCAAAAGCACTCTCCGGGCATCCGGCCGTTGAAGCATGGCATAATGTATGTCTTCTTCCCTCTGGGCAATGTCACCGGTAGAAAAAAGCAAAACACCGTTTTCAAAAAAGTTCATCTGGTCTTTGGTCTTGGTAATGGTCAGGTTGCCATAAGCCGTTTCTTTGGACATCAAAATCTCCTGTCCCGCGAAAAGTTTTCTTTTGGCAATTTCGTTGGGTTCATATTTAAAAATGAACATCATCAGGAACAGGGTTATAATGACAAAGACAAAACTTTCAAAAAGTTTTCCTTCCCTGAAATCATGTATCCCGAAAAAGATCAGGTTCAGGATCATCAGGTATTCAAGGCTCCTGAAATTACTGATTTGCAGATAAAAAATAAAGAAAAGACTGATGATAATCCCACCTACAAGGCTGCCAAGCGATTCCAGGGCATAACAATTTTGAAGTATCCCCTTTCCCTTTCCGGAAGCAACATTGATGAGATTGAATAAAAAACCGCCTGAAAAACATAACGGAAAAAGCAGAAGCGTTGAATATCCCGCCACCTCGGTTAATGAAACCATTCTGCCCGGTTCCAGCAAAACATTTCTGAAATATTCGATACTGAAAGCGGCTGCCAACGGGTAAATGCTGATAAACAAAAACAATATCCTGATCAGGTTATCATAATTTTTCCCGGCCTTCAGATACCGTCCGGACCAGGACCCCAGAGCCGTGATAAGCAACCAGATGGAAAGCAATAGTCCGATTACCAGTTCATTGCCGTTATAAATCATTAAAAATTCGCGCAGTAAAATGATCTGGGCGCCCAGCAAAGTAAAGCCGAGGAAAAAAGCATCGGCAAACAAAAGACGGCTGCCGGCAATTTTTATATTTTTTTCAGACTCCATCAACTTGATTTTGCATTAAAGAATCCGTATTTTTGGCTTTATATTACTTTGAAGTAAAGTTAGAAAAATCATGAATAAAATCAAAATATTTGGCATGGCACTATTATTGTCCTGGTTATCAGATTCTACAGCTTATCCGCAAGCAGAAGTTGACCGTCAACCTTATGCGGCTGGCAAGTTTTATACTGCCGATTCCTCAAAATTATCAGAAGAATTGCACGTTTTGTTCAGCAAAGCCAAAAACCAAAAACTTCAACATGTCCTGGCACTTATCAGTCCGCATGCCGGTTATGCCTATTCGGGGGAAGTGGCTGCCACGGCTTTCGAACAACTGCCTCCCGACAGCCAATATGACAACATCTTTCTGATCGGCTCATCCCACACCATGTATCTCGACGGGGCTTCCGTCTATTCGGCAGGCAATTACCTTACACCTCTTGGCGAAGTGCCTGTCAATACCGTGTTGGCAAAACAATTGATCAAAGAAAACAAATACATCTCTTTCATACCCCAGGCGCACTCGCGTGAACACAGTCTTGAAAACCAACTGCCTTTTTTGCAGTACCATCTGAAAAAACCATTTCGTATCGTACCCATTATCATTGGCACGGATGACGAAAATAAGCTGAAATCCATCGCGGCTACGCTGAAACCTTACCTGAACGATAAAAACCTGTTTGTCATCAGCAGCGACTTTTCACATTATCCGCGGTATTATGATGCCCGCAAAGCCGATTCGGCAACAGCAGAAGGCATTTTGACAAATGATCCTGAAAAGTTCAAAGAAGCGCTCCTGCAGAACAGTAAAAAGCAATATCCCGGTCTGGTAACCAGCGCCTGCGGACACACCTCCATTTTAACTTTACTTTACATGACTTACGATATGCCGGGAGTAAAATACGTTCCGCTCAAATACATGAACTCGGGCGATTCGCCCTATGGGGATAAAAGCCGTGTTGTCGGTTATTTTTCCATTGCCCTTGTGGGAAAACAGGATCAGGATTCTCATGATTTTTTAACATTACAGGACAAAAAGGAATTGCTGTTGATCGCCCGGGAGACACTGGAAGATTACATTAACACAAAACAAATACCCGATATTGACCCCGCTACACTTTCCGATAACCTGAAAGTCCACAGCGGGGCTTTTGTCACATTGAACAAAGACGGCAGCCTGCGGGGTTGTATCGGCAGGTTTATCGCGGATGAGCCTCTTTACAAAGTGGTTCAGCAGATGACCATTGCTGCC
>JAADID010000221.1 GCA_013151505.1 Chlorobiota bacterium | reverse complement strand
GTATTTTACTTTGTTAAAGGTATTCCCAATAGCTTAAAAAATGGGTACTATTTGGTGAATATCGAATAGATGGCATGAATTTGAATCAACAAATCGTATTTTGTGATAACCAGAAATAACCATTCCTGTATTGTGTAATTGTATTCTAAGCAAAACCGATTATTCCTTGGGATAGCTAGTATGAAGAAAGAAAAACCAACCGATTTATTGAATCAATTTCTGAAATTTTCTAATAAAAGAGCTGTAATCATTATGCTGATTCTTCCTTTAATTGGATCCCTGATTATTATCAGCTCTTATTATTCATTTATTCAACAAACAAAAAACGACATTTTTTTTACTGACATTGCCGGTCGGCAACGGATGCTGTCGGAACAGATGGGTCATTTTACCCATACGATTTTTAATCTGAAAAAGGACGATGATCGGGAGTTATTACGAAAATCAGTGGTCTTATTTGATCACTCTTTAACGGTCTTGGACCAGGGTGGCGAAATCATGGGTCGTAAATTATCGCCCCCTCAACCGGAAATAAAAATCAAGGTTGAACAGGTGATCCGGTTGTGGACCAATATTAAACCTGCTCTCTTGTTGATTGCGGAACAACCACAACATTCGCAAGAAACAGAGAAAGCATATATCTTCCTGAAAACAAGAGTTCCGCAACTTCGAGATTTGTCCGATGAAATAGTGTCACGTTTTGAAATGTTAAACTCCAATCGTAAGGAAATGCTCTTAAAAACGCTTATCTCTATTTTAGTATTCAATTTTATTTTGTTATCCATGGGCGTCGTAATAACAAAAAAATATTTGGCTGAACAAAAATTGGCTGAGGAAAAAATACGTGAGAGTGAACGACTCTATCGAACGCTGACCGAAGCAGCTCGGGATGCTATTTTCATCGTTGACGATGATGATAATATTGTCTTCATAAACACTCTCGGAGCGGGACTTTTTCAAAAAGCGCCTAATGACATCATCGGTTTACCGCTTAATAAAATTTTTCCCCATAGTGTGTACACGAAACAAGCCAAAGCTCTTAAGTACGTATTCAAAACCGGTAAATCCATAAATGTGGAATTCGACCTTTTATTTGAAAAACAAAAAACGTGGTTTAGCACTTGGCTAGTCCCGTTAAAAAATGATACTGGAGAAATTCATTCCATTATGGGAATAGCCCACGATATTACCTCAAATAAACGCAATCAACTCATCCTTGAGGAAAATGAACGCCGGCTCAGAGAGGCCCAAAAAATAGCTCAAATCGGAAATTGGGAATTCAATGTGACCACTAGCAGGATAATCGGGTCAAGGGAGTTTTATCGTATTTTTAATTTAAAACCACAAGAATTTCCAGGAACCTTTGATGCATTTCTGGACTGCATTCATCCGGATGACCGTGAAATGGTCAGCAAGGCTTATACCGAGTCCGTAAAAAAACGGACTCGGTTAGATATCATCCACCGATTATTATTAAATGGAAAAACTATCAAATATGTAAATGAGCGGTGTGATACAATATATGATGACTCTGGAACCCCGATCCGATCAATCGGTACGGTTCAGGATATTACGGAACGGGTGAAATCCCGAAAAAAGATTGAGGAAGCGTTGGAAAAAGCCCGGCAGGGCGAACGGGTAAAAACCCTGTTCCTGGCCAATATGTCCCATGAAATCCGGACCCCGTTGAATGGGATTCTGGGGTTTCTGGAATTGATTGAAGGGTACACCCGACCTTTGCTGGAAGAAGATAAACATGAATTCTTTGATCAAGTGCGAACCAATGGAGATCGCCTGATGCGAACGGTGAGTGAAATATTGGAGATATCACAACTTGAGGCGGGAACCTATAAAACCAATATTGGCGATATAAATCTGGTGAATCTGGGAGAAATGGTCATCAAAAAATTCCGTACACCGGCCGAACAAAAGGGGTTGGAATTGGACTATGTTACTGATCTTGAAAACGCCCCGATCCGTGCCGATGAACAGGGAATTTATCAGGCCTTAAGTAATCTGATTGACAATGCCGTCAAATACACTGAAAACGGTAAGGTTATCCTGTCTCTGAAACAGCAGACCAATGCCTTCGTTTTCACCATTCGGGACACGGGAATTGGCATTTCTCCGGAGTATCTGAAACGCATGTATGCCGTCTTTTCCCAGGAAAGCGAGGGCTATACTAAAAAATATCAGGGAATTGGGTTAGGTATGGCCATTGCCAAACGCCATTTGGATATGAATGGAGCCAAACTAAAGGTTGAAAGTAAAAAAAGTGTGGGAACCACCTTTACTTTAACCTTTCAATCAGCAGAAAAAAAACGAGATGATCAGAAAGATATTCATGGTCATAGCTCTGTTAAGGTTGCGCTCAAACCAGGTGAAAAACACCGTATATTGGTTGTGGAAGATGAACTCAGTTCACAAAAACTCATCGTTGCCTTCTTAAAAGAAGACTATGATGTTAGTATAGCAGTATCTGTCCAGGAAGCAAAACAACAGTTGAAAGAGCATCGGGTTCACCTTGTTCTGCTGGATCTTTCCCTGGAAGGGCGGGAAAACGGATTGGATTTAGTCAATTGGATGCGGAAGACAAAAACGTGGAAACGTATTCCCGTAATTGCTACAACCGCCCATGCACTACCTACAGATCGAGAGAATTGTATGAAAGCCGGATGTAATGACTATTCTTCCAAACCATTAAAACGAAAAAACTTATTGAAAAAAATCAGATCCTATCTGTAGTTCACTGATATTCAAAGATGGATCTCGTCTTGATGATACAATTTCCCGGCTCTTTTGTGCCGCGTCATGTTTGTGCCTGTAGTTCGATCTTTCGAATACCTTATAATAATTGAAAAAATCTATACTCCACCCCTCATCATCAAGTTGAATTGTAAATTTACTACTGGAAATTCACAAAATGGAAAATCAGTCCAAAGAAATTTTCTTTCTAAAAACTCACCACCATGGAGCCCCACGCCTGCGTGCCAAAACGCACTTCGTCGTACAGGCCCTGGACCCATTATTCCACCGCCTGCCCAACGAAGCTCATAGAGCGTAGTTGGGAAGCAGTGGGGAATCTAATCAACCTTTTTTATCTGCCTTTGGCAGGCTCGTCCGCCGAAGTCGTTTCTACGTCCTTACAGGACTTTGGAAGATAGATCGTACGCAAAGGCGGATTAAACATTTGATCAATGGCAAATAATTGATACATTGACTATTCCTACAAATAGAATAGAAAATAAAATGCATAAATGGGGATTATGATCATGGATAGAAGAAAGTTTATTCAAACCACGGGTCTGATGTCAACTTCATTGCTTTTTCCTAAAGTATTACTCGCAAATTCAACGAAAACGAGCAATAAAGACCGCTTCCCACAACCCCTGGAACCGCTGATGAAAGGTGATGTGAAGGAATTTCATTTAGACATTGATATCCGGCAACAGGAAGTCGTTCCCGGTTTCAAGTTCCACACTTTGGCCTTTAATGATCAAATTCCCGGACCGGAAATACGCGTCAATGTCGGGGATAAGGTTCGTGTTATTTTTAAGAATAATACTGAATTAAACCATACCATCCACTGGCACGGAATTTATGTACCCTGGAGAATGGATGGTGTTCCGTACGTAACGCAAATGCCGGTAATGCCCGGGAAAGAATTTGTCTATGAATTTATCGCCAAACCGTATGGGACCCATTTTTACCACTGTCACTGGGGGACCCTGTTGCACATGCAAACCGGCATGTATGGGAGCCTGATTATTGAGGATCCGGATGATCCGATAAAACGGCAATTTCCTTATGATCGGGAATACACACTGGTTTATTCTGCACATGACAGTA
>JAADID010000134.1 GCA_013151505.1 Chlorobiota bacterium | reverse complement strand
CCTTGTGGTGATGCCCAGTATTTGACAACAACTTCGAGTCGTTGATCGGGGTTGTTAATATTGTAAAAGGTGTACTTGACTGTAGAAGTGCCGATCACACCATTTGGAGAATATTCACCTATGAAGGGTCTGTTAGTACTGTCATTCGTCCCACCTGCCGGGATAAAGTCGTATTTGGAAGTATCAACAGTCGGACTGTAACAAGAACCGGCCCAGCAAAAAGTGCTCATCGTATTTTCCAACAATTCCACCTCATCTCTTGCTACCATAACATTCATGTCGCTACTGGTATTGTTATGAAAAACGGCATTAAAAATTATCAGCGTCGTAGTGGGTTCACCCCAAACGTAAACTGTGTCACCCAGTTTTTCACCGTTCCATGACAAATAGAGGTCCTGCGCCCGGAGAAATGATGTCGCAGTAATTGCAATAATTATTAAAAGTAAAATTTTCTTCATCATAAATAATTTATTGGTTGATAACTGATTTAATTCAAAAAGTTACGTTCAAATTCCGGTTTGCAAAGTTATAATAATTCGCAACATCTATCCATAATTTTTTTGTTTAAGGATATATTCAAAGATGAATTCAGAATGAACGGACAACTTTATTCGTTTCAGGATTTCTTTTAAAATAGTAAAACCGGAAATTTTTGAATGATTATTAATACATTTGTGCGAAATCCAAAGTTTAATTAAAAAAGAAAAAGAATGAAAAAGATTACCCTTCTGTTTCTCGGTGTTTTGCTTTCCACGGTTGCCGTATCACAATCACAACGAATGGTACTTGCCGAAGAATGTACAAGCGCAACCTGTTGGCCCTGTGGCCAGCAGAATCCGGCTTTTGATGCATTGCTGCAATCCAATTCGGACATCATCACTTCCATAAAGTACCATGTCTGGTGGCCGGCGCCGGGAAATGATCCCATGTATCTGGACAACAAAGCCGACAATGCCAACCGCACAAATTATTATGGGGTGACCGGCGTACCACATGTTATGCTGGATGGAACTTATTTTAACGGACAACCTTATCAGGTCACCCAATCGTTGATTAATAATGCTGCTGCTGTTCCTTCACCTTTTGAAATTCAGGTTTATCAGGAGCTGTCTCCCGATGAAGATACGATCTATCTGACCACGCTCATTCACGCCACCGATCAGGTAAGCGGAAACCTCGTGGCCCATGTGGTAGTCATTGAAAAACACATACACTTTAACTCGCCCCCCGGAACCAATGGTGAAAAAGATTTCTATAATGTCATGAAAAAATTGTTGCCGACCCAGGGCGGCGCTCAGATGCCCTCCTCGATGGAAGACGGCGATTATGTTATTTTGCAGGATTCCTGGCCGGTGGAAAATGTTTATGATAATAATGAACTGGCTGCCGTAAGTTTTGTGCAGAACCACAGTACCAAAGAAGTCTTCCAGGCTGCCAACAGCAGCACCGATCCCATCACTCCGGTTTATGCACTTGACGCTGAGATTCTGGACGTGATGGATGTTACCGAATATAATTGTAGCGGTTCCGTAACCCCTACAGTTGTTATCCGGAATAACGGCAGTACCGATCTCACCTCGTTTACACTTCATTATTCTGTTAATGACGGTGAGCAACAAACTTATGAATGGTCAGGTGATCTTGCCTTTCTCGAAACAGCGGAAATCCAGCTTTCAACCCTTGATTTTACCGTTCAGGACACCAGTCACCTGGTGATCTCCTGCGACAATCCCAATGGAACAACGGATGATTATCCTTCCAATAACACTTCCAGTTCAGCTATGTATGAAGCATCGTTGATTTCCGGTAATGTTGTTCTTGCCCTTATTCTGGATGACCATCCCGAAGAAACCACCTGGGAGATCTATAATTCAAACGGAGATGTTGTTCAGGATGGCGGTCCTTATGATACGCCCGGACAGATGATCATTCCCATAGAACTGGACTACAGCGATTGTTACCAGTTTGTCATTCATGATGCCGGCGGCAACGGAACGGATTATTATGCGTTGGTTTACGGTGGAAGCAACATTATATTCGAAGGCAGTGATTTTGGAAGTATTGAAAGAAATGAGTTTCAGTACACTATTGTCGGGATTGAAGAAACTGAGTTGATCAGCAACATAAATATTTTTCCCAACCCGGCAACAGATAAGTTGAATATTGATTTTTACCTTTCGGATTATGCACCTGTAAATATCAGCATTACCGATATGGTGGGTAAAGTAGTTTACAGCGAGCAGATTGATCAGGCCTCTCCCGGCCCGAAACAGTTAGAAATCAATACCACAAACTTACTCCCCGGTATTTATCTCCTGAAAGTGGATGCCGGTGGCGGATCGTTTGTGCGGAAGGTGAGCATCAGGTAAAAAAATATCGTTCAGCAAAAAGTCGGCGCAAACTTTTCGTGAAAATAATTTCATGGGTTTGCGCCAATTTTTTATTCGGAAAACACCTTTCTCCGTTTGGCAAGAACGCAGAAATATTTGATATTTGCTGACCCGAATCCAAGTCCATGCCGGAAAAAACAAAATCAACATCTTATACCGCCGCCTTCGTCAGCCTGACTTTCCTGTTTTTTATGTGGGGATTTATGACAGTCCTCAACGATATTTTGATTCCTTACATGAAACAGGTTTTCGATTTGAATTACACCAAATCGATGCTTATACAATTTACTTTTTTCGGCGCCTATTTTGTGGGCTCTGTTATTTATTTTACCATTTCTGTTTTTTCGGGCGATCCGATCAACAGAATAGGTTACAAAAAAGGCATCATATCCGGGTTGATCATTTCGGCTGCGGGGGCCCTGCTTTTTTACCCTGCAGCCCAATTTCATTTGTACGGTTTTTTCCTTTCGGCATTGTTTGTGATGGGCCTGGGATTTACTTTGCTGCAAATTGCTGCCAATCCTTATGTGGCCATCCTGGGGCCTGAAAAGTCGGCATCCTCCAGGTTGAATCTGGCACAGGGCTTCAATTCTCTCGGAACAACCATCGGGCCGGTTTTAGGAGGGTTCCTGATTTTTAAATACTTTGCCGATGCTCCCGGCTCGGATGCCGTGAAAATACCATATTTATTTTTCGCTCTTATATTTTTGCTGATGGCCGGGCTGATACAAGCTACCAGACTGCCCCGCTTTACAAATCCGGAAGAGAGTAAAACAGGTTTCGGCGCTTTGAGGTACCGGCAACTAATTTTCGGGATGATCGCCATTTTTATGTACGTTGGGGGCGAGGTAAGCATTGGCAGCATGATGATCAGTTACCTCGGTCTGGATGAGATCGGTGGCTTATCCCACATTGAAGCCAGCAAGTTTGTTTCTATCTACTGGGGCGGGCAGATGATCGGGAGGTTTCTGGGGGCTGTTTCCCTGAGCAGGACGAAAAATACTTCACTGAAAACACTCGGGATGATCTTGATCCCACTGGCAGCTTTTGTGGTGATCGGAGTGACCAATGGTTTTGAAATGGCCATGATATACGGTATTTTTCTCCTGATCAATCTCGGAGCATTTTTCATCGGAAAATCTTTACCACAGAGAACACTTTACATCTTTGCATTTGTTAACATGGGTTTACTGGCCATTGCATTGCTGAACAAAGGCCCCTTTGCCTTGTGGCCGATCATTGCCATCGGTTTGTTCAATTCCATTATGTGGTCCAATATATTCACGCTGGCTATTGCGGGCCTTGGAAAATATACAAGCCAGGGGTCTTCATTGCTGGTCATGATGATCCTGGGAGGCGCTATTCTTCCGGTATTCCAGGGAGTGGTTGCCGACAGCTTCGGGGTGCATCTTTCATACATTGTTCCGGTTTTCAGCTATATTTACATTGCCTTTTACGGACTGAACGGGTACAA
>JAADID010000276.1 GCA_013151505.1 Chlorobiota bacterium | reverse complement strand
TGTTTACCGGCGAAGGGGGATGCCAGTACGGCTGCCTGGGTCATGGCGATTGTGTGGATGCCTGTGATTTTGATGCCATACACATGAATCCTGGAACGGGTCTGCCTGTGGTAAATGATAAATGTACCGCTTGTGGCGCCTGTGTTGAGGCCTGCCCGCGTGACATTATCGAATTGCGGAAAAAAGGCCCCAAAGACCGGAGGATTTTCGTATCCTGTGTAAACAAGGAAAAAGGCGGTCCCGCCAAAAAGAACTGCGCAGTTGCCTGCATCGGATGTGGAAAATGTGAAAAGGTCTGTAAGTTTGACGCCATCACCATAACAAGTTTCCTCGCTTATATTGATTTCAACAAATGCACCCTCTGTAGAAAATGTGTGGAAGTTTGCCCCACCGATGCTATATGGGAAGTAAATTTCAAACCGCGCAAACCCAAACCGTTGAAACCGGAAGGTTCGGTAGAAAGGAAAACTGTTGTGGCAAAACCTGTTGATGCCGCAAAAGCTGAATCCGCAGAAGAAAAACCAATGACAGAATCAAAACCAGAAGACAACACTAAAGTATAATTCCGCAAAAATGGGAGTTTTAAAAACATTTGTGTTAGGCGGTATTCATCCGGAAGAAAACAAACTCTCTTCCAATGCGCCCATTGAAGCGTTGCCTGTACCTGAACAGGCCATAATCCCTCTGGGACAGAACCTGGGCGCTCCGTCAAAGCCGGTAGTTAATAAAGGTGATAAAGTGAAAACAGGCCAGCTCATTGCCGAAGCCGCCGGGTTTATTTCCGCAAATATTCATTCGCCGGTATCGGGGACTGTCCTGAAAATAGATAATGTTCTGGACATGACCGGATTCAGAAGGCCGGGCGTTGTGATCAAAACCGAAGGAGATGAATGGGATGAAAACATTGATCGTTCCGGTGACCTGATCACGGAGATCAATTATACTTCCGAGGAGATCATTGAGAAAATCAAACAGGCCGGGATCGTGGGCATGGGCGGCGCCACTTTTCCGACGTATGTAAAACTGATGCCCCCTCCGGGAAAGAAAGCGGAATATGTGATCATCAACGGTGTGGAATGCGAGCCTTATCTGACGGCTGACCACCGCCTGATGCTGGAAAAGGGACGGGAGATCATTATTGGCACAAAAATTTTGATGAAAGCGCTGAAAGTTGACAAAGCCGTTATCGGAATTGAAAACAACAAGCCGGATGCCATCAACCACCTGACCGAGCTTACTAAAAATGAAGAGAATATTACGGTAGTCCCCCTGAAGGTCAAATATCCGCAGGGAGGTGAAAAGCAATTGATCAAAGCGGTTTTCAACCGCGAAGTACCTTCGGGTAAGCTTCCCATCGAGGTGGGTTGCGTCGTACAGAACGTGGGTACTACTTTTGCTGTTTATGAAGCGATACAGAAAAACAAACCCCTGTTTGAGCGGGTTGTTACGGTGACGGGAAAATCGGTTAAAAAGCCTTCGAATTTTCTGGCCCGTATCGGCACTCCGATCAATAAACTGGTAGAAGCTGCCGAAGGGCTTCCCGAAGATACGGGTAAAATAATCGGCGGCGGCCCCATGATGGGGAAAGCCCTGCCATCACTGGATATTCCGGTTGTAAAAGGTTCCTCCGGCGTATTGCTGATGAGGGAGCCGGAAAGTCATCGAAATCCCGAAAGCCCATGTATCCGTTGTTCCAAATGTACCAACGTTTGCCCCATGGGACTTGAACCCTTTTTACTGGCAAAAGCTTCCAAAGTCGGCAGGTATGATATTGTTGAAAATGAAAAAGTGATGGATTGCATTGAGTGCGGTTCATGCCAATATACATGTCCGGCCAACATTCCTTTGCTTGACTATCTGCGATTGGGAAAGAATAAAGTCGGGAATATAATCAGAAACAGGAGAAAGAAATAAGATTTAACAATGACAATGTTTACAATAGCCGGTTCTCCGCATCTTCACGGAGATGATTCAACCAAAAAGATCATGTACGGGGTGGTCATTGCCATGATTCCGGCCATGCTGGTTTCAATATATTATTTTGATTTTAATGCAATCAGGGTACTCCTGCTGGCAATTTTGAGCAGTTTGTTTTTTGAATGGGTGATACAGAAGTATCTGATCAAAGGGCCGGTAACCATCACTGACGGTTCGGCTTTGGTTACGGGGATACTGCTGGCTTTCAATGTTCCGACAAACCTTCCCGGATGGATGGTGATCGTCGGGGCGCTTGTCGCTATCGGCATGGCCAAATTATCTTTTGGCGGTCTCGGTAAAAATATTTTTAACCCCGCCCTGGTTGCCCGTGTGTTCCTGCTTATTTCTTTTCCGGTGGAAATGACTTCGTGGCCCAAACCCATGCCGGTTACAGAAGGATTATTTGCGGATGTGATCACCGGCCCCACACCACTTGGTGTACTAAAAGAAGGGTTGAGGGCAGGGGACAGCATCAGCAAGCTGCAATCCGAATTGCCCGGTTATGTGGATTACCTGATCGGGCAGATGGGTGGCTCGATGGGTGAAATTTCTGCCATTGCCCTGATACTTGGGGGTATCTATATGCTGTGGAAAAAGATCATAACCTGGGAAATCCCCGTTTCTATCCTGGTTACGGTATTTGTCTTTTCGGGCATTTTATGGATGGTCAACCCGGAGAAATATATTGATCCTGTCTTTCATTTGTTAACCGGTGGATTGTTGCTGGGCGCTATATTTATGGCAACCGATATGGTCACCTCTCCCATGACCCGGGGAGGACAGTTGCTGTTTGGATTTGGGATCGGGTTGCTGACAATACTGATCAGGATATGGGGAGCATATCCCGAAGGCGTTTCTTTTGCCATTCTGCTGATGAATTCAGCAGTGCCGTTGATCAACAAGGGTTTTAAACCGAGGCGGTTTGGCGTTAAACCGGGTGTTCAGTTAGGGTCTTAAATTGAAAAAAGAATTTTAAAATGGCTTCTAAAAAGGAATCGAATTTTTTAAATATGGTGCTGACCCTGTTTATTGTTGCAGTGGTGGCTGCGCTGGCATTGGGCGGGGTGTATTCATTAACAAAAGAACCCATTGCAATCGCAAAACAGAAAAAGCTGGAAGCAGCCATTAAAGCCGTACTGCCTGATTTTGATACAATCATTGAAACAAAAGTCCCGGATAAATCCGGTGATTCACTGACGTTTTATTATGCGGAAAAAAAAGGGAAAAAAGTGGGAACTGCCATCAAAACCTTTTCAAAGGAAGGATTTGGCGGTGAGATAGATATCCTTGTGGGGTTTTTGGATGACGGGACAATAAGCAATACGGTGGTGCTGGCACAGAAAGAAACGCCGGGACTGGGGGATAAAATGAGTAAATCCAAATCCGATTTTCCGGACCAGTTTATCGGAAAAAATCCTGCCACTTTCAAGCTGTATGTTAAAAAAGACGGTGGAGATGTAGATGCCATTACCGCTGCAACGATCAGTTCGCGTGCTTTTTGTGATGCGCTGCGGAGAGCTTATGAGACGTTTGAAAAGAGTCAAGAATCAAGAGTCAGGAACCAAGAGTCAGGAAATTAGATGATTAATTAAAATACGATAACAATGCATAACTTTAAAGAACTAAAAATCTGGCAAAAGGCAAATAAACTGGCAGAGGATACTTACAAAATACTTCTTGAGTATCCGGAATTCGAAAAATGCGGACTGACAAGTCAGATCAGGCGTTCCGTAACTTCAATTCCTTCCAATATTGCCGAAGGTTCGGGACGTGATAGCAACAGGGATTTCAGAAGATTTCTGGCAATTTCGTTAGGTTCGTCATTTGAACTTGAAACTCAATTGATATTGTCAAATAGTTTTGGCTTTATTTCAGAAAAAAAGTTTAATGATTAT
>JAADID010000281.1 GCA_013151505.1 Chlorobiota bacterium | reverse complement strand
CGAGGCCTCGGGATCAGGCGGGGATACTCCTCACATCCCAACGCACTTGTCATTAGTTCATACTTCCTAATGACAAATCTGGGTTAAGAAAGGGGGGTGATGAAATAAGCCTCATCGCTTTGCCGGCTGGTGACTGGTTATTTCAACCGTATGTAATGTCTGATTTTCTGAAAAAGTGCTTCCGAAACAATCCCTTCGTCAACAAGCTGGCGTTTATCCGTAAAATTTCCTTTTTCAAGCCGCCGGCTGATGATCTCCTTCGCAATTTGGTTTGAGAAATAGGGATGGGCCGATATTTTTTTAAAACCCTCTTTGTTGATGTTGATGGTTTTGATTACCGTGGTGTCAACCTCAATGAACCGGCGTAACTTTTTCACCCTGTAACTATCGATGCCGTAAACATCTGCCAGTTGCCCCACATCGTAAAACCCTCCCACAAGTTCTCTGTATTTTATGGTTCTTACGGCAAGCCAGGGTGGCAATTTAAGGTTTTTAACCAGAATGAGCGAATCGGCAGCATTTATTTCCACCGTTTTATAGGGTTCTTTTTTATTCTTTCTTTTCTTTTTTGCCCGGTAATAAGTTTCGTCGAAATCGCCGGGAACCCTTTTGTCTTCTTCCGGAATACTGATATACGGCATCAAAACCTGGTATTCCGCATCCGAAATGCAATAAAGATTTCTGAAATCTTCTTTGCGGTAAAAACGGTAACCTTTTGATTCATATTTCTTAATACTACGAATTTGTTTGTCTGTCAAACCCAGTTTCTTCCAGGATTCATCCGGCAGATTATTGGGATTAAAAAAGAAGGGATGTAGTTTCTTTCTGGCCTGTTCGAGTGAAAGTTTACCCCGGTTTTGTAAATTTTCGATCGCAATGCTATCCGAAACTTGTTGCTGCTGTTGGCGAAACAGTTCTATTTCTTTTTGAAAATCACTTAACTTACCGGGATCATACTGATAATGCCCGGTTAAAAAATATTTGAAAACAAGGGTTGCCGCAATCAGAACGGATAAAATAATGGTTCCCCGTAGCTGGCTTTTATTCATAGTTAAAAAAGCACGGAACCAATGTTTGAATTTTTGATTCATCCTTGTTTGATAAAAGAAAATTTACAGGCGATTGTTAATGAAAAACAAATATAATAAAGATCGCTTAAGAAAAGAAATATTTTATCATACTTTTATTATCTTGACCCCCGTTTTTGAAGTAGCCAAAATTTGAAATGATAAGATGAGAAAGAGTACGGTTTTTATTTTACTTTTTGTTTTGTTTACGGGCATATTGCAAGGACAAGACACGATTAGTGCAACAGTTAATAAAGATGTCAGAGTTGGTCAGCCGGAAAAGCATGAGTTAACGCTCAGTCAAAAAATTGACGAAGCTTTTAAACCGGTGGTGGACGTAATGACAAATTTTCTTTTCTGGGATCCTTTTGCAGCTTTTGGTCTTCACGACCCGGTTTCATACGACTCAAACGGAAAGCCTCTATTGAATAAAGAAGGGAAACCGGTAAAACACAATATTCCTTTCATTGTAGCCTGGTTGATTTTTGGCGCCATCACCTTTACCATTGTCATGAGGTTTATCAATTTCAGGGGCTTTAAACATGCCATTGATCTGGTACGGGGCCGGTACGACGACCCGGATGACCCGGGTGAGGTTTCGCATTTCCAGGCATTGACCACCGCACTGTCTGCAACGGTCGGACTGGGTAATATTGCCGGGGTGGCCATCGCGATTACAATTGGCGGGCCCGGAGCCACGTTCTGGTTGATCGTCGCCGGTTTACTGGGGATGACTTCAAAATTCACAGAATGTACGTTGGGAGTAAAGTACCGTAAAATTGATAAAAACGGAGTGGTATCAGGGGGACCAATGTATTATTTGCGCTACGGCCTTGAAAAAAGAAATTTAAAATGGCTGGGCATGATTCTTTCCGGGTTATTTGCTGTTCTGGTTATCGGAGGCTCTTTCGGCGGAGGTAATATGTTCCAGGCCAATCAGTCTTTTTCCCAGTTAGCTTATCTGGTTCCGTCAGTAGAAAAACATGGCGCCTGGTATGGTATTATCCTGGCAATACTTGTTGGCATTGTTGTTATCGGAGGTATTAAAAGTATTGCAAGGGTGACGGATAAGATTGTTCCGTTTATGGCTGTATTGTACGTGGGCACGGCACTTGTGATTATTGCCATGAATATCAGCCACACCGGTGAAGCTTTCCGCCTGATTTTTGAAGGCGCATTTGCGGCGGATGCCATGAAAGGTGGTGTTATCGGGGTGTTGATCGTCGGGTTTCAGCGTGCTGCCTTTTCAAATGAGGCCGGTGTTGGGTCTGCGGCCATTGCCCACTCGGCAGTAAAAACCGATAAACCCATCACTGAGGGGTTCGTTGCCCTGATGGAGCCTTTTGTGGATACCGTGGTGATCTGTACCATGACGGCCCTGGTTTTGATATTCACGGGAATGTATGAAAATCCGCAGGGACTGGAAGGAGCACAGCTTACCTCAAGCGCATTTGAACAGGTTTTCTCCTGGTTTCCTTATTTGTTGGTTGTGGCTATTTTCCTGTTTGCTTTTTCAACCATGATCTCCTGGTCGTATTATGGTCTGAAAGGTTTCGATTATCTTTTTGGCGGACTTTCGATAAAACTTTTCGGCACCCGCAACGTGGCCAAATATGTATATTTTACCATTTTTCTTGTTTTTATCGTTATCGGTTCCTCTTCCAATCTGGGATCGGTTATGGATTTTTCGGATATGATGATCCTTTCGATGGGCTTCCCGAATATTCTCGGCTTATTGATTATGGCCAGAGAAGTCCGGGGTGATCTTGACGACTACTGGGGAAAAATAAAAAGAGGAGAAATTAAAAAATTCTGGTAATGCGCGTAGCCATCCTATTATTAAACAAAGGGCGTGGCAGCGGAGAAGTGGCGCGTCAGCATGCACGGCATCTGATCAAACAGGGTCACAAGGTTTATTTTATTCATCCCGGTATTGGCAGTGGTGTGGATGGCGCTGTGAACCTGGATGTTATATTGCATACGTCCGTAATGCCTGTCCATGAGTACCTCCCCTCGGCAGGAAGCGGCCAGAAGCAGGTAGCGCGCATGTCGTATGAGGAAATGTCTGCCTACCTGCCTGATTATGAAAGTGTACTCGAGAGCATCGTACAGGATACCGACATTATTATCGGCCATCATGCCAACCTGAGTGCTGTGGCAGTTAATGATGTGGCAACACGTTTTCATAAACCTTATGTGATCTTTGTTCACGGAACGGGTATTGAGCCGAGGCATCACGGTTTGTGGGATGATCGTAGCTGGGAGTTGATCGAAAAAGCGATCACGCAGGCAAAAGGCATTATTGTTACTACTGAATATGTGCGTGATGAACTGGTTAAACCATTGATTCCGTTGCCCGATGAAAAGTTTCTGATCTTGCCTTGCGGGGTTGATCTACATTATTTCCATCCCGCAAATACGGAGGGCATCAGGGAGAAATATGATCTGCCGGAAAGATATGTGATCTGTCCCGGTGCATTGACACAATCGAAAGGGCCGCAAAATGTTGTAGAAGCATCAAAGGAATATGCTCATCTTGCCCCGACGGTCTTTATTGGTGACGGTGAGTTACGTGATAAATTGAAAAGAAATCTTGGGGACAGGGGTACCTTTCTTGGTTATGTGTCGGAAGAAGATAAAGCACAACTGATCAATGCAGCGGAATTGCTGACCGCTGCTCCGGAAAAGAAAGAACATTTCGGGATAATCTATGTGGAAGCCCTGGCAGCCGGTACGCCGCCCGTGGCTTACAAAGGTGGAGGCGTAGATTCCATCATAACGCCTGACGTGGGAATCATAACCGAGCGGAACCCGGAAACTCTCGGCAAAAAAATTGCCCGGCTGCT
>JAADID010000243.1 GCA_013151505.1 Chlorobiota bacterium | reverse complement strand
ATGGCCATATCAACTTCTGCCGGCGCCGAAGTTCAGCGTCCGTTGGCTACGGTTGTCATTGGGGGGCTGGTAACCTCAACATTATTAACCATGGTCGCCTTGCCGCTTCTTTATGCTGTTCTTTATAATGTGACGGGGATACAGTTGTGGCCGTTGAAGCTCAAACGAACAGCAATCATGATCCTGCTTCCTTTGCTGATCTTTACAGGTTTTCGCGGATATGCACAAAACCAGTCGCTTACGCTTGAAAGAGCTATTAATATTGCCGTTGAAAACAACAAAGAATTAAAATCCTATTTCCTGATGACCGAGCAAAACAAAGCACTTATCCCTTCGGCATTTTCAATTGATCAAACCAAAGTTTACTATGAATATGATCAGAACAATATTGCGGAAAACGGTTATCCGTTAAATGTTTTCGGAATAGAGCAGAGCTTTAAATTTCCAACGGTTTATACTTCACAGCGCAAAGTCAACACATTGAGCACTACCATTTCTGAAACGGAATATCAGATTCAGAAAACAAAACTGTCACTGAAAGTAGCCCAATCCTGGGAAACCATTCAGTATTTGCTAAATAAACGGCACTACTATCAGAAACTTGACAGTGTTTATTCCGATCTGCTGAAAGCAATGGAAATCAACTATGAACTGGGCGGGATTACACAACTGGAAAAACTTAACGCCGAAGCGAAAAAACAGGAAATCCTCCTCAAGAAAAAACAACTGGAATATGACCTGGAAATTTCTTTGAATGAATTGAAATCCCTTATGCAAATTGACAGTTCTGTGGTTGTGACTTACGAACCGCTAAGGCAGTTTGCCATAAACATTGATACAACGATGCATTACGATATAACCCTGGGAAGACAACTTGTAAGCCTGGAAAATGCAAGATTGAAGGCCGAAAAGAGTAAGTTTTTTCCCGATATTGATCTCGGCTATTTTAATGGGTCCAACAAATATCGGGATGCCAAAAGATATAATGGCTATACAGTTGGTATCGGAATCCCCCTGTTCTTCGGCGAAAAAAAGTCAAGGGTTACGGCAGGAAAAATTTCACTGCAGATCGCGATGGAAAAGGAATACAACCTCCATGTCCAATATCAAAAAAAGATCAATGAACTTCAACAGCAGCTGAAAAAATATAATGAATCCATAAAATATTACAATGATTTCGGCGATAAGCTTTTCTTTGAGATCATCACCAATGCGCAGAAAAGTTATAAAGCAGGGGAAATTGACATTTTTAAGTATTTGCAAAGCATGGAGACGGCCGTGAATATTAAAATGGAATACCTTTTCAACCTGTGGCAGAGCAACATGATTATATTGGAAATAAATTATTTTACCTTATAAAATTTAAAAAATGAGATTTTTTTATAATCCCGCAGTATTCTTTTTAATTACAGCAATAGCAATATTTGCCGGCTGTTCGGGTACAACAAATAATGCAGAAGAAGAAAACAAACCGGACCATCTGATAAAAATCAGCCGTGAGCAATTCAGGGAAGAAAAAATGCAACTGGGTAATACAGTGATGCATCCTTTTGATGAAGTGTTTAAAACGAATGGTATTGTTACGGCATCTCCACAGTCAAAAGCCGATGTTTACAGTTATGTTTCGGGTGTCATAAAATCAATTTCAGTAAATCCGGGCACTTATGTTCGAAAAGGGCAGGAGCTTTGTTCGATCCAAAGCAAAGAATTTATTAATATGCAACAGGAATATCTAGGGTCATTAGCTAAATTAAAAGCTACTGAGTCGGACTATAAAAGAATCAAAACGCTATACGACGAAAAAATCTCATCACAGAAAAATTTCCTTGCGATTGAGAGTGAATATATTATGCTGAATGCACGGATCAAGGCATTGAAAGCTGAGTTTAAAATACTCCATGTCAATCTAAAAAATCTTGAAGCCGGAAACTTGTCCTCCTATTTACCGATACTGTCGCCCATAAATGGTTATATTACTTTGTTAAATTGCAATCTGGGCGAGTTCATCGACTCTCAAACCTTATTAATGAAAGTCATCGACAACAGCGATTTACAGCTCTATTTTTATGTTTATCAGGAGAATGTAAACAAACTTAAAGAAGGGCAATTACTGAAAATATACAGTCCTGATAACACCGCAGACATATATAAGGCAAAGGTAATCTCAATCGGGAAAGCCATTGATCCAGATTCGAAAAGTATCAAATGCATTGCAAAACCGGAAGATGACCTACGAAAAATATTTATTAACGATATGTATTTTCAGGTTGAAATAATCGTTGATACAATGAGTGCCAGGGCAATACCCAGTAGGGCAATTTTAAAAGCCGGGCAAAAATCTTATGTTCTGGTCAAAGAAAAAGAAGAAGGAGACAACTTGTATTTCAGAAAGAAGGAAGTGAAAACCGGAATTGTGTCTGATGGCTTCACCCAAATATTAGGCGATAAACCTTTAAATGATATCTTGATCAAAGGTACTTACTATTTTCAAATACAATAATTCTGTTGGCAACCACCAATTACAGGTGAAATGCGTCCGGATTAAAGAAAATCTTATTTTCAAAGCGCAGGGATATAGCTCTGTAAACCAAGAATATATAAACACACGATGAAATCTTTTTGAAAAAAAATCAAACTTTTTTAAATAAGTTAGTTAATATATACTAACTTTGCCGCCGGTTGGACAGTATGAACCTCCAACAGTAGATTATGGAAGACAAAAGGCATAATACCGTACATAAAAGGATGTCAATAGAGGAACTTTTCAATAATGAGGTTTCGAAAAGCGAACGTCAGCGTGCTTTAATTCTGGTAGGTTTGCTGGGACTTGAAGCACTGGCTCTGCTTATTATTTACTTTTTCTATCTTGATGAGTATCTTCAGGTTTTTAAAACCAATATTGCCATATATGCTATCCTGATTTTCACGATAGTCATCATTTTTTATGAGATTTTCATCCATTACTTCCTTGGCCGCAGGAACAAACCCTTTTTTTTCAATCCAAGTATATTCGGATACTTCAACAGCTTTTCCGAGGTCACTCTTCTTACTGTTCTTCTGGTATTCATCGTTGAATATTCGGGCCAGACTTTTATTCTGAAAGCACCGGCAACGCTGACCTATTTTATTTTCATCGTGCTTTCCACCTTCAGGCTGAATTTCAGATTATCCGTTTTCACCGGCACACTTGCCGCTCTCGAATACATTTTCATCGCGTTTTATTATTCTAACTACAGTACCCTACCCGTGGATATTACTCATCCGGAGCTAATCGGAATGCAATATCTCGGACAGGGACTGATTCTGGTAATTACCGGCATTGCGGCGGGTTTTGTTTCAGACCTGATTAAGAAGAAGATGATTGTTTCCTGGAACAATATCCGGGAGAAAAATGAGGTGATTGACTTGTTCGGTCAGCAAATCTCGCCCCAGATTGCGGAAAATATCCTGAATAAACGCGACGAACTTTCCGGAGCGAGGAAAAAGGTTTGTATCATGTTTCTCGACATCAGACAGTTCACGCCTTTTGTTGAACAGCACGAACCCGAGGAGGTTGTGAATTACCTGAACACATTGTTCGGCTTCATGATTGACATTGTGCAGTCGCATCACGGCGTCATCAACCAGTTCCTCGGAGACGGATTCATGGCCACTTTCGGCGCGCCGGTTTCACTGGAAAACAGCAGCCGGCATGCGGTGGATGCCTCCCGTGAGATCATCGGCAAAATAGAGGAAGAATACGAAAAAGGAAACATTCCCAAAACCCGGCTGGGAATCGGGCTGCATTATGATGAAGCGGTAACCGGAAACATCGGTTCATCTGTACGGAAACAATATTCCATTACGGGATTCCATTACGGGCAAGGTCGTCATCATGGCCTCACGCATCGAGCAACTGAATAAAAAATACAACACCAGTCTTTTGATTTCAAAAGAGGTGTTTGACCGGTTGGACAAGAAAACACAAAACCACTTCGAATGGCTTGAAAATGCGAAGATTAAAGGGAGCGAAAAACTTGTTTCACTATACAGATACACTGGTTCTGTGAACAACAAAACTGACTGATATGTCATTTAAACAAATTGCCATATTGCTGTTGTTTTTAATGAGTTATTCCACGGCTCTTCCGCAGGAAAACGAGCGGGATATGCTTTTTGAAAAAGAGGGATACACCTTTCCTTACCGGTTAAACAATCCTGACAAAACATGGAAGCTCCCCAAAGAGCTTGTGGAAATATCGGGACTGTCTTATTTAGAAAAGCACCGTTTGGCCTGTGTCCAGGATGAAAAGGGGAACATTTATATTTTCAATACTAAAAGCGAAGAAGTTGAAGAGAAAATCGGTTTTGGTGAAAAGGGTGACTACGAAGGAATTGAAATTGTGGGCAACGATGCCTGGGTTTTGAAAAGCAACGGAACTTTATACCGGATAATGGATTTTCCAAAAGACAACAACCCGAAAGTTCATAAATACAAAACTGCGCTGTCAGGGCGAAACAACTGTGAAGGGCTGGGTTATGACCCCGCCGGACACAATCTGCTGATTGCCTGCAAAGGTTATCCGTTTACAAAAAACAACAACAGACCGGATGCCGGCGAATATAAAGCCGTATTTCGGTTTGATCTGAAAACCCGGCAACTTCATGAGGCGCCCGTATTGTTAATTGCACTGGACAGCATGAAACAATATAAAAACTACAATTCAATGACCTCGCTTGGCATTGAATTACTGGCATTTTTCGATGCGGCGGAAGGAGATGTCTCTTTTCAGCCGTCAGGTATTGCAGTTCATCCACAGACCGGAAATATCTATGTACTCG
>JAADID010000219.1 GCA_013151505.1 Chlorobiota bacterium | reverse complement strand
ATTGAAGCCCTCCCGAAATCTATCCTCTACTGGCGGAGTCTGACACACTGGATCGGCGGCATCGGTATTGTCATTCTTGTGATTGCCATTTTACCGATTTTAAGGATCGCCGGCTACCAACTGTTTTCGATGGAATCTTCAGGAACCATGTTTGAAAAGATCAAACCCAGGACAAGGGAAGTAGCCAAAAGGTTATGGGGTATTTACCTGATGCTCACGGTGATTCTTGTCGGCTTGCTGATGGCCGGAAACGTGAGCTTTTACGAGAGCCTTACCCTCGCTTTCGGTACGGTTGCCACAGGCGGTTTTGCCGTTACCAACGACAGTGTTATGGGTTATGCACCGTACGTTCAGTATATAATCATGATCTTCATGCTGCTCTCCGGGATGAATTTTACCCTCCATTATTTTCTATTGAAAGGCGACTTTAAAAAGATCACGCAAAACACCGAGCTGAAAGTTTATACAGGCATTATTTTGATCGTTGGTACAATCATCACTTTTATTTTATTTTTCAGTTCGGATCTTGATTTTGAAATGTCGTTCAGGGAGTCGTTTTTTCAGGTGGTATCCATCATAACGGCTACCGGGTTTGCCACTGCCGATTACATGGAATGGAAAGAAATAGCGTGGGTTTTGATCTTCGCACTCATGTTCGTAGGAGCCAGTGTGGGGTCAACGGGAGGGGGCATCAAAGTCATCCGTCATGTGGTTGCTTTTAAGCAGATACGGAATTTTACAAAAAAACTGCTGCATCCCAGCTCCGTGAGGGTGGTTAAGGTCAACGGCAGAACCATTCCCGAAGCCAATGCCAATTCGATTCTGACTTTTATCCTGATCTATCTGGGTATTTTCGGTTTCAGCTCGCTCGTGATGGCTTCACTCGGCCTGGATTTTGAAACTTCGATGGGTTCGGTGATTACCACCATGGGTGGAATCGGCCCCGGCATCGGAACAGTTGGCCCGGCCAGTAATTTTGCCCACATTCCTGTGTTTGGAAAAATGTACCTGGCAGTATTGATGATAACCGGAAGACTCGAAATAATTACCCTGTGGATCATCTTTTCCAGTGCTTTCTGGAAGAAGTAAGGATGAAGGATTTTTGATTTTATTTATTTGATCCGGTTTCTGATTACAAGCTGTGGACTACCGGAAGAACGGATGTGTCGGGCAGGTTGATTTAAGTACTTCTGTGATATCATTTTGTATTTTTGTAGTGGCAAGGAGCATTTCCGGCAAAAAAAGGCACCTTTGTAACTATTGTTCCGGTTTATGCAAGAAACATTTATCATGGCTAGAAAATCAATACTTTTAATTCTGGTTCTCACAATTAACCTTGTTTCTTTTTCGCAGGAAGAAATAAAAGAAAAGCCTTTGATAAATGAGGCAGGAAGCAGCGCTCTGTCTATCCGCTATTCACCAAATACTTCGGATTATGACGTAAAGTATTGTCGCTTTGAGCTTAAAATAAATCCTACGGTAAAGTTTATCGAAGGAAATGTTACAACTTATTTTGTGCCTTTAACCGGTATCGATAAAATGTATTTTGATTTCAGGAACAATATGACTGTCGATTCGGTAAAATATCATGGAAGCAGCATTTCCCATCTTTTTACATCCAGCACAGAACTGGAGATTAGTTTTCCGGCTACGCTTTCTTCGGGAGTTTTGGATTCGGTTACCATTTTTTATCACGGCGCTCCATTAACAGATGGATTTGGGGCCTTTAAAGTTGACCAAACGACCTGCTCATCACAGGATTCGGTTATGTGGACCCTGTCGGAACCTTATGGTGCCAAAAACTGGTGGCCCTGCAAAGAAACTTTGAATGATAAAATAGATTCCGTGGAAATGATCATTACCGCTCCCCTGAAGTATCATATCGGGAGCAACGGGAAACTGGTTAAACGCGATACCGCCGGCAGTATGGTAACTGACCGCTGGAAGCACCGATATCCCATACCTGCATACCTGATTGCTTTTGCCGCATCAGAGTATTCAATCTACCGTGACACAATTAACCTGTACAACGGGGGACAACTCGAAGTCCTGAATTATGTTTTTCCCTGTGATTCAGCAACTGCTCATCAAAATACCAGGCAATTGGATACGGTTATGAATTTCTTTATCTCACGGTTTGGCGCTTATCCTTTTGAAAATGAAAAATACGGCCATGCCCAGTGCAGGTTCAGTGGCGGAATGGAACATACGACAATGACGTTTATGGGAGGATGGTGGTATTATATTTTAATACATGAACTTGCACATCAATGGTTTGGCGACAAAATCACCTGCGGAAGCTGGCACCATATCTGGTTAAACGAGGGCTTTGCCACCTATCTTGAAGGCCTGACTAAAGAGCAGGGAATACAATCGGGGTCATTTCAGAGCTGGTTGAGCAGCAAACGCAGTAACATTACAAGTAACAATTACGGCTCGGTTTACTGTGACGACACAACCAATATTAACCGGATATTCAGCTCCAGGTTAACCTATAATAAAGGGGCGTATCTCCTGCACATGTTAAGATGGATAATGGGGGATCAGGACTTTTTCGACGGGCTCTACAACTACATAAACGACACAAGCCTGGTTTACGGCTTTGCATTAACATCTGATTTGCAGGAACATTTGGAAACTACTGCTGATACAAGCCTTACAGAGTTTTTCAACGATTGGTTTTACGGTGAAGGATGGCCCGATTATACAGTTAAATGGTCGGTTGACAACACATGCAACGATAAATTAAGGGTCAGCATTCATCAATCCCATTCCGCCGGAGGAAGTACTTTCTTTGAAATGCCCGTGCCAATAAAATTCAGTGACAATACACAGGACACCATTGTCGTATTTTACCAGAACAAACCTTCTGACACACTGTTTTTTGCAAACCTGGATTTTGCACCGACTTCGGCCACATTCGATCCGGATTTATGGCTTTGCGCAAAAAGCACGGTCACAAAAGAAAACGCACCTGTGAAAACAATTCACTGGACCGGAACAACCAGTAATGCATGGAATATAAGTTCAAACTGGGATTGTGGTATCCCCACAATAAACGACGATGTTGTTATCCCGGAAAACGGTCCCGATTGTATTGTTTACGATAACCAGCCGGCTGCCTGCAGAAACCTGTGGATCAAAGACAGCAGGAAATTGACCATCCGGCCCGGTGCCATCTTACAAATCGGGAACTGAACCCATCAATGGGCCTGTCAGATTGCACCAAATGCACCCATTGCACCAACTGCACTCATTCACCCATTGCAGCACCTAATCCCCATTATCCCCGTCCGACTGGCGTCTGCCGGGCGGGCAATTTCCCATTAGCCAATAACCGTTAACCGTCAACCAGGTCCTGCACCTGACGAATGTCATCAACAACATTTCCCGTACGGGCGGTTAACCGTTTTTTTGACTGGTGGCCATTGGCAATTAACAGGCACTCGATGCCCAACTCATCAGCCACCTCCAGGTCATGCAGGCTGTCGCCTACCATCAGTATTTCACCTTTCTCAAATGACAATTGGTCAATCAACTTCATCCCAACCTCATTCTTACTGTGGGCATAATGATCATTGATCCCTGCGATCAGATCAAAGTATTCAAGTATTCCTTTATCTTTTAATGAATCAATAAGGCTGTTGTGCTCCATAGCCGATAAAATACATTGTTTTAGGCCCTTATCTTTAAAATACTCAAGTACCTTTCTGACATCGGGAAAAAGTGCCGCGTCCTTCAGTAATTGGTGGTAGCACCGGATAAATTCCATGGCCGGCACCTCAAAATCTTCTTTTTCAAAATCAAAACCTGCCGACTTGTAATAATCCTTCACCGGAAAAGTGAATATATCACGGTATATCTTTTTGGTCAGCAATGGCAGGTTTCTTTTACCCAGCATACGGTTCATACACCTGACACATTCCTCCACATCATCGAGCAATGTGCCGTTCCAGTCCCAGATGATGGCCCTGACATGCTCAAAATATATGTGAGTCCGTGCCACGATGCTACCTGCAACCCCTGGTTTTATCAAGCATTTCGATCATTCCCAGACTTTCGGCTTTTTTCCAGTCAAGGCAGGCTCTTTCTTCATCTCCGAGATAAAACATCATCTCACCCCGGTTGGCGTAAGCTCTGGCAAAGTCGGGTTTGATTTTAATGGCTTTGGTATATTCATCAATGGCTTCCCGGTATTTCTTTTTGTTAGCCAGGCAATTCCCTTTATAAAAGTAGGCCTCGAAATTTTCGGGATTATAACGGATCGCCTCTTCAAAACTTGAAAGCGCCGCATCATTCTTCCCTTTATACAGCAAAGAAATCCCTTCCTCTACCAGTTCATCCGACTTTTCGGGATTATGGCCGCATGAAATTAGGAAGAGCAGAACCAAAGCCAATGGAAAACCGAATATTGCTTTCATTTTCATTTTATCTGTCAGTGCGGCAAAATTAAAAGAATTAAACAATGACGCGGGAAAAAAGAATAGCTGTGGGATTTATAAAGTCCAGCCTTCAATCTTAATATCAATATGGCGGTTAAAATGACGGCTGTTACGTAACTCGTTAATAATTTCGTCTGCTGATTTTTCAGATTTCCATGCTCCGAAAGCTTTTTTTAATGTTTTCGTTTTACGAACAATGTCTCCTTTAATCGTTTTGGTCAATTTTTCAATAATATCCAGTTTCTGCTCTAAACTTAAATTTTTTATTAAGTCAAAATAATTATTTATAAACTTTGAATTTAAATCTGTCGTCTTCATATTTCAAAATTAAGCATTTTTTTGATTTCACATCAATTTGAATTTATCATAATGGTAAAAATGCAAAAACATATTAATTAGTCAACTAATTAAACCTGATGAAAGTTATCATTTGTTTTGTATAAAATAAATAAAATGATTATCTTCGAATGATACTAAATCAAAACAACTGCGGTTATATAAAAAAGCCGGTTGCTGCCTATGGACAATGAAATGCTGAAAATATTAAAACAATACTGGGGGTTCAGCTCTTTCAGGCCTTTACAGAAAGAGATCATTGAAGCGATCCTCCACGGCAACGATACCCTCGCGCTGTTACCTACCGGCGGGGGGAAATCCATTTGTTTCCAGGTCCCGGCTATGATGCGCGAAGGAACCTGCCTTGTGATCACCCCGCTGATCGCACTGATGAATGACCAGATACAGAACCTGAAAAAACTGGGAATCCGGGCGGTAGCCATCAACTCGGGCATGCATTCCATTGAGATAGATGCAACTTATTCCAACTGTCTGCACGGCGATGTCAAGTTTTTGTATGTCTCTCCGGAACGGCTGGAAAACAACACTTTTCAGCAGGTAATAAGCAAAATGAAAGTCAGCATCATTGTCATTGACGAAGCCCATTGCATCTCACAGTGGGGTTATGATTTCAGGCCCCCCTATCTCCGCATTTCCGAGATCAGAAACATTGTAAAAGAAGCTCCGTACCTTGCCCTGACTGCCACGGCTACTCCTTTGGTTGTCGAAGACATTGTTTCCAAGCTGAAATTTCGTCAGGGCCGTATTTTTAAAGCAAGTTTTGAGCGCAAGAACCTCGCTTACCGTATTTTTAAAGAAAACGACAAAACGGGCCGGCTGATCAGGATGCTCAGGGAAGAAAAAGGGTCCGCCATTGTCTATGTCCGTAACCGGAAAAAGACCCGTGAAATTGCTGAAATTCTCAAAAAAAACGGTGTCAAATCAGTCTTTTACCATGCGGGAATGGATCCGAAATCAAGGAAAAACATACAAAAAGACTGGACGTTGAACCGGGCACAGGTCATCGTGGCCACCAATGCTTTCGGCATGGGCATCGACAAGCCGGATGTGCGCCAGGTCATACACTATGACCTGCCCAACTGTATGGAATCTTATTTTCAGGAAGCAGGGCGCGCCGGGCGTGACGGCAAACCCGCCGTTGCCAGCCTTATTTTCAATAACCAGGACGTGGTAAGTGCCAAACGGCGTCTGGCCGAATCCTATCCGCCGCTCGAAAGGATCAGGAACATTTACAATGCTCTGGGAAATTTCTATCAGATACCCGAAGGAAGCGGTAAAGACGTATCGTTTGATTTTGACATCGTTGAGTTTTCGAACCATTATGAGTTCAACTTAATGGAAGTATTCAGCTCGCTCAACTTTCTTGAAAAGGAGGGGTTTATTTATTACAATCCTTCAGGAGGCCACTATTCAAAACTTCTGATTCAATCGTCCAAAGAAGAATTATATCGTTACATGGTTGAGAATCCCGGATCCGACAGGTTGCTCAAAGAACTGATGCGGTCATACGCAGGGCTTTTTACCGATTATGTAAACATCAACGAAAATCAACTGGCAAAAAGGGCTGAAATAGATAAAACGGAAGTGATTAAAAAGCTGACCTATCTTGATAAGATCAAGTTGATCAGCTACATTCCGGTCAAAACAAAACCCCAGCTTGTCTATGTCACCGAAAGGTTAAATGTCGCAAATGTTCTGCTTTCACAGGAGAACTACCGCATTCAAAAAGAAGCTGCCGAGTCAAGGTTGCAAAGTTTTCTGGATTTCATCAACAACCCGATGGAATGCCGCAGCCAGCAACTGCTTGCCTATTTTGCCGAAAAACAAACCAAACGTTGCGGGATATGCGATGTTTGTTTGGCGCGAAACAAAACCGACCTCAATAAGATACAATTTGACAAAATAAACGATCAGATCAGAAATATGCTTTCCGGCGGGCCGAAACATCTGTATGAGTTGACCTCTGCCATCCGGGAATACCCTGAAGAAGACATTATTGCCGTGGTCAGGTGGCTGCTCGATCATAAGCGGATAATCAGGAACAAAGACGAAACCCTGCAATGGTACGAGCAATTGGATATGAGTTTTTGAGGATTATTCCTCAAATTAATTAGTTTTGAAAAAAAATAAAAAATGAAATATACCTTACTTATTCTGTTAATACTTTTTACACAGTTATTTTATGCGCAACCTTCGCGCAGGCATTACGTCGGACTGGCTGCAGGCCCGTCTTTTCCCACGGGCGATTTTAAAAGCACCAATCTTAGCGATTCCACATCCGGATTTGCTAAAACCGGCGTTGGGGTTACCTTCAATTATTCTTACCGGATTACCCATAACCTCGGGGTGGTGGTTATGATCAATTATGCAAGCAACGGATTTAATTACCAGGCCTATACGGACTCGCTTGAAAAGATACACAAAACTCATAACGTCAGCGTTTTGAACAACTCCAACTGGGGCGGGGGCGGTATTCTTGCCGGACTGTTTCTCACTTTCCCTTTTTCAGATTATTTTTCGTGGGATGTGCGTGCCTCATTCGGATTTTACGGTGTTTATTCTCCGCAGGTGACTATCAAAGCAGTCAGTAAGGATGACCCCAACGATAAATCGGAATATTACCGTGAAAAGGCCAGCGCTTTTAATTATGCTTATTCATTCGGAACCGGTTTTAAATATGCCCTGGCAAAATATTATCTCCTTCTTTTTGTTGACTATTACAGTGCGCCGATGCAATTTAAGAATGCCACCGGTTGGGACTGGAATGACCAGCCCTATCAAACCTCTTTTAAACAGAATATATCCACACTGGAACTGACATTGGGCCTGGGTTACTTTTTTTAACACAATTATATTTTGATACTACCGCTGTCATATTATCAAAATGAAGATGTGGTATTCCTTGCCCGTGACTTGCTTGGGAAAAGTCTGATTACAAATATCGGAGGCACCATAACCCGTGCCGTCATTGCCGAAACGGAAGCCTATGCCGGTGAGATTGATAAAGCTTCACATGCTTACGGAGGCCGCAGAACCAACCGAACCGAAGTCATGTTTCGCGCCGGCGGCGTCAGCTATGTTTACCTGTGTTACGGGATGCATAATTTGTTCAATATTGTCACCGGACCCGAGGGCATTCCCCATGCCATTCTCATCCGGGGGATCATTCTTGAAGATGGCATTGAATCTGCCCGCAACCGGACTGGAAAAAACCTCCAAAAAGGGCAGTTGATCGAAGGACCGGGAAATACGACCAAAACCCTCGGAATCACACGGGAACACAACGGGCTGCTGTTGACAGGAGATACACTCTGGCTTGAAGATAACGGAATCGTTATCGCACCGGAAAATATTGTTGTCTCAAAACGGATTGGTGTGGATTATGCGGGTGATGACGCCCACCTACCCTACCGTTTTCAGATCAAAAACAATACCTTAAAATAAATGATGCTCCGGAACGTTATTTTTCCAGATGGGATAAACCGGAAATCTCAAATAATGCAAGAGTGGCTAAAGTACCGACAAATCAACAATCTTACAAATGAACCTCAAAAGAAACTTACTGATCATTTTTATTGTTTCGTTCCTTTTTACAATGTTCGGGGTTGTGGTTGACATGGGAGACAGCCCGCAGAATTATCCCCTTATACTGGACATTGCCATGATGACGTTTTTGACTTTTATTGCCCTCTCAATCGTTTATCTGATCGTGCACTTTTTGATGAAAGGATTCATCCGACGTTAAATATTTTCCTTCATCGCCTTATTCAAAGACATTTCTGTTTTAATCCAGACAGGCGAGGCAGCAGGTACAGTGATCACCAGTATTTTCTCATCTATTATTCTTTGATATGCCTCCCAGGCCAAATCAGGCTCTCCCTTTCTTTCATAACTTGCAGCGAGCGATCTTAACGCAGCCCAGCGTATGCGGGGATTAAGCGCTGTTAAAGCCGGTATGCCGGAAGAGGGAACCAATCCGATTACTTCATTAAAATTTTTAATGGCATTGGTGTAATCTTTTTCGGCAAGGGCAATCTCTCCTTCTATTTGACAGGTGAAAGCCCGTTTTGCCCTGTTCAAATCATTCCGAAGAGGCGGTTGCATAATCCCAAACGGCATCATACGATTTTCATTTTTAAGCTCATCAAGCAGTTTTATTGCAGATGCAATTTTACCGGTTTGTGCATAATGGACTGCCAGCCAGCCAAGCGCCTGAACACGTGCAATTCCCACGGAATTAACGATGACACTTTTGATCATTGATTCGAACTGCGTTGTCTTCCCCATCTCCATATACACCAATGCAAGCTCCATTTCAGACCAGGGCAACAGCTTGCTGTCTGGTTGTTGCTTTGATAATTCAATGCTTTCGTGAAGTAATTTTATTCCCTCGTCAAATTTTTCTTCATAGAAATAAAACCGTGAAATAAACCAACGGCTGGTAATCCGGGACATCGGCAGAAGCTTATTTATCTGAAAGGATAAAAAATCCGACATTTTATTATCTGCGGAATCCAATTCATTATTCATCCAGAATAAGAATGCATTGGACAGATACGGAAACTCAAAAGGAAAATCGGGATTCAATTCAAGCGCATGGGAAAATTCCAAATCTGCCTGGATGATATTTCCATCTTGATATAATGCATAAAGGCCGTTGTCAGAATAATTTACAAAATAATTGGGACGGAGCTTCATGCAAACTTTTTTATATTTCCGATACTGTTTAAAGTCGCCGTTCCAAAGATACGCCCTGCTGATGTTCTCATTTCCCCAAAAGTCGTCAGGATAAATATCCAGCAAAAGCTCGTAATATTCAATACCTTTTTTATTGTCCCCAAGGTTGTACACAGCGTTTGCGCCGAGTATAAAAAATTTCTCCCTTTCCGACAGGCCGTTAACGAGAGAGGCGGCTTTTGCAAAATTGTATTTTCCTTTTGAAAGGTTGCTGTTCCACAATTCTGCAAAACCAAGCAAAGCATAACCCATGGCAAAAGTCGTATCGTACTGAACAGCTTGTTTTAAAAAATACTGTGCGCGGTCAAAATCAAACAAGTTCATATAATGGTACCCTTTTGAATAGAAATTCAGCGCCTTTAAAGAAGGCGTGGTCACCAATTCATAAGACCCTTTGACTTTGGGTAAAGATTTCATGGATTCCCCCAGTTCCCGGCGTATGGAAATGGCTAACCGGCTGATAACCGGTAAAATTTTCTGCTGATCGTTCACTTTTTCAGAAAATATTTTGATGATCGTATTTTGAACAGGTTCGATAAGTTCTACAGAAATTGAATAAGTATTCCCTATTTTATATAAATTTCCGCTAACCAGTAACTGAATATTTCCATCGCGCAAACAAATTTCCCTTCCCAGTTCCCTGTCCACCCTTTTACCGGGGTCCTGTTTCATCAGGTTCAATATATCCATTACGCGTCCTTTTGGAACAACGTTGACGTATTTCGATTCGCTGAGCTCCATTTCGAGCGCTGTACGCAAAGCATATTCAAATACATCTTCGCCTGTCCGGTTATCAAAATTCGATATGAGTATCCAGTCCCGGTTGGAGAAATTAAACTTCGGTTCTTTATTCCATAAAAAAAAGAAAATGGCGAATGCAACCAGGACTAATGAAAAAATGATACCGGCCGCTGTTTTGCTTATTCTAAACCCTTCAGTAGCGTTGTGTCTGGATTTTTGAAATGGGAAATCCTGCTGTGTCTCAATTTTTTTGACGGGTGCAATAAATTTATACCCTACACGGGGGATTGTTTTTATAAACCGGGGATTTTCGGAATTGTCTCCTAATTTTTCCCTGATTTCTTTTATGCATTGTGTAAGCGTATTCTCGGTAACGACCGTATCGGACCAGACATTTTCGATCAATTCATCCTTTTTGACCAGGTTCCCGTGATGTTCAATAAGGTACTGCAGCGTTTGGCAGGTTTTCGGACGAAGATGAAGTTCTTCGTTTCCCTTCATCAAATAATATTCACTCACCCTGAAAGTGAAACTGCCGAATTTATAGATGCTTCCCTTTTTAATCATTATGATGATTCAATTCAAATTTCATAACTATTTCACAGTTCCTTCATGAATAAAACAAATATATGAATTATTCTTGTAAAAATCAATTACATATACTGATTTAACATAACAACAAAAAAAGGAGGTGTCTTATGAAATTTCAAAAATTACTTTATTTACCCGTACTGATGCTGTTTATGTGCTGTACAAGCGGCATTTCTGTTGCCCAAACTGACTTAACCCCTTATCAGGGCAATCCGGTACTTGATTTTGGTTCGCCGGGTTCGTGGGATGCCGGTTGGGTCGCCTTTGGCAGAACCGTATTATACAATGGCGTTTATTATTCTTTTTACGCAGGAAGCCCTGACCTGATGACCAGCCCCGAAGCCATTGGTTATGCTACCTCTTCCGATGGGATATTGTTTACAAAATATGAGAATAACCCGGTTTTAAAAGGAGACAGTTCGGGCTTCGATGCGTATTTCGTTTCTGAACCTGTTCCTTTGATTGAAGACAGCATCTGGATTCTTTATTACAATGCGAGCCCTGCTCCTTCCGGAGAACCCGGGCCTGCCATCGGGCGCGCTACAGCTTCCGATCCCTCAGGCCCATGGACCAGGGGCGACAGCGCCGTCCTGGAAACAGGTAATGCAGGCGAATGGGATGCTTCGTTTATCATGCCGAATTCGGTAATTCACACTGATTCGGGTTACGTGATGTATTATTCCGCTTCTATTGGTCCGCCCAGTCAGGGAGCGCCTGCCATGATTGGCATGGCAACCTCTGCGGACGGTATCACCTGGACGAAATACGATGATCCGGCTACCACAGATCCGCCTTATGCTGACAGCGATCCCGTTCTTACCCTCGGCAGCCCGGGCAGTTGGGATGCAGGTTTTGCATGGGAATGTACCGTCTGGCAGACAACCAACGGCTGGGAAATGTACTACTCGGGAACCCCTGATAATTTTGCTACAGAACAGATCGGTTACGCAACAAGCACGGATGGTATCAACTGGGTTAAGTATGAAAACAACCCAATTCTGAGCCCCGACGAATCCTGGGCGAATCTTTGGCTGCTGGCAAGCTCCGTAGTTATTTTTGATTCGACCTATTACTTATACTACACGGGATTCGATGGATTTACCAGTGCCCGGGTTGGCCTGGCGACAACACCCTTAACGGGTCTCAATGAGCACCCGGACCAACCTGCGGTTCCATCAGACTATTCAATGTATCAGAATTTTCCCAATCCATTTAAAACATCTACTACGATCAGGTTTTCCGTTCCTGAATCCGGTTGGGTTACACTCCGGGTTTTTGATTTTCAAGGCAACGAAGTCGCGACAATAGTGTCGGGAGAACTAACATCAGGTACTTATCAATACCAGTTGGATGCAAATGATTTGGCGGCCGGTGTGTACTTTTACCAGCTTCAGGCAGGGAATTTCAGGCAAACGAAGAAACTCGTTCTACTCAAATAACGCCTGGCAACCTGATGATTCTTACATAAAAAAAGGCCGCCTCATAAAAGAAGCGGCCTTTTGTCTTTTTTCAGCCCTGATTACAATCTGGAGCTAAGGTCAGCGCCTGCCTTGAATTTAACAACTTTCTTTGCAGCGATATTAATTTCCTGGCCGGTTTGTGGATTACGTCCTTTACGTGCAGCTCTCTGGGAAACGGAAAATGAACCGAATCCTACCATTGCAACACGATCGCCTTTTTTAAGCGCATCGGTAGTAGCCCCGATAAACGAATCAAGTGCTTTTTTTGCCTGTGCTTTGCTAATGCCTGCACCTGCAGCCATAGCATCGATTAATTCAGCTTTGTTCATCTTAAAAAAGTTTTAATTTATCAAAAAAATTTAACTGCAAACAAAAATAAGAGATATCTCCAAAAAATCAAGGGGAAATGGGCTAAAACCCTTGAAAATGTTAATAAAACGGTGATTTTGTTAATAACCCCGGCTTAAAAAAGGAAAAATCAGCCGTTTTTAATCGTTTTTTGTCGGTTTTCCAAGGTTAGCGGGGATTTCAATAAAGGTATTATCCGAAATTTTTTACCTTTTCAATTTTGAATCCCCGAAGAAAATCAGCAACAGGCAGCCTCCTTTTTCCCTGTAGTTGCACTTCGAGCAAATGGACAAAACCGTCCGCCGCACCAACTTTTAAATATGTTTTTCCGTCAGATAAAAATGAGCCGGCAGGATCAGAATGTTCGCCCGCCTCGGCCTTCACCCTGTAAACCTTCATCAAGAATTCATCTCCGTCTTTTAATTTTACCATTGTGTAAGCGGCAGGATAAGGACTCAAGCCCCTGACTTTGTTGTAAATGTTCTGAACTTTATCTTTCCAGTTGATCCGGCAATCTTCCTTAAACAACTTGGGCGCAGGATACAAAACGGTATTCTCTCCGTAAAGATCCTTTTGCGAAACGGGTTTCACCCTGTTACGTATAATGTCATCAACCGTCCTGACAACTAACTTTGCCCCCTCCTCCATCATCCTGTCATGCAAGTGACCGAAGTCTTCATCATCACCGATCTCAATTTTTACCTGATGGATTATTTTTCCCGTATCAATTTCTTTGTCCAGGAAAAAAGTCGTCAGCCCGGTTACCTTTTCTCCCCGCATGATGGCATGGTTGATGGGCGCAGCCCCCCGGTATTGTGGCAAAAGAGATGCGTGAAGGTTAAAGGTTCCCAGCGGGGGCAGGTTCCAGACTATTTCGGGCAACATCCGGAATGCTACCACCACCTGCAAGTCAGGCTGAATATCTTTTAACCGGTTTATAAAATCAGGGTCTTTTAAACTGACAGGTTGCAAAACATCGAGCCTTTGCTGTAAAGCAAACTCTTTTACGGGCGAGAACCTTGTCTTTCTTCCCCGGCCTGCCGCTTTATCAGGCGCCGTAACAACACCTGTTATATTATAGCCGGCATCCAGCAGGCCTTTCAGACTGGGGACCGCAAAGGAAGGCGTTCCCATAAACACAATTTTTACGTCACGGTTTTCCATATCAGCGAAAATAAAAAAACCCGGCTTTCAATGGCCGGGTTCCCTGTTATTTTCTTTTGTTTATTGTCTTTCTTTCATGGCTGTTGCCCTGCCGATATATTTTTCTATGGTCCTTCCTTCATCGGATTGAGGATATTTCTCCCTGATCCGTTTGTAAATGTCAATGGCCTTGTCATATTTACCCAAAAGTTCATATACCTGTCCGGCTTTTTTCAGGAACAAAGGAGTTGTAAACTTATTCTCATTTTCGTTAGCAGCCTCCAGATAATATCCCACTGCTTTTTCTTTATCACCCAATTCAAGGTATGCATCGCCGATGGCTCCCTTTGCCATGGGTTCGATCATTTCATCATTGGCATCAAAATCTTCAAGATAGTTGATGGCCTGATCAAACTGGCCTTTTTTCAAAAAACAAATACCGGCATAATAATTGGCCAGGTTTCCCGGTTTCGTGCTGCCATAATTATCCACGATATCAATAAAGCCGAGGTTGTTGCCGTCACCATATAGTGCTTTATCTAATGAGTCGGCTGCAAAAAACTGCTGTGCCATATAAATTTGTTCCTGGGCTTCGGCAGTTTTGGGTTCAAGAATATATTTCTGATATCCGAAATATCCCAGAACGGCTACAGCAATTAACCCGATAACTACCAGTAAAGTAACCTGATTCTTAACGATAAAGGCTTCTGTTTTGGTCAGTGTCTCATCAATATTTTCTAACCGCTGATCGCCTCTGATTTCTTTTTCCTTCTTTTTTGACATACCTGTTTCATTTTGAGGTTGCAAAAGTATATTTTTCTGAAAAACAAACCGCACCCCCGTCATATTTTTTAATTTTGCCTTTTAACCCGGCTGTTTTCAATCAAAGGAACCTTTTAAAACCTTCTTTAACTGACTTATAACCATGATCCGATTCAGACTTATTCGCTGTCTTTTATTTTTTTCGATGATTCTGATCTCTTTTCAGTCGTTTTGCGGATGGATCATTTCGGAAAAAAGCAGGGACGAAAAGGGTAATTCAAAGTTACAAACCATCAGGGTACAAAACAACCGTATCCGTTTTGATGATGAATCCACACTGACGGTTTTAGACCTGGATAAACAATTGGTGATCATTGCTTTTAAAGGAAAAAAGATTTACTGGTCCGGTTCATTGCAGGAATTCAGAGACGGAATTAGCGGCGCTTTTCAAAAGCAAATGCAATACCTGATTGACAATGCTCCTGAAGACCAGCGTTATTACTTTGAAAATCTTTTCCGGAATTATCTTAAAGCGGTCAATCAACAACCGGGTGAACAAACGGCAAAAATAAAGATCGGGAAAAACGATTCCACTTTTGTGATCAAAGGTTTTAAAACCAACAAATATGATATTTATTTAAACGATACATTGAAAGAAACACTGTGGGTCACCGGACAGATCAATCCTTATGCAGGAATCAACCTGGAAAAGCTTATTGATTTCAATAAACAGTTAAGTCCTTTTGATGAACACAACAATTATGCGCTAACGGTTGAATATCTTGATTTGTTAAAAAAAGGCATGCCTGTCAGGTCGGTCATTTACTATCCTGATAACTCAAAGATGATCACAGAGGTAGAAGAAATCCAGAATACGGACATCAGCGCGAAAAATTTCAGCCCTCCGAAAGATTACCGAAAGGTAGATCTGGAAGAATTACTGAACTGGATAGCGGGCTGAAGGAATGAATGAATAAATGAAGCATCTGTGTGAACCGATAGGTTAATCCGTCGGTTCACAGAAAAATGATTATTTCAAAATTAAAAGCACATGAAAATCAAACATCTTACTTTTCTTTTGCCGGTTTTGTGGTCATTAAACATTATCGCACAAAACAACGATACGGCAACAATCAGTTTACCCGTTGAAAACTGGCTTTCCGCCGGTCCTGTCACCGTACTTATGCCCGCGTTTCATGACCAGAACAATCTGGACGGAAAAACCTTCAAACCGGCAGACCTGCTGAAAATGCATATTAAAAAAGTTGAAAAACCAGTGGCTGGAAAACTTTTCGTTGATTACGAAGGAAAAGAGATCAGGTGGAAAAAAGCAAAATCGGGAAAAAGCGGAAACATGCCCGTATCATTTTCTCACGAAAGCGAATATGCTGTCAACTGGCAGGCCGTTTATGCAAATGTGTCAGAGTGGATGGAACCGGATGTGAAAATTACTACGCCGCAATGTTTTGAACTTTATGTGGATGGCAAAAAGAAGGCATCCCGGTATTCTTTTTCACAAGGTGACAAAGAACCCAAAGCCGTTAAAAAACAAATCAAACTGGAACCCGGCAAACACCTGTTTGTTATTAAGTCCCTTTATCATAAAGAGAAAAACGGAAAGCCGTGGAACGTAAAAATGGTCTTTTCTTTAAGCCCGGAAGAACAGCAGGCGATTTCTTTCAACATTAACCCGGAAAGGTTTATGGATATTGAACACCTGCTACTGGGTCAGCACCTGCAATCGGTAAAACTTTCACCGGACGGCAAACTGGTGATGCTTAATTTTAAAGAGGTTTATCCTCCCAACGGTAAATCCGAAAGATGGTTTTTGATCAAAGAACGGGAAACAGGCAATGTTGTTTACACTTCCGAATATACCGATATCAATCAGGCAGAATGGGCGCCCACAGGTCATCAGATCAGCTTTTTGGCGGTAGCTGCCGGGCAAAACAATTTTATCCTGCTTGACCTGGATACTTTTAAAAAACAGGTTCTGCTTGAAAACATTAAACATTTCAGCGGTTACCGGTGGTCGCCGAAAGGAGATTTCATCGTTTATTCCCTCACCGAAAAACCATCCGCGAAAAAGAAGGACGTGTACCAGGTGGAAGGCATGCCCGACCGCTGGCCGTGGTGGAGAAGCCGTTCGCAACTCTATCAGTTAAAGGTGGCTGACCTCGCTTCACGCAGGCTGACTTACGGCTATTTGGCGAACAATCTTCAGGATATCAGTCCCGACGGTCAAAAGCTGCTGATCTCACATAACTTTCCCGACTTTACGGCCAGGCCCTATTCCCGTCAGGTGATGATGGAATTAAACTTAGCTGACTTGTCGGTGGATACTTTGTGGAATCAGAACTACGGCGGTGGCGCTTCTTATTCACCTGACGGAAGTAAACTGCTGGTCACAGGCAGTCCCGTAATGTTCGGTGAAAAAGGGATGAACGTGAAGCCGGGAGAAATTCCCAATGATTATGATACCCAGGCTTATATTTATGATCTGAAAACCGGGGAGGCAGATGCCATTACCAAAGAATTCAATCCGTCTGTTCAACGCGCCCGCTGGAATCCGGTTGACGGCCTGATCTATTTCCTTGTCCAAGACAGGACTTACAAAAAGGTATTTGTTTACAATCCCAAAAGCAGGCTGTTCACAGATATCGGTGTAAAAACGGATGTGGTCAACAACTTTGACCTGGCCTCCGCCTCCCCATGGCTGGCCTACACGGGAACAAACATTTCCTATCCGGCAACAGGTTATCTCGTGAATCTTCAGGATAAAACGCAATCCATGTTCTGCGATCCTGAAAAAGACTTCTTTGCCGATGTCCGCTTCGGGAAAACCGAGGACTGGGATTTCAGGAATGACAGCGGCATAACCATTGAAGGACGGATTTACTATCCTCCGGATTTTGACAAAAGCAAAAAATACCCGCTCATTGTTTATTATTACGGAGGTACCAGCCCCACCGAACGCAGTTTCCGTGGGCGGTACCCCAAAAACCTGTTTGCCGCCATGGGCTATGTGGTTTACGTTTTGCAACCCAGCGGCGCCACCGGCTACGGGCAGGAATTCTCCGCCCAGCATGTCAACAACTGGGGAAAGACCGTTGCTGACGAGATCATCAAAGGCACAAAATTGTTTATCAAAGACCATCCGTTTGTTGACCCCGAAAGCGTGGGATGTATGGGTGCATCTTATGGCGGGTTTATGACCATGCTGCTTACCACACGGACCGATATCTTTGCGGCAGCCATTGCCCATGCAGGAATCAGCGACATTTCTTCCTACTGGGGAGAAGGATACTGGGGTTATTTATACAGTTCGGCCGCATCAGCAAACAGCTTTCCGTGGAACAACCGTAAATTGTATGTTGACCAGAGCCCGCTGTTCCATGCCGACAAAGTAAACACACCCTTACTGCTGATCCTGGGAGATGCCGATACGAACGTTCCTCCCGGTGAAAGTATCCAGATGTACACGGCACTGAAGTTGCTGGGAAAACCCGTTGAACTGGTTGAGGTAGCCGGCCAGAATCATCACATCGAAGATTATAAAAAACGGATCGTGTGGCAAAAAACCATCCTTGCCTGGTTCGACAAATGGCTTAAAAATCAACCGGACTGGTGGAAAGACCTTTACCCGAAAAAAAACCTTTAATTGTAAGCATGGACGAAAGAACAGCAAAGGCTCTACTGGAATATATGCAACAGTTCATTACCGATGAGAGGAAACAACTGTTTGAAAAAGTACTGGAATACCGTACACGCCATATTACCGTTGTACTGGAGGATATCTATCAGCCGCATAATGCAAGCGCCGTGTTACGGACATGTGATCTGACAGGCGTTCAGGATGTGCATATTATTGAAAACAAAAACAAGTACGATGTCAACCCGGATGTGGCGCTGGGTTCGTTCAAGTGGCTCAACCTGATAAAATATAACGAAACGGAAGACAATACGCTCGGTGCATTTCAAAAGCTGAAAGAACAAGGTTATCGCATTATTGCCACCACGCCGCACAAAGACGAACAAACCCCTCAAACCATCCCGCTCGAAGGGAAAATGGCACTTGTTTTCGGAACCGAACTTACCGGTTTGAGCAACACGGCCATTGAAAATGCCGACGAATATCTCAAAATTCCCATGTACGGTTTTACCGAGAGTTTCAACATTTCCGTTTCGGCAGCGCTCATTCTTCATATCCTGACGGAACGGTTACGCGAGTCGGATATCCGCTGGCAGCTTTCGGAAACGGAAAAAACCATGATCAGGCTGGAATGGGTAAAACGGACCTTGCGGAAAGCGGAGATCTACGAAAAAGCATTTTTAAAAACCCATCGCTCCGAATAAGGCTTGCGGGATTGATTAATTTTCATAATTTTACGCCCTTATTTTAAAAACTATAAACTTACAATTATGGGAAAAGGAGATAAAAAAACCAGAAGAGGAAAAATCATAAAAGGCACTTACGGCGTCAGAAGGCCCCGGAAAAAGTCAAAGACATTTGTTTCCGTTAAAAAGAAAGAAGAAGAACCTGTTGCCGTGACGGAACCCGAAGTAAAGAAAGAAGCAAAACCGAAAACAACGGCAAAAAAGAAGACCCCGGCTAAAAAAGAAACAAAACCCGCCGAACCGGTAGTTGAAAAAGCAACAGAAACCGTTGAAGAAGCAACGCCGCCTGCCGAAGCACCGAAGGCAGAAGAACCGAAAACTGAAGAACCAAAAACTGAAGAGCCGAAAGAAGAAAAACCCAAAACAACGGCCAAAAAGAAAGCTCCGGCTAAAAAACCGGCTGTAAAGAAAACGGTTAAAAAAGAGGAACCGAAAGGGGAAGTCAAAGAAGAGGCAAAAGAGGAATCAAAAGAAGAAGAAAAGCAAAAAGAATAAACCCCTTCACTTTGAGAAGATAAAACCAAATTCACATATCACTCCGGCGGGCCTTTTGGCCCGCTTTTTTTGTTTGAGATAAAGAGGCAGAAAAGTAATTATAATTTACTGTTATTTTTGCAACTGTGCAAAAAAGATAATTCTTATGTTTGCAATTTACTACATTTTGTGTAGCTTTGTGCAAACATATATCATGGCCGGTAAAACAACATATAATTATATTGACGATTACCTGACAAGGGTACAATCCAAAGGCAGATACTCTGTTACATTAGAAGAATTAAAA
>JAADID010000116.1:5999-7541 GCA_013151505.1 Chlorobiota bacterium | reverse complement strand
GCTTTTACCCCCGGCCAGGATGATTCCCGTTACATCGAAAATGTCCATTGTTCATTGTAAAAAGGCAAAGGTATCAATCCTGTAAAATCACGGATAACTCCGGAAAAATACTTTTTGTCTCTGGAAATCTTTGTAATATCGCAAGCACATTCAATATAGTCCAATCTCATAAATTCGATTGAACTATTTTCATTATAGTGAAAATATTACTACATTTGTCAAAATATTTTCATCATGATAGAATCAATTATCCGAAAACAATATCTTGATAAAATAAAACCTTTTATCGGGAAGCAAATTATAAAAGTGCTTACGGGAGGCAGGCGGGTGGGAAAAACTACAATCTTGTTTCAAATCAGTGATTATATAAAAGATTGGGATAAAAAATCAAACATTATTTACATTGATAAAGAGCTGCATGAATTTAAAAGCATAAAAGACAGTGATGATTTATATTCTTTTGTTAACGAAAGAGTTAAGAAAAACAGGAAGAACTATATCTTTATTGACGAAATTCAGGAGATCAAAGATTTTGAAATAGCATTACGTCAATTATTCGCAGAGAGTCATGATATTTATTGCACGGGCAGTAATGCAAGGATGTTATCGGGTGATCTGGCCACCTATTTAACAGGGAGATATATTGAGTTCAGAATTTCCTCACTTTCTTATCCCGAGTTTCTTCAGTTTCATAAAATGCCTAACGATATTTCGAGTTTGTTGAAATATATCCGTTACGGCGGATTGCCTTATTTGATCAATCTTGAATTAACAGACGAGATCGTTTACGGATATTTGCGCAGCATTTATAATACGATTGTGTTAAAAGATGTAGTGGCACGTTACAACATTCGTGACATTGATTTTTTGGATCGCCTCACGGAATATTTGTCTGATAATCTGGGCAGCTATATCTCTTCAAAAAAAATAACTGATTTCCTGAAATCACAACGCATTAAATTATCAGTCAATACGGTTCTGAATTATTTGCAATATTTATGTAATGCTTTTTTTATAGAAAAGGTGCAACGCTACGATATACAGGGCAAAAAAAAATTTGAAGTCAATGACAAATTTTATTTCAGTGATTTGGGTTTAAAACATTCGATCATTCCATACAAAACAAATGACATTGCAAAAGTTTTGGAGAACCTGGTGTATAACCATTTGGTAAATCAGGGTTATACTGTTTATATCGGAAAGTTACAGAATATGGAAATTGATTTTGTGGCTCAAAAGGGTGACCTAACCAAATATATTCAGGTTTCCTATCTTTTATCCGGGCCGGAAGCCATCGAGCGTGAATTCGGGAACCTGCTGAAAATTAAAGATAATTTCGAAAAAATAGTGGTTTCATCAGATGATTTACTTTACGGAAACTACAAAGGCATCCAGCATGTTCGTATTCTTGATTTTCTCATACAGACCGACAGTTAGTATTTTTAATAAGAGTTTCCAATAGAAAAAAGTGCCTGATATGTGGAATTGCATTGTGAGGTGACACATTTATGGCTAAAGCCAAATAATTTTTATATTTTGAAA
>JAADID010000116.1:3970-5936 GCA_013151505.1 Chlorobiota bacterium | reverse complement strand
AGCGCCGTGATTAAATAAAAAATCAAATCGGCTTTAGCCATTAATAAAAATCATTAAATTCTCTCCGCAGTTGGCGTCCCCACCAACTGCTGCAAGCCAACGTTTTGTTGCCGGTGAGGACACCGGCAAAGGGGTTAACAGAATTAGCGGCAACAGGTTAGGAGTAATAGTATGGACTATTTACTCTCCTCATAATACTTTATCGCTTCCGGCATCCATTTTTTCAGGTTGTTGATGCGTGTTTCGTCGGCAGGGTGTGTGCTAAGAAATTCGGGCGGTTTGGTGCCTCCCGCTTTTGACATTCTCTTCCAGAATTCGGGCGCTTTCCGGGGATCATAGCCGGCTATAGCCATAAAAATCAGCCCCAGATGGTCAGCCTCGCTTTCCTGCAACCGGCTGTAAGGCAACATAATCCCGACTTCCGACCCCAGTCCGTAAGCGGCCAGCCAGTAGTTTCTCGTTTCTTCGGGATTGTCTTTCAATGCGACGCTTAATGCCACCCCACCTGCCTGCCGCAGCAATTCCTGGCTCATCCGTTCGTTCCCGTGTCTCGCTATCGCATGTGCTATTTCATGCCCCATCACCACGGCAAGTCCCGTTTCATCTTTTGTAATGGGCAATATACCGGTATAGACAACCACCTTCCCACCGGGCATACACCATGCATTTGCCTGGTCGCTTTTCACCAGGTTGAACTCCCACGAATACCCGTTCAGCATATCACTATAACCATTATCGTTCAGATATTTTGTAACTGCTTTCTCAATATTTTTCCCAACACGTTTGACCATCTCGCTTTGTTGCTTGTTGGCGCTTAACTTGTTTTCATTTAAAAACTCGCCGTACTGCTGATTGCTCATCGCCAGCATTTCGCTGCCCGGTATCATGTGGAGTTGCGACCGGTTGGTCAAAGGCACTTTGGTACAGCCCAAAATCAACAGGTTAATGAAAATAAAAACCGTTGCCGTTTTAAAAAATCTTGTCATAACATCCTTGTTTTGGTTTATTACAAAAACGTGTGCATATTTTATGGTAAAAATAAACAACTGTCTCCATAGCTTAAAAACCGGAAATCATTTTCCAGTGCAAAATCATAAGCTGCTTTCCACCGTTCGCCAATGAGCGCCGATACCAGCAGCAACAATGTACTTTTCGGCTGATGGAAATTGGTGATGATCCCTTTGGCCAGCTTAAACTTATACCCCGGTACGATCATCAGACGTGTTTCCGCATGCAGTTGCTCCAGTTTGTTTTTCTCAAGAAAGCCGATCAGATATTCAAACGCTTCCTTCATTCCGAAATTTGCCGGCGGCACCAAATCATAGGGATCCCACTGGTCAATAAAAAGCGATGTTTGTCCGGATTGCAACCTGAACGCCAGCCAGTACAAGCTTTCCAGCGTCCGCATGCTTGTGGTGCCTACCGGGATGATAACGGTATCTTCCAGCCGGTTCAGTAAATGTTTAAGTGTTTTCAGACTGACAACAAACTTTTCGTTATGCATTTCATGGGTTTCGATGGTTTCGGAAACCACCGGTTTGAATGTCCCGGCACCAACATGCAGCGTAACTTTGTCTGTTTCAATACCTTTTCGCGTTAATTCCGAAAGCTGCCTTTCCGTGAAATGCAGTCCGGCCGTGGGCGCTGCCACCGAGCCGTCGTAACGGGCATAAACGGTCTGGTAGCGCTGTTTGTCTGATTCCACAGCTTCACGGTGAAGATATGGTGGGAGGGGTACTTTTCCTGCTTCTTCGATAATATCAGAGAAAATCAGCGATTCCGGCTCCCAGGAGAAACGCACAAGGAAAGAATCCGAAAGCTTTTCCATTTTTTCGGCCTTCAATGTAAATTTCGCGCCGCCTTCTCCTGCCGTCATCACCAATTGTTCATCTTTCCAACGTTTGGCATTGCCCACCAGGCATTTCCAGACAACCGGCGGATTTTGTTGAAAAGCGATCTGATAATC
>JAADID010000116.1:0-3957 GCA_013151505.1 Chlorobiota bacterium | reverse complement strand
GGCTCCACCGGCTCCAGACAGAATATCTCAATTCTTGCACCTGTTTCCTTCCGGAACAGCAGCCGCGCACGGATAACTTTGGTCTCGTTGAAAACCAGCAGGGCGTTTTCGGGAAGCAGACCGGGGATTTCAGCAAACATCCTCGCTTCGATCTTTCTGTTTTTCAACAGCAGCAACTTTGATTGATCCCTTTCCTTCAGTGGAAATTTGGCGATCCTGTCTTGCGGCAGGTCATAATCGTAATCTTCAATCCTTATTTTAGTGACGGTGTGCTTCATGGCTGACGGGAAACTTTCAGAATTTTTTTGCTCTTTGAAAAGTTTTTTGAAAAAACACTGACAATATAAAGTCCGTCAGGCAGATTCTCCATGTTGATCCTGATGTCCCGGTTCGCTGGAGTAGTTGTTTTCAAAATCTCTTTTCCGGTCATATTGAAAACGGTAATTTCAAATACTTCGTTTTCCGGATAAGAAAGATTTAACTTTATTTCTGAAAAAAACGGATTGGGTGCTACATTCAGGGTTGCTTTACTTTCGATAATATTTTCACTCATGCCCACCAGCAGCGGTGAAACATAATGCTGGAATACGCCTCCCGACACCCAACCTTTCACGGGTGCCTGCGGATTACCGACAAACACGTCAACATAGCCGTCATTGTCAAAATCACCTGATGCCAACCCTCTTGACCAGAGCATTTCATTCCGGAAAACAACATCCGCACCCTGCTTGTCCGTACCCGTTCCATAGAACAGTAAAAGGTCTCCGGCATCGGAAGCATCAGCCATGATCAGATCAGCCCTTCCTTTTTCGGAGAAGTCATTAACATACTCGACACACGACATGAATACACTCAACGAGGTATCCGTCAGCCGGATATCCGGTTCATTGTCAAAGCCCGGACCTCCTTTGTAAATATAAATAGTGTCATCGTTATAATCCCACTGCATAAGATCTGGAAATCCGTCATGGTCAAAATCACCTTCTGTTTTGGGTGTTCCGGAACCGAATTGCCTGCCTGAAATCACGGGATTTATTAGTGCAAGGTCATAAAGACTGTCAGCAAAAGGGCTCCCGTAATAAACCAGTGACTGACCCGGGCCGTTGCTCGGGTCGCCGAAAGTAAAATCACGGTACCCGTCGTTATTGACGTCGCCGCAACTGGTTATCGGGCTGGCAAAAGCGATGCCGCATTGGTTGCAGGGTACACTGATGAGGATGTTGGGCGTTGATGAAATTTGTTCTCCACCAAAATATACACAGGCCTCCCGGAGACAGTATTTGTGTTTCCCGCCGCCAACCACAAGGTCGTTGTAACCGTCGGCATTGTAATCACCCGGAATGGAAAGATTTTTACCAAACGACCAGAACCTTCCGGTATCTTCAAGAATGACTGCTGCATTTGAACCATATAAAACATCAGGCATAAAAGAACTGCCGTAAAAAATATAAACGTTCTCATTTTCTGACATAAACTCATCAGCGTAACCGATATCGGTGACGGGACTGTCCGAAACAGCCACGTCAATCCACCCATCGCCGTTGAGGTCGCCAAATGCCATGTCGAAACATTTATGATAAGGGTACTGCGGCAGAAAAAACGTTTTATCCGGTTCAAAATCCAGCACAGCCCCGCCGTAATAAATATTCAGAAAGGAACCTTCTTTTGCCAGAACAGCCCAGTCTTCGTAACCATCCTGGTTGAAATCCCCGATATTTTTTATCTTATCACCAAACCAGAGCGGTTCGAATGCTTCGGCAGGTGTTGTGCCTAAAATATCAGGAGAAGAAAAAGCGGGATTGCTGCTGCCAGTGAAAACAGCGGTGCCTATAGTATCGTACAATTGGTGTTCATCATAGCTCCAGAACGAAAATGTCAGATCATTGAAGCCGTCGTAATTGTAGTCAAAAACAGCGGGTTGTTTTGCCAGAATATAGACACCGGGATATGTCCCGGGAGCCAGAAACAGGTCATCCGGATCGGTCGCATATTTTTCCTTGACGAAACCATCGGTTGCAACATTTTGATTTCCATAATAAACGGTTATCGTATCTTGTGATGTTTTTGAATACCAGTCGCCGATGCCGTCACCGTTAAAGTCCCCTGCATAATACAGCAAACGGTTGTTGTTATTCATCTCAATGTCAACACGTGTACCGAATTTGTAAGGCGGGGAATTCCTTCCAAAATAAGCTTCGATATGAAAACCATTGTCAAAATAATACACCTGGCAGATATCCACAACACCATCACCGTTTATATCGGCAAGTGCACTGGGCAAATGTATCGAAGGATCGTCGTCTGCATAAGTATAACCTGTTTTTTCTGCGCGATAACTGGCAGTTGAGCTGTCATAGGAATACCAGCCATAATAATAATTATCTGAATGAAAAGCCACTATCAATAATTCATTCTCTCCGTCGTTGTCATAGTCATAGATATGAAATTTAAATGGAATATAACTGTAGTTAAGCGGGTATTGATTCACAAGATAAGCCGGTGAAACACTGTCGGTTGAGTAAACATACAGTGTGTCTTCCTGATACTCTTTTCCCAAAATGAATTCCTGTTTCCCGTCATTGTTGATATCCCCATGAAAATAAAACTTTTTGATATTTTCCGGGAAGTCTGTCATCACCGAATCGAACCCGGTACCGGATGCATTACCGTAATAAACTATCCCGTTCCGGATGTTAACCATATCGTCATAACCATCTCCATCATAATCTCCAATACCTTTTATTTCGGCATTGTAAAACACATAAGCGGACTTCGGATCCTGAATATCGGTGACAAGAACAGATTTCCATATTTTATCGGTCAAATCTTCCGTAAGTTCGTTCCAGATGTATCTGGTAAAAACAAAATCGCATAGTCCGTCACCGTTCATATCACCGGCAGGTTCAGGATATTGCAACGGGAAATTAACGGGGTCCGGCTCTTCAATTTGAAATGAAGAAATGGTTTTCACAGGAAAGATTGTATCCGGCTGTGCGAGGGCCGGAGTTTTTAAAGAAAAAAAAGAAACAAAAAAAAGAAAAGCATACACGGCATTGTGCAGTGGATAAAAATTCGGCTTTTTCATAACATTTGCAGGTTTTGGATAGTCAAATTTAAAAAATATAGGGAATCATTTCCGGAACCTGAAACTAACTTTATTTTATCCACAGGATGCCCCAAGAGATGTGCCGGTGGGTTGTTTTCAGCACGACTCCAAAAGACTCATTAGACAAAAAAAATTACCGTATCAAACGGTTGTTTTTAATCCGGTAAAATTCAATAATTTTGATTTCAAATTTCAGCAATATGGAAAATCTTTCATTTATAGATTTAAATTCCTTATCACAGGAAGCAAAAAAAGAGCTCAAAAGTTTCTACGAGTACCTGATATTCAAATATTAGAATAGTAAAAGAAAACCGGGGCGAAAACGCTGGTAGTGGAGTTTGAGTAAATAAAAAATATTCCTGCATTCATGGCATTGTGAAGGTATTTCCGTAAATTTGAATCTTCCTAACCTCTGAACAATGAAAAAACATATCCCCAACTTCATCACCCTGCTCAACCTGCTTTCGGGTGTGATCTCCATATATTTTGGGTTTACAGGCGATTTGAAACTTTCGGCTCTGATGATCTTTGTCGCTGCCGTTTTTGATTTTCTCGACGGGTTGATGGCGCGGCTGCTCAATGCCAAATCCGATATCGGTTTGCAACTGGATTCGCTTGCCGATGTGGTATCGTTCGGGGTAGCTCCTGCTTTCGTATTGTTTCAGACTATCCGGCTGGTCAATGGTGAAAGTGGTGAGGAATCGCTCAATTATCTCGCATTCACGGCTTTTCTGATACCCCTGTTTGCCGCTCTCCGCCTTGCCAAATTCAATATTGATGAAAACCAGGCAACCACCTTTTCGGGCATGCCTACCCCGGCAGTGGCTTTGTATTTTGCTTCTTTACCAATC
>JAADID010000338.1 GCA_013151505.1 Chlorobiota bacterium | reverse complement strand
GTTACGTTTTTGGGACAAGATCAAATTATTGTTTTCGGTTTAACCTCGCCAGGTGCCATGCTTTGGCATATTTCTGAAACGTTTCGTGGGCTGTGATGGTACAGATGATAAAGCCGTAATATCCATCGAGGAAGCCCGCTTTCAGAAAATAATTTCGAAGAAATTTTGTAAAGGGATTGATAAGCACTTTAAAAAACGGAACCCGTTTTTTCTTTTTAACCAGTTGTTGTGCAGCAATGGTACTGAACTTATTGGCCTGCAAAATATGTTCTTCAATGGCATAATACGAATAATGAAGCAGGTCGCCTTTGAGATGTTTGATCTTCGTTCCGGGCTCCAGAACACATTTATCGTGTGGGTTTAATCCCTGCCATTTTCCTTTCCGTCTGTCCCAAAGTCTGAGCTTGACATCGGGATACCATCCGCTGTGCCTGATCCACTTACCGCAATAATTCGTAAACCGGTTGAACGTGTAACCGTCATGCGTCCAGTTTTGTTTTACCTCCACGACAGAAGACTTAAGCTCATCAGACAATGCTTCATCCGCATCGAGTGAAAGGATATGGTCATAAGAGGCCTGTTTCATGGCATAGTTTTTTTGCTCGATATGGCCTTCAAATTTATGCTCGATGAACCTGACATTCCTGTTTTCGCAAATCTCCCTGGTTTTATCGGTTGAAAAAGAATCCACGACCACGATTTCATCGGCTACGCCTTTGACCGAATCGAGGCAACGGGTTATGTTTCGCTCTTCGTTGAAAGTAATTATGACGACCGAGAGTTTGATCATACCGGGATTATTTCAGCCAAAATTAAGAAAATTTTCAGGGCCGGGTTTTTTATTAAAAATCAATACCTTTGAATCCCGAACAAACCCAAAACCATGAATCGTTTTTTTCTATTCATTCTTTTTATTCTCCTTTTTTCCGGTCCTGTTTCCGCACAGGTAAAAAAATTCGGGGAGCTTGAATTACCGGTCAGGATGACGCGAACACTGGGTATAAACGGCAACATCGGCTGGAACAGCCTGACAGGTTTTGGTATTGGCATGCAATACTATGTTATCCCCAAAGTTGCGCTGGACGGAGGAGTGGGAATTTCTTCCACAGGATATAAATTCAGCATTCGCGGACGTTATATTTTTCTTAAAAAGAACTTTTCTCCTTTTGCCGGAACCGGATTTATTTACAGTACCGGTTCTTTCGACCGGGCAGTTACTATTGAAGACGTTAACACAGGACATGATATTACTTTTAAATTATTGCCCTCCCGTTTTCTGCAGTTTGTTGTGGGAGGTGATCTGGTTACCAACGGAGGTTTTTTCCTAATGTTTGACCTGGGTTACGCCTATTTGCTCAATGACAATATAGTCATTGTTTCAGGTACCCCGAGTCAGGATATGGACCGCGTGATGAGAATTGCGTACGGTTCGGGAATAGTTTTTGAAGTAAGCATCGGTTATATCTTTAAAAACAAAGGATTCAGGAGCCGGTTTTGAAAGAGCAGCTAATTTCTCCAGAATGCCGGGGAGAAAATGATCAGCACGGTAAACAATTCCAGTCGTCCGAGCAGCATCAGGAAAGCCAAAAACCATTTCCCGAAATCAGGAAAAAAAGAATAATTGTTCGCAGGTCCCACATGCCCGATGCCCGGTCCGATATTTCCCAGTGAGGCAAGGGTGGCCCCTACGGAGGTTTCAAAATCCATCCCCAAAGAAGACAGCACTACGGCTCCCATCCCAAAAACCAGGATATAGATCAGGAAAAAGGCCATAACATTGAAAATAATATCCTGGCTTACCGATTTTTTATTGAATTTAACAGGAATGATCGCGCTGGGATGAATGGCTCTTTTCAGTTCAAGCCACGAATTTTTTAACAAAAGATAATGTCTGACCACTTTTACCCCGCCACCGGTCGAACCCGCGCTTCCACCGATAAACATCAAAGCAAAAATGAGCATCCACAAAAATGAAGGCCATTGCAGATAATCGGCTGTTGCAAAACCCGTGGTGGTAACGATGGAGACCACACTGAACAACGCATCCCTGAAAGCATCGTTAATTCCGTAAGTGTGAAAAATAACCAACCCGACGCCGACCATCAGGGTCACCACGATTATGGTACCGATATAGGTCCTGAATTCCTGGTTCTCGGTAACTTTCTTTATCCTCCCATGCATTCCAAGATAATGGAGTGTGAAGTTTGTGCCGGCAATGATCATGAAAAAAACGATAACATATTGAGAATAAGCGCTGAATCCGGCGATGCTGTCATTTCTTGTGGAAAATCCTCCTGTGGCCATGGTTGCGAAAGCATGACAAATGGAGTCAAAGAAATTCATTTCACCTGCCCACAAGAGCAATGTCTCAACCAGCGTGAACATCACATAAATGCCCCATAATCTTTTGGCTGTTGCCGTAATCCGCGGGTGCAGTTTATCGGGTGTAATGCCCGGCATCTCGGCTACGAGCAACTGCATGCCACCGATTCCCAGAAAAGGAAGCACAGCCACGGTCAGGACAATAATACCCATGCCGCCGATCCAGTGGGTCATGGCCCGCCAGTAAAGAATGTTTCTGGGCAGTGATTCAATATCATTCAAAATGGAGGCTCCGGTTGTCGTGAAACCCGACATGGTCTCAAAAAAGGCATCGGTAAACGAAGGGACGGAGCTGCTGAAAAGAAAGGGTAATGTTCCGAATATCGAAATAACGATCCAACTCAGGGAAACAATGAGATAGCCTTCGCGCCGGCCCACGTTTTTAATTCCTCGTTTCGGTTTAATGGCAAACCACAGTACCAGGCCGGTTGTCCCTGTTATAATTGCTGAAATCACCAGGGGTGAAAACGGTTCATCATAATACCACGCAAAACCCAGGCCGGTGAGCATAAAAAACGATTCAATGATAAGGAGAAAACTCAATACCTTGAGAATAACCTCCACATTGATCAGTTGTCTTTTGGTTTTGCGGGCCATAAAAAAGCTTTTAGATGCCGAAAACGCTTTTTGTAAACAGTTTCTCAAGCTTGGGCATCACACCGGGCAAAGCGATCATCACCACCTTGTCATTTTCCTGAATCTGAAAATCACCCAAGGCAATGTGTGTTTCTTTTCCCCTGACAATTCCGCCAATAATCGCTCCTTCCGGAATGTTCAGGTCTTTGATCGGTTTTTTTACCGCGGCTGATCCTTTATTGGCAATCACTTCCGCAATCTCTGCATTGATGCCGCTCATGTATTTGAAATAGGTGATATCGTCGCTCATTGAATACCTGATGATGTGGCTGGCCGCTATCAGCTTTTTGTTGACGATGGCATCAATACCCATATTTTGTGATATTTCGATATATTCCAGGTTTTCCACAAGTGCGATGGATGGTCTTCTTCACACCAAATTTCTTGGCATGAAGACAGGTCAGGATATTGGTTTCGGAACTGTCGGTAACGGCAATAAAAGCATCCATGTTTTCAATGCCCTCTTCTTCCACGAGGTTGATATCCCGTGCATCCCCGTTGATGATCAGCGTATCGTCCAAAAGGTTGGTCAGCGCCAGGCAACGTTCTTTATCGCGTTCGATCAGTTTAATGTTCATCTCCGATTCCATGCGTTTGGCAATCACACGGCCAACCCTTCCGCCACCCACGATCATGATGTTGTTGATCTCCAGCTTTTCTTTACCTCCCATTTTCATCAGTTTTCCGGAAGATTCGGGTTTGGTGATCACATAGACCAGGTCATCGGGCTGTACCACTGTTTTGCCTGTCGGCAAAAATGTATCATCACCGCGATGAAAGGCCACAGCCCTGAAATCCAGTGGGCCGTAAAGTCTGGCAACTTCTTCCAGCGTTTTTCCGGCTACCGGGGCCTCTTTTTCAATCTTGATCAGAAAGATGGAAAATTTACCTTCCGAAATTTCATATATCTCGATGGCAGCCGGTTGTTCCAGCAAGTCAATGACCTCGTGGCCGGCAATATCTTCCGGAGATATCAGCAGGTCTATTCCCAGTTCTTCATAGATCTTTTGATTTTCACCACTGAGGTTTTCCAGTGTGTTCACACGGGCAATGGTGGTCTTTGCCCCGAGCTTTTTCCCGAGAATGGCTGTCAGGATGTTTGTTTTTTCATCGTGTAAAACAGAAATAACCAGGTCCGCTTTTTCAACATGGGCCTGTTTGAGCACACCTACCGAATTGGATTCTCCGACAAGCGTCATCAGGTCGGTATGCGATTCAACCATTTTCAGTAATTCTTCGTGGGGGTCAACAATGGTTATGTCGTGGTTGGAGTCAACAAGCGCTTCAGCCAGGTGGAAACCCACCTCCCCGTCACCAGCAATGATTATATTCATGATTCTGAATTAAGTCCGGCAAATTTATAACAATTGAAACTTTTCATCCCCATGGAATCTGTCTAAATTCGGAATGTGGTTAAATTACATAGTTTTAAGATTGTTTCACTACTTTTAAATTCTTTTTTTTACTCCCATCTTTTCAGAAATTCTTTTACTGCTTTCCAGTATTCATTATGACCTTTGTTTTCTGCCCACAAGGCCTTGGAACCGTGATAACCTTTTTCTTCCGGAAGAAACCGGTTTTTATCTGTTGATTTCAGGCTGTCAAATATGGATTGCCACGATTCCCGTTCGGATTTGGCAGAGGTAATGAATACCGGGCAGGTGACTTCCCCGGCGTAGTCAGCTATCGTTTTTCCGTCCATTTTAAAATAATTTCCCGGAGAAAACGAAAGAATGCCGTCAACATCGTCAGGATATTTTGCTGCCAGGACAAACACCAGTGCCGATGAATAGGAACTTCCCCAAATGATGAGATTCTTTGGCTTAAAATTGACTTTGACGTAAGATAACGCTGCTTCCAGGTCGGGGAAAGCATCGGCATATTTTGTTTTCATTCCGGCCTCTTCCGCCCTTTTGTGTGTCTCGTTTACAATGCCGTTTACTTCACCACCCGAACGCTGGTCAACGGCCATACAGTTAAATCCCAATGCATTCAGTTTTGGAGCAATTTCCCTGTACTCTCCCCGGCTGTACCCTGCCTGATGAAACAAAATGATAAAGGGAGCCTCCCGGTCGGCAATCATATACAAGTCGGCGGTAACAGTTAACCCGTCAGTTGATTTAAATGTAACCGTTTGGGGAGATGCTTGTCCGAAAGAAACAAAAAGTACTGTAAAAAGCAGGTTAAAAAGAATGATATATTGTGTCATTTTAAAAGATTTTAGTGAATAGCGTAAAAATAGTATTTGATTTTGTGTTTTATGAGAATCTATTCCTTTCTTATAAATAAGTTCTTAGCCCAGCGATGGCAAACCCCATCAGACCACCCTAACTCTAAACTCCGAACTCAAAGACTCCGAACTCAAGACTCAAAACTCAAGACTCAAAACTCAAGACTCAAGACTCAAGACTCAAGGTTGATTTCAAATTCATCCCAATCCCGGCCCACATCGAACTTTTTCCTGAATTCAGCCAGTTCATTGTATGAAAGTATCTCGCTCATGGCCCTTTCCTTGCCTTCGTCAGCGCGGGATATGATTTTTCCTTTCGGATCAATAATAAGCGAATCGCCACTGTAATAATTGCCCGGCCCGTCATGGCCGATGCGGTTCAGCCCGACAACATACGCGAGATTTTCAATTGCCCGCGCAATCAACAGTTGCTCCCAGGGATAACTCCTGACATTGGGCCAGTTGGCGACAAACAATGACAGGTCATATTCGTAACGGCCGGTTTCGTTCAGCCTGTTTTTACACCATACCGGAAAACGCAGATCATAACAGATCATCGGCCGGATACGCCATCCTTTAAGCTCAACAATAAGTTGTTTTTTGCCAGGTGTAATTTTTTCATGCTCCCCTCCCATCGAAAAAACATGCCGTTTATCGTAACGCTCATAAGTACCGTCGGGCCGCATCCAGATCAGCGAGTTGGTGTATTTCCCGTTTGCTTCCAATAACAAACTTCCTGTGATCACGGCTCCCGTTTCCCGGGCAATATCACTCATCCATCTAACAGTTTCTCCTTCAGGTGTTTCGGCCAGTCCTGACGGATCAACAGGGAATCCGGTCGTAAAAGTCTCCGGTAACATGATCAGGTCCTGACCTTCAAAATGATTCAGTATTTTGATGCCGAAAAGTTCCCTGTTCTTTTCGGGGTCTTCCCACACCAGGTCAGACTGAAAGCACAATATTTTCAAATCCTGCATAGTATTTCAATGGCTTTTTCAAGTGTTGATCTTTCTTTCGCAAAACAAAAACGTATGGTTTTGTTGTCTTTGGCGTTATGATAAAAAGACGATACCGGCACGCCGGCAATCCCGTGTTCTTTGATCAGCCGTGTGGCAAATTCCACCTCCGGCTCATCGCTGATGTTACTGTAATCCAACAACTGGAAATACGTTCCGTAAGAAGGCAATATTTTAAACCTTGAGTTTTTCAGCCCCGAAAGAAAAAAATCACGTTTCTCCTGAAAGAAACTTCCGAGGTTCGTGTAATGTTTGCTGTCACTCAAATATTCCGCAATGGCATGTTGCATGGGGGTGTTGACCGCAAACACCATGAACTGGTGGATTTTCCTGAATTCTTTCATCAGGTTTTCGGGGGCCAGCACAAAGCCCGTCTTCCAGCCTGTGGCATGAAACGTCTTGCCGAAAGACCCGACCAGCAGACTCCGGGAAGCCAGTTCAGGGAAACGGCAGACACTCCGGTGCTTTTTGCCCTCGAAAATAATGTGCTCGTAAACCTCGTCACTCAAAACAATGATGCCGGTTCCGCGTGTTAATTTTTCAAGCTGTATCAGATCATCTTCGTAAAGAATGCTGCCCGTCGGATTGTGCGGCGAGTTGACGACGATCATCCTTGTTTTCGCGTTGATGGCAGCTTTCACTTTTTCCCAGTCAATGCGGAAGTCCGGAAAATGCAGTTCCACATATTTTACAACACCTCCGTTTGCTTCCACGGCAGGAGCATAGCTGTCGTAAGCCGGCTCGAAGATGATCACTTCGTCACCCCTGTTCACAAAAGTTGAGATCGCATTGAAAAGACCCTGGGTGGCACCGGCCACGATGTTGATTTCCGTATCCGGATCATAATGTGCACCGTAGTTCTCCCGGAACATGCGGGATATGGCCTGCCGCAATTCGGTAACGCCCGGCATGAGGGCATACTGGTTGTAACCGTTTTTCATGTATTTGTGTACCAGTTCGATCAGCTCCGGCGACACCGGAAAATCCGGAAAGCCCTGCGACAGGTTCACAGCTTTGTACTCCCGCGCAAGCTGCGTCATCACGGCAAAAATGGAAGTTCCCGTGTTGGGGAGTTTGGATTG
>JAADID010000121.1 GCA_013151505.1 Chlorobiota bacterium | reverse complement strand
ATGGTGGCCGCAAAATCGTCCACTGCTTTCATGATGCCCGGCCAGTCGGGGTTATAATCATGGACGATGATAATGCCGCCGGGAGACAACCGGGGATAAAAAAACTCAAGTCCCGCTTTGGTGGGATTATACAGGTCGGCATCCATATTGACGAGGGCAAACCGGGTATTTTCCAGTCCGGCAGTGGTATCCGGGAAATATCCTTTATGAAAAAAGAATTTGTCACTGTTCAGCCGGGCACGCACTTTTTCAATGCTTGTATCCGCAAAATTTTTCGGTGTATAGGTGGCGGCTTTTCCCGTTTCATGGGCGAGGTCATTCCGCGTGAAACCTTCGAAGGTGTCAAACAGATGAAATTCCCTCCTCATATCCATTAAATGCAAGAGATAGGCCGAATCGCCCTTGTAAACGCCCAGTTCGGCAAATGCCCCGGGGATGTTTTCTTTTTTCAGCCGCTCTGTCTGAAACCAGAAATTAAAAAACCGCACTTTATCAGGATAATTCCTTTCAAGATGACGAAGCTGTTGGGGGACTTTACCTTTTATCACCGCATCCTGCCATGCTTTGGGCTGGTATTTTTTATCGAATAAAACCGTATAGACATAATAAACAAGGTAAACGAATATGATGCCGATAACAACCATCTCGGCTATCTGGAAAAGGGTGATCTTCATTTCGGTAGGGTTTGGGTTATTTCATTGGGTATAAGAGGTATAATGGTATAACGGTATAAGGGTATAATGGTATAAGGGTATAACGGTATAAGGGTATGATGGTATAATGGTATTAGGGTGTAAAGGTACAGGGATATTTAGGCGGATCGTTTTGTCCTGTGAAATGATTTTGTAATTCAAAAGCAAACATTTCATGATTTATCGAATTTACCGTAACCCCGTCATCCACACCCCTTTACCGCAGAACCTGTAAGGATGCCCTTGCACAGGTTTTCAGAGACACGGACAGGTGGAGCGCCACGCAACCCGCCTCAGTCAGATCACTTCTGCCACCACAAACGTGCTGCCGCCCACAAAAACAAGGTCGTTTGACCCGGCATTGTTTATGGCGGAATTGAAGGCCAGCGTCACCGAATTGTATGATTCTCCGCGAAGCCCTGCTTTGAAAGCATGTTGTTTCAACTCATCGGCATCCATACCCCGTGGAATATCCGGCTTGCAAAAATAATAAGTCGCATTTTTCGGCAACAAATACAATATACTTTGAGGGTCTTTGTCATTGACCATCCCAAAGACAAAATGAAGGTGTTTGAATGACAATTCATAAATTTGATCCACTATGGCCTGTATCCCTTCCGGATTATGTGCGGTGTCGCATATCGTCAGCGGAAAGGTGCCGATTATTTGCCAGCGACCCTGTAAGCCTGTGTTTTCCAGAACATCCGAAATACCTGACCGGATGGTTTCCTTGTCAATGGGCTCATCGTTCAGCTCGTTGAATATCCGGATGCTCTGAAATACGGTTTTCAGGTTATCCTTCTGGTAATTGGCCAGCAACGGCGACTCGAGGTGCTCCATGAACAACCCTTTTTCGTCCCATACATCGAAAATCCGTTTTTTCCGTTCGGTTGTGTGTATTTCTTTCAGGTCGAAATGTTCATCGGCATAAAAGACCGGCACATTTTTGTCACTGGCTATTTTTTCAAAAACCTGTCTTGCTTCTTCCTGTTTTTTCCCCACGACAAGCGGAATACCTTTTTTTATGATCCCGGCCTTTTCTCCGGCAATTTTTTCTATCGTATCGCCGAGGAAGTGCAAATGGTCGTATCCTATGTTTGTTATAACGGTCAGGATGGGAGCGCTGATGTTTGTTGAGTCCAGTCTCCCGCCCATACCGGTTTCAAGTACGGCAAAGTCAACCTGTTCGTTGGCAAAATATTCAAAAGCCATGGCCACGGTCATTTCGAAAAACGAGGGTTTCACTTCCTCAAACAGCGGTTTGTTTTTTTCAATAAAATCCACCACTTTTTTTTCGGAGATCATTTCGCCGTTAATCCTTATCCGTTCCCTGAAATCCTTCAGGTGGGGAGAAGTGTAAAGCCCCGTTTTGTATCCTGCTTCCTGCAAAATGGAAGCCAACAGATGGCAAACGCTGCCCTTGCCGTTGGTTCCGGCTACGTGGATGGCTTTGAATCTTTCCTGTGGATTTCCCAGTTTATCAAGCAGGTCAATTGTAGTAAACAGATCGGCCTTATAGGCTGCCTTTCCAATCCGCTGATACATGGGCAGCCGGCTGAACATCCAGTCGAGTGTTTGTTGGTAGTCCATAACACAAAGGTAAGGTTAAATTTGAATTGTCGGGAAGGTTTTTTTGGATTGGTGCAGTTGGTGCAGTTGATGCAATGGTTGCAGGGTGTACTGATTATTTCATCAAAATGAATTTGTAAGTGATGGTTCCCCGCTGGGTTTCGGGAGCGGCGGGGTCTGCCGTGAAGGTGGAATTTTTCGCAGCATCCACGGCAATCTGCCGTTGTCTTTGGTTGATAATGGTTGTCCCCCTGGAACTTACCTGGGCTTTGACCACATTCCCGTTTCTGTCCACGTAGATGTTGACGACCACAGTTCCGACTTCGCTGAATTTTGCGGAAGGGCGTTCAAGGTATTTTGATCCTCTTCCACCAAGACTGAAAGAGATGCCGTTACCTTCGCCACCACGCCCGTCGTATTTGTCACTGTCTTTGTAGCCCTGTGGCTTGCCCATGTCGCCGGAACCCTGTTTTACGCCCTGGCTGGAACCTTCTTTGTTTTTTGAGGTTCCGGGATATAAAGCTTTCGGGTTAACTACCGGTTTAGGTTCTTCCACAGGTTCTTCGACGATTTCCTCCTCGGGAGTCATTATGGTTGAATCCACAGGTGTTTCTTCCGGTTTTTCTTCCTCAACTTTTTCAGCGGGTTCTTCCGGGTTTTCTTCTTTTTTTATTTCTTCGGGTTCTTCTTTTGTTTTTTCTTCTTTCTTCGGTTCTTCAATTGCAGGCGCTTCTTCGGTTTCCTGTGTGACAATTTCTTTGGGAGGTGGGGGAGGCTCCGGTTGTTCTGTTTTTTGTGGTTTGGGTTGGACAGAAGGGAGTTTTTTAACAGGTGGCGGAGTTTCACGTTGTATGTCGCCGTAACCCCGGTCATCATAGCCAAAGTTTACCTCAACGCCTTCTTCACCGGGAAGCGGGAGGGGAGTCCTTAAAGCCAGGATAAACAAGGCCACCAGAATGATTACATGAACGATGACCGTTCCGATAATGCCCCTGCGACGGTCTTTGTCTTTCAGTATTTGTTTTAACTTATTCACTAATCGCTATTTGACAGCTATTCACTAATCATCAATCAATTTTTATTCCAATTTTCCATTTTCCAATTCCCCGTTTTCCAACCTCATCTTCTCGGTTTTGTTGCCAGGATTACTTTATGCGAGGTCCCGTTTTTCCTGTTTATTTCGTTTACGGCGTCAATCACGGTCACCACATCCTGAACGGGTACGGTTTTATCGGAACGCAGAACGACCGAAGCCGATTGTTCGTTACGTATTTGACTGTAAATGATATTTTGAAGATTGGCCGGCTCAACCCTTCTGTCATCCACATAGATATCTCTTGCCTTATTGATATAAACCGTAACGGTTTGCTTCGACATGGTTTTGCTGTTGCTGTTGGGCAAAAGCAGCTTGATGGCATTTGGCGCTACCAGGGTGGATGTCAGCATAAAAAAGATCAGCAACAGGAACACCAGGTCCGACATGGAAGCCATGCTGAACTGTGTATCCCGCTTATTTCGCATTTCAATTGCCATACCTTTATAAGTTTAAAGTTTGATGTTCGATGTTTGAAGTCTTCGGTCTTCAGTCTTCACTCACACAAATTCCTGATTTAACCGATTCAACCATTTCAATCGATTCAACCGATTCAACCGATTCAACCGATTCAACCGATTCAACCGATTCAACCGATTCAACCATTCCCATTACAAATTCCCATTTTCGATTAGCCATTAACTGCCATCCCCAATCATTTCGCCGGCTCATGCAGCACATCCATAAATTCCGATGCCGTGATCTCCAGTTGATACACAACTTTTTGTACTCTGGCAACCAGAATATTATAAAAGATATACGCAATAATACCCACGATCAGTCCTCCTACCGTAGTGATCATGGCCTGATAAATTCCCCTTGAAAGCAATTCAATATTGATGTTGTTGCCGGCCATAGACATATCATAAAAAGCCCGGATCATTCCGATCACCGTACCGAGGAACCCCAGCATAGGCGCTGCCCCGGCGATGGTCGCCAGTCCGGCAATGTTTTTCTCTAACCGCGACACCTCCAGCTTCCCCACATTTTCTATGGCTGCATTGATGTCGTTCAAAGGTTTTCCAATCCGGGAAAGCCCTTTGTCAATCATCCTTCCCATCGGTGAATTGTTCGTTACACATAATGCTTTTGCCGACTCCAGTTTGCCGTCAAGGATGTAATTCCTGATATTATTCATAAAGTTTTTATCCTGCTTTCCGGCTTTTGTAATAACAAGATACCGCTCAAAAAATATATAAAAAGCGATCAGGGAAAGAATCCCGATGATGGCCATGATCCATCCGCCTTTGAGAACCAGGTCAATGATGGGTAAAGTAATTTCGCCTTCCGAGCCGCTGATGCCAGATGCCGTTTCATTGATCTGCATTAAAATAAATCCGGTTATCATATTTTGAAATTATTAATGAATCTGTAAATTTACGGTTACATGAATCCAGGGATGTCAGGGATGTGGCCGTTCAAGTTATTTTCCACATAATTCTGTTAATAGTAACTGCTTTTTACCGGAATTATTATTGTGACGGGATAATCATCTGCAAAATAACCAAAGGTACTCCGGCCAACGATGTGTGGTTCTGTTAACAGATTGTATTTCGATTATTTAGACCCTCTCTAAATTTACAAAGCAAATTCACATTTATATTGTTCGGATATAACAGGGCAAAAATCTTTGGCTACATTTGCCGCCATTAAAAATTAACGATAGAAAACTATGATGGCATTTACGCTTATGGTTATTGTGTTTGTCATTGGATATACCGCAATAGCCCTCGAACATCCGTTGAAAGTTGACAAAGCAGCATCAGCTTTGATATTGGGTGTCCTGCTCTGGTTAGTCTTTATTCTTCAGGTAACCAGTATTCTTGACCTGGGATTCAGCCGCGCCTGGGAATCTTTTCTTGACAGTACGGATTTAACAGAGTTTAAAACACTTTACCCTGACGCAGGACTGCTGGAACAAATGAGATATTTCGTCATTGAAAATCAGATTGTTGAACATTTGGGTGAAATATCCGAAATTTTGTTTTTCCTGCTGGGTGCCATGACCATCGTAGAAACAGTGGACCAGCATCAGGGATTTAAACTGATCACCGACAAGATCAAGACCACCAATAAAGTCAAACTTTTATGGATACTGAGCGTTTTGACATTCTTCATGTCGGCCATGCTGGATAACCTGACGACGACGATTGTCATGGTGGCTCTTTTGCGTAAGCTGGTGGCAAATAAAGATACGAGGTGGTTTTTCGCCAGTATGATCGTCATCGCTGCCAATGCAGGCGGCGCCTGGTCTCCCATCGGAGATGTAACGACCATCATGCTCTGGATCGGACAGCAGGTAACGGCGGCAAATATCATTGCCATGGTGTTTGTTCCCAGCGTATTCAATATGGTCTTCCCGCTGATCATCGTATCTTTCATGATGAAGGGTAATGTGCAGAAACCGGAGTTAAACGGCAAGGAAATGCAGAATTATACTACTCCCGGCGAGCAGAAATTACTCCTTTTTATGGGTGTCGGGGCTTTGTTATTTGTCCCTGTTTTCAAAACACTTACACATCTTCCTCCCTATATGGGCATGTTGCTCGGGCTGGGTGTATTGTGGGTGACAACAGAAATTCTTCACCGTAACAAGGCCATTGAAGACAAACGTAAACTGACCATAATTGGCATACTGCGTAAGGTGGACGTACCGACCATCTTTTTCTTTCTCGGTATTCTGTCGGCAGTCGCCGCACTGGAATCGGCCGGGCATCTGAATCTGCTATCAGAGTACCTCGATAAAAATGTTCATAATATTTACGGCATAAATGCAGCCATTGGTCTTTTATCGGCCATTGTGGATAATGTGCCGCTGACAGCCGGAGCGATGGGGATGTATCCGATCATGAGCGATGCTTTGGTTGCCGTATCTGCCGAACCTGAGTACATGCGTCATTTTGTTCAGGATGGCGCTTTCTGGGAGCTGCTGGCTTATTGTGCCGGAACGGGCGGAAGTATCCTGATCATCGGCTCTGCTGCCGGTGTGGCTGCCATGGGGCTTGAAAAGATTGATTTTATATGGTACATGAAAAGGATCAGTTTACTGGCTATGGTCGGCTATTTTGGCGGTATCATCATATACTGGCTTCAGGAGCAGCTTTTATTCCACATGTAGAACGGTTTAGTTGATGATAACCCAAAATTGTCATTTAAAATAAGCATTTAATAATTTAATTAAATAATAATGACATTTAATTTATTGGATAAGAGCTGACTAAAATGA
>JAADID010000277.1 GCA_013151505.1 Chlorobiota bacterium | reverse complement strand
GAAAGAAGAGGAACGGTTAACCGGAGGGCTGAACCGCAATGGACGTAATGAATCCGCAATGCGCGCAAAGGAGGGGGAGGGGGCGGTTGTATTAACGGCTAAAGCCGCATTACCCTTACATTTAAATGTCCCCGCCATAAATGGCGGGGCAAAATTTCTGCCGAAGAAGAATTTTTTTACTCCAGGCTTTAGCCGTTAAAATTTACCCCGTTATCGGTGTCCCACCGACAACATTTTATCTCTTGAAGCCAAAATCACGAAGTGATTGAATGTGAATAACCCCGCATGCGATGCGGGGAAAATTCAACAAAAAAACAAACCCCGAACGGGGTTTAACAAAATCTTTTAATCAATGAAATCAAATGGAAAGGGGGCTTATGGGTGATGATCTCATTTTATGCAATAGCCGTGCCGGATTTTTGGTTTACATTCCTGTTTTTACATGAATTTAAACCAATGAAGATTAATTACAGCAGGAAAAATATACGGGCCGTATATTACGCCCCGATCGCCACAAAAGGATTATTGATTTTCTCAAAGCCGATGGTGGTTTCGGGTCCGTGGCCGGGATAAACAACCGTTTCGTCAGGCAGGGTAAAAAGCTTTTCCCAGATGCTTTTTTGCAGAAGGTCATAGTTGCCCGTGGGCAGGTCGGTACGGCCGATGCTTTGGTTGAAAAGAACATCGCCTGTGATGACAAAATGATTTTTTTCCGAATAAAAACAAACACTTCCGTCGGCATGGCCCGGCGTAAACAGTACTTTCAGCGTGGAACCTCCGAATGCGATCTCCTCGTCATCCTTCAGATAACGGTCAATTTTTTTAACCTCCGGAAGTGAAATACCAAAGGTCATGGCATAAGCCCCGGCATTGGTCATCATCTTTTCAGCATCGCGATGGGCAGCAAGCGGCAACCGATACTTTTCCGCCAGAAAAGCATTTCCCAGAATATGATCAATGTGCGTATGTGTGTATGTGTATTCAGCAACATGACGGGTTTCAGGCCGTTTCCCTCAATATAAGCCACAATTTCATCGTTTTCGGATTGATCCTGCATACCCGCATCAATAACGATACACTTACGGGATTCATCATATAAAACATACGTATTCACCTCAAAGGCATTAAAAGGAAACCGCTGAACTTTAATCATATTACAAAATATTTACCGGCCAAAATTACATTTTTCATCCGGAGTTTTCGTCATCTTGAAGAAGTAATAATGAGTTTAAACCTTTATTTAACAATTTCGTAAAAAATAATTCGGCTTAAAATTTGTTATAATTTAGCATCCATTCTTGAATGAAACAGAAGAACATTGGGAATCATTTTACGGTCAAAACATATCACTAACCTGTTAAAGCCCATCCTGATCTGGGCTTTGATCATCATTGTAAGCTCTGCCTACGGGCAGTTTTACAACGGTTCGAATATGACGTTTGGCAAAAACCGTGTTCAGTACAACAACTTTTTGTGGACTTTTTACAAATTCAACGATTTTGACACCTATTTTTATCTGAACGGCAAAGAACTGGCCCAGTTTGCAGCCCGCTATGCCTACAAAGCCATTCCGGAAATGGAGGGAAAACTTGAAACCGGACTGGACAAACGCATACAATTCATCATCTTTAACAACCTGACCGACCTGAAGCAAAGCAACATCGGCCTGGCAACACATATTTCATATAATACCGGCGGCATTACACATATTATCGGATCAAAAGTATTTCTCTATTTCGATGGAAACCATGTTAATTTTGAGAAACAGATCAGGGCAGCCATTGCCGAGGTGATGTTCAACCAACTGATGTTTGGCGGAAAACTGGGCAAACAGGTCAAAGCCTCTACTTTTTCATCCATCCCCCAATGGTATCGTATTGGCATAATATCATATCTGAGCGAGGAATGGAATGTGGATTTCGACAACCATGTGCGTGACGGCATCCTGTCAGGGCGGTACAAAAAGATCAACAATCTCACCCAGAAAGATGCGGTTTATGCAGGCCATTCACTTTGGCGGTTTGTAGCCATGAAATACGGACGGGCGGCTGTGACCAACATCATCCACATGACCAGTGTCAGCAGCAGTATTGACAAGGGGTTTCTGTATGTTATCGGTGTTCCGTTCAAATCTTTGATCAAACAATGGAGGAGTTTTTACCTCCAGGAATATGAGCAGGAAAGCAAAAATGAAAACAGCCCGGAAAACCTGCTCGGCATCAAATACAAAAAAGACTGGGTTTACGGACAGCCGCATATCAGCCCGTACGGGAAGTATCTTGCCTATACAACCAATGAATCGGGGAAATACAAAATCTGGCTTTACGACTTTTTAAAAGATAAAAAACGGAAAATTTTCAAAAGAGGGGTTTCTATTGATACCAAAACCGATTACAGTTATCCTTTGCTGGCGTGGCATCCTACGGGAAAAGTCCTTGCTTTCATGATCGAGGATAAAGGCATGCCCTGGGTCTATTTTTATGATGTTGAAACCCGGCGCTTCACCAAACAGATCATTTACGAGGTTCAGAAAATAACCGATATGTCTTATTCGGATAACGGGCGCTTTCTGGTGATGTCGGCAGTAAGACAGGGTCAGAGTGATATTTTTGTTTTTAACATTGCCGCCAGCTCATTCGAAAGGATCACGGATGATCTGTATTCGGAGCTCAATCCGCGTTTCATCAACAACTCATCCCAGATTGTTTTCAGTTCGAACCGCGAAAATGATACGCTCGGCAAAGAGCCTGAAATCATTGACGAGGTGCCTACAAATTTCGACCTGTTTGTTTATGATTACAAAAATCACAACCCGTTACTGAAACGCCTCACCAATAGCCCGCTTGCTAACGAAACAAGGCCCGAATATGCCGGGTTCAACAAGATCACTTATTTGAGCGATGCCAACGGAATCAGGAATGTTTATATGGCTGTTATTGACAGTATGGTCAGTTCAGTGGATACGACCATTCATTACCGGTATTTTGTTCATTCAAAACCGGTAACCAATTACTCCCGTAACATTACCGATTATCATGCAAGTTACCGTTCCGGAAAAAATGCTTTCATCTATTTTAATAACAACACCTTTTACATTTACACAGCCTCCATTCCCGATTTTGATGCGCTACCCGAAATCCGTTTAAACGACACCCGTTTTATGGCCGACCTGAAAAAACAGTTCAAAAAACATGTGGCCAAACAAGAAACAACTGAAAAGAAAAAAGAAGGGGTAACAACGGGGGAACAAACCGGACAGGAGCAGCCACCACAGGAAAAGCCGGAGAAAAAAACCAAAATGAAACGGTTTGAAATCGTTTACCAGGACGGGAAAGGAAACGAATATATCGGATTGCCGGAGTCAATGAAGAGAAAACGGATCAAAGGAAAACCCGGCTATCCGGTCATTGTGCAGGAAACCGGAGAGTCGGTCGAAGAAAGCGGATTTACAATACCCAAACGGCTGAATTACCGTGTTTCCTATTTTATGAACAACCTGACGACGCAGATAGATTTCAATTACCTGAATTACAACTATCAGAATTTCACCGGAGGAGGACCTATCTATCTGAATGCCGGTTTCAATGTTTTTATGAAAGTCGGCCTGACCGATCTGATGGAAGATCACCGGCTGATAGGAGGCGTCCGCCTTAATTTCAGCCTGGTCAATAACGAATACATCTTCAGCTATGCCAATCTGAAAAAGAGACTTGACAAAGAGATTATCTTTCATCGGAACACCATCGAAGGGACAACGGGGTATTCGTTAGTCAGGGTTCATACTCATGAACTGTTTTATATTCTGAAATGGCCTTTCAATGAAGCACTCAGTTTAAGAGGGACAGCTTTCTACCGTAACGACATGTATGTTACCCTGGCTACCGACCAGATTTCACTCGAAACGCCTACTTTTTATAACAACTGGGGAGGTTTTATAGCCTCTCTGGTTTTTGACAACACACGCGATCTGGGGATGAACCTTTATTCGGGCTGGCGATGGAAAATATTTGGCGAATATCATCAACTATTCAATAATTTGAGCAGAAATCTGATCGTAGCGGGATTTGACTTCAGGTACTATTTGAGAATCCACCGCAATTTCATCTGGGCCAACCGTATTTCCGGAAGCGCCTCGCTGGGAAAAGACAACCTGATCTATTATATGGGCGGCGTGGATAACTGGATGTTTCCGAAGTTTAACACCGTAACACCTATTGACTACACAAAAAATTATGTTTATCAAACACTGGCAACACCCATGAGGGGTTTTAACCAGAATATCCGTAACGGAAACCGCTTTTTTCTGATCAACTCCGAATTGAGGTTCCCGATATTCCAGTACTTCTCGAAAGCTCCGCTCGGCTCAAGCTTTTTAAGGAATTTCCAACTGGTAACTTTCGGGGATATCGGAACGGCATGGAACGGGCCGAGCCCCTATTCAAAAGAAAACTCGCTATATACCCGTTATGTCAGCAGCGGGCCCTTACTGATCTCGGTCGAAGTCCAGAAAGAGCCGATAGTCGGGGGATTCGGGTTCGGTGCGCGTGCTCATTTGCTGGGTTATTTTATCCGGGCCGACGTTTCCTGGGGAGTCGAGGATTACAAAGTCAGAAAGCCTGTTTTCTATCTTTCTCTGAGTCTTGATTTTTAAACAAAAACTTTTTGGTAAAATCAGATGACCCCGGATTTTTTAACAAAAAGATAATATCCGACACCTTTATCTTTCCAGATCGGATTATTCGATGCAAACCGCAAAAAACTCAAAACAAACTAACAAAGAATAAGTTAAACACAAAAGCCATTTCGTAGTTAAAACTGTGCCAAAAATGCTCAAAAATTTTTTAATTAAGTTTTTAATATCTAATCTTCTAATAATCTTCTAATTACGACCTCATTAATTTTTATCCACCCCCCCCTGTTAATAATTTTCACGACATAATTTGGATTTTGATATTATCTTGCGGAAGAATTTGGTGGAACTATCCTGAACTGGTATTTGCCTGTATTTTAACGCTTTAACATTATTAACCTTTTTATTAAAAGTAATAAATGGAACAAAATTTATTTTTGGATTTTGAGTCGGGCACAACGGAAAAAATTAAAGAAAAACCGGCTAATTTACCGGAGGAAAAAGACTTTTATGATCAGATCGCAGAGAAAAGGAAAAAATCAACCGTGCAGTCGGGAGGTTCAAAGCGCACCGGGGCAAAATCCGTTGACGTTTTGAAGGAACTTTCCGGAATTAGACCCGGCGAGCCAAAAATATATCCCCATGAAGAAGCGCTTGCGGCAACCATCGAATATTTTAACGGCGATGAACTGGCAGCCAATGTATGGTTGAACAAATACGCACTGAAAGACAGTGACGGAAACCTGTATGAACTTACTCCCGATGACATGCATCGCCGGATAGCTTCCGAACTCGCCCGCATTGAACGGAAATATCCCAATCCCATGAGCGAAAACGATATTTATGAAGTCATTAAAAACTTTAAATACATCGTTCCGCAGGGCAGCCCCATGGCCGGTATCGGCAACAAATACCAGATATCCTCGCTTTCAAATTGCTTTGTAATCGGCAACGAAGGACAATCGGACTCTTACGGGGGGATCATGAAAATTGACCAGGAGCAGGTGCAATTGATGAAACGCCGTGGGGGTGTGGGCCATGATCTGACACACATCAGGCCGGCGGGAAGCCCGGTTAAGAATTCGGCATTGACGTCCACAGGGGTGGTTCCTTTTATGGAAAGATATTCCAATTCAACACGCGAAGTGGCGCAGGACGGGCGGCGCGGCGCCCTGATGCTCAGCATCAGCATCAAACATCCTGATTCCGAACATTTCATCAACGCCAAACTGGAACAGGGGAAAGTCACCGGAGCTAACATTTCGGTTAAGATTGATGACGAATTTATGCGTGCCGTAAAAGAAGGAACACCTTACCGTCAGCAATATCCCGTAAATTCTGATAATCCAAAAGTGGTAAAAGACATTGACGCCCGGAAACTCTGGAAAAAGATCATTCACAATGCCTGGGCATCAGCCGAACCCGGTATTTTGTTCTGGGATACGATTCATCGCGAGGCCATCCCCGACCGGTATGCGGACCTGGGATTCGAAACCGTGTCAACCAACCCTTGCGGGGAAATCCCTCTTTGCCCTTATGACAGTTGCCGCCTGCTTGCCATTAATTTATACAGCTACGTTGAAAATCCCTTTACAAAAGACGCTTATTTCAACAGTGAGCTTTTTACCGAACATGCACAAATTGCCCAGCGCATCATGGATGACATTATAGATCTTGAAGTTGAAAAGATCAATGCCATCATTGAAAAAATTAATTCCGACCCGGAGCCGGAAGAACTCAAATGGGTTGAGAGAAACCTGTGGGAAAATATCCGTAAAAAGACCCTGGAAGGCAGAAGGACCGGTATTGGCATCACAGCCGAAGGCGATATGCTGGCAGCGTTGGGCCACCGTTACGGTTCAAAAGAGGCCATCACTTTTTCCACCGAAGTACATAAGCTGCTCGCCATTGAAGTTTACCGTGCATCGGTCAACCTGGCTGAAGAAAGGGGCCCTTTCCCTATTTACGATGCCCAAAGGGAAGCCGGAAATCCTTTCATCGAACGCATAAAAGAAAATGCCCCTGTTGTTTACGAAAAAATGCTCAAAGTGGGCAGGCGTAATATTTCACTGCTTACCATTGCCCCAACAGGAAGCGTTAGTATCTGTACACAAACCACGTCCGGTATTGAACCGGTCTTTATGGTCAGCTACAAACGCCGCAAAAAAGTAAACCCCAACGACAAAAATGTAAACATTAAACTGGTGGATGAAATGGGTGATACATGGGAAGAGTTCAATGTTTTTCATCCCAAGTTTGAAATCTGGTTACAAAATAACGGATATGATGCCGAGGAAGTTAAAACCCTGCCTGAAGAGAAACTGAAAGAGATCATCAAGCAATCACCTTATTACAAAGCCACTTCAAATGATATTGACTGGGTGAGCAAGGTGACCATGCAGGGCGCCATTCAAAAATGGGTTGACCATTCCATCAGCGTAACCGTAAATGTGCCCGAAGACATCAGCGAAGACCTTGTCAGCGAGGTTTACATGAAAGCCTGGGAGAGCGGCTGTAAAGGAATGACCATTTACCGTGAAGGGTCCCGGTCGGGTGTTCTTATTAAAAATGAAGAGAAAAAAGAAACGGTATTTCAGGAAACCAAAGCGCCACCCAGGCCAAAAGCACTGGAAGCTACTGTGATCCGTTTCCAGAATAATTACGAGAAATGGATGGCTGTTGTTGGCCTCCTGGATGGTAAACCTTACGAAATATTTACCGGACTGGCTGAAGACTTTTTCCTGCTTCCTCCCTGGGTAGAAAAAGGCTGGGTCATCAAGGAAAAGACGGAAGACGGACATTCCCGTTATGATTTCCGGTTTAAAGACAAGCAGGGCTACCGCATCACCATCGAAGGTCTTTCCAGGTCTTTTAATAAAGAATACTGGAATTATGCCAAGCTGATCAGCGGCGTGTTGCGCCACGGGATGCCCATCACTTATGTCATTGATCTGGTATCGAATCTGAATGTTCCTGAAGATACCATCAATACATGGAAAAACGGGGTGGTCAGGGCATTGAAAAAATTTGTGCCCGACGGCACCTCAACAAAAAAGACCTGTCCCGAGTGCGGACAAACCACACTGATCTATCAGGACGGCTGCCTGACCTGCAACACATGCGGGTATTCCAAATGCGGCTGATTTTGAATTTCAGAGAAGCTTATCAGAAAATATTTTATGTCTCCGGTTTCCTGTTTGTGGAAAATAAGGGTTAGCTTCTGTTTTTATCGGCGGCTGAAGCCGCCGGTACGTTTAGCTTTTTTCAAAATATACCGGTCAAGTTGTTTTGTGAGGTCATTGAACGAGGAAACATCATTTAGTTTCCTGTTCTCTATTTCGTACAGATCGGCAAATGTTTCAAAAGTAGTTCCATCCGATCGTTTGCGAATACTGCCTTTTTCGTAAAACGAAGCTCTTTTCAACAGTT
>JAADID010000203.1 GCA_013151505.1 Chlorobiota bacterium | reverse complement strand
TAAGGGATACATTATTACAAACACCTCATCTGAAACGATCAGAAAAACATCTTGCTGATCCACGAAAAGGCTCGGCGGCAAAAAGAATAAACATGTTTTTAAGATGGATGGTAAGAAGGGATGACCGGGGTGTTGATTTTGGTATTTGGAAAAATGTTCCCAAAAGTAAATTAATGTGTCCTCTTGATATTCATTCCGGCAGAACGGCAAGGGCCCTTGGGCTTCTCTATAGAAAGCAAAATGACTGGAAAGCGGTGGAAGAACTAACTGAGAATCTAAAAAAAATGGATCCTGAGGATCCGGTAAAATTTGATTTTGCGCTTTTCGGAATCGGGGCTTTTGAAAAATCAATTCTCAAATAACATCCTGCCCTTATAAAAAATCCGTCAATTTAAAATAGTTGTTCACTGGTAAATGCAACAACAAAAGGGCAGCAGTTTGACTGCCCTTTCAACTGTTTAACAACAGAGTCTGTGTTAAAAGGAATATCATCAATCAGTTGTTCGTCGGAAAAGCTGAATTTAACATTCAAGGCTTTCCGATAGTCATAATTTTCAACGATCTTTTCCGTATTAAACGGAATATCGTCAATCAATGCTTCTTCTTCAAACTGAAAAGTGGCCAGTTCTTTTTCAGTTGTTACCTTATGAGATATCCATTCCGTATCAAACGGGATATCATCAACTAACTCTTCATTGTCAAAAGTAAAATCCTGGGCTGCTACTGTGAAAGCAATTGTTAATACCAGGGTTGTCAAAACTGCTGTGTTAAAAGTACGTGTTTTCATGATTTTAAATTTTTTAGTTCCGTTTTTCATGAAGCAAAAATATGTCTGAAAACAAGCCTGGCAAAGGCATTTTCGGCGAATGGAAATAAAAAGTCGGTGAACGGGAGAAATCTCAGGATTTAAAAAAGAATGGGTAAACTTTATAACATTTAAGAAATCGAAAAAGAGAAGATTAAAATAAAAAAGAGCCTCCCACGGGACTCGAACCCGCGACCTGCTCATTACGAGTGAGCTGCTCTACCAGCTGAGCTAAGGAGGCAATTTTACGGTGGGCAAAGTTAATCCAATTTTAAAATATGAAAATACGGTTGATAATCTTTTCTCGTTTTACAATTTTTAATCTCTTATTATTTTTTAACAATCTGTAAACAAAATAAATATACATTTATTTGTATATTCGCCGCCCGAAAGTTTATTATATTAATTAAACCCGTTTAAAATGAATACATTAAAAAGATCAATCGCATTGTTGGGATTTTTCCTTTTTTCTATTATCGTTACCGCTCAGACAGTGGAAGATGCAGGATTAAAGTATAATGAGGCCAATACGGCATTTCAGAATAAACAGTATGCCAATGCCATTACCTTATATAAAGACGCGCTTTCGATGGCTGAAGCTGCCGGCCCTGATGCTGATCAGTTGAAAGGAAACATTCAGACACAGTTGGTCAATGCCTTTTATAAAAACGGTATTGCACTTTATAAACAGAAAAAATATGACGAATCCGTTAAAAGCTTAAGGGAAGGTCAATCACTTGCAAAAAGTGTTGGAAACAATTCGATGGCTTCAAAAATTGAAGGAATTATTCCTAAAATCTATTCATCAAAAGGCTTGTCGTTAGTCAAACAGAAAAAACTGGATGATGCCCTGGCAGCTTTTCAGGAAGCCCGGACGGTTAATCCCAAATGTGTTATTTCTTTCTATGGCGAAAGCATAGCTTATAAAGACATGGGGGATATGGAAAAGATGAAAGCCAGCGTCGAAAAAGCGATCGAATATGGAAGTGAAAATCCAAAAATGAAAAAATATGCTGATAAAGCAAAAACAGTAGCAGCCAAAGCGCTATTGTCTGAAGCTACTAAAGAGCTCCAGAAAGAACACTCAGCTACCGCAGTTAAATATTTCAATGATTCATTTAAATATAAACCGGGAGATGCCGAAGCGTATTTTTATCTTGCAATTGCTTACAACAAACTGAAAAAATACGACGATGCCATAACCGCTGCAAACAAGGCTATTGAAATGAAACAAAATGACAAATCGGATATTTATTTTCAATTGGGTTTGGCTTACGAGGGGAAAGGCAACACTGCCAAAGCTTGCAGCTCTTTCAAGAAAGTAACTTCCGGTGATAACGTTGAAGCTGCTAAATATGAAATGACACAAAAACTGAAATGCAGCTAAAGCATCTTAAATCATAAATCATACAACTACCTTATTAAGAAAGTGGCTTTCGCGGCCACTTTTTTTATGCCGTTTTTAATAGAATAATTTCAGAATCCGAAAAAAATAAACTATTTTTAACCATTAAAATCACGGAACCATGAAAACAAACCTTTCTTCAAACTGGTGGTCATTTACATTAAGCGGTATTATTGCCATATTGTATGCTTTCCTGGCTTTTTATAACCCGGAAGGTATGCTTGAAACAATTATCGGATTCTTCGGTATCATTTTACTTATCGTTGGAATATCCATGCTTATCGGTGTGGTTAGCAACATAAGGAATAAACAACCTTATGCCACCGACCTTGTCTGGGCGATTCTGACTATTATAATAGGTGGAGTGCTTAAATTTTACACGCAGGAAACTGTATTTATTTTTGTTGTAATCATAGGTATTTGGGCTATATTAATGGGAATTATTCAGCTTTATTTTATGACACAGCTGGATAAAGGCGATAAAAGCCATAATTCACTCCTTATCAATGGCATTGTAAGTATAGTGTTTGGTATTATCCTGTTTTTCAACCCTTTTACCGTATCTAAAACATTACTGATCATAACAGGTGTCCTTGCGCTATTTATGGGGATATTCCTCATCGTGCTTTCATTAAAAATCAAGAATTTCGCGAAAAACCCGGAAGCTTAATCAAATTTAATGTCTTTAATGCGAAGCTGAAGTGTGGTCTGGCCCTGCCAGTAATTCTCGTCAATGTGGTAACAAATGCTGAAAGGCCTGCCGGTTCGCATGTCATTAAAATGGTGTCCCTGATTAAATGCAATGGCAGGTAAAGGCCCTCCGGTGTGATCGGGGTGAACTACGGAAAATTTCAGGTGGTCGCTTCCGTTTTTTCCGACAAGTTTAACATAACCCGTGTCAATAACATTTCGTGTCTGGAAATAAGGAGACATGTTACCCGGGCCAAAAGGTGCAAATTGCTTAAGTATCTTGAAAAATTTCGTGTTGATGTCACTTATATAAAGTTCTTCGTCTATTTCTATTTCAGGGACCATCATGTCATCTGTGAGTCGTTCGGAAGCATATTTTTCAAATTCTTCTATGAAACGATCAAGGTTTTCAGGTCTCAGCGCCAGACCGGCAGCATAGGTGTGTCCGCCGAAATGTTCAAGTAAATGGCTGATTGAGTCGAGTGCATCATAAATATCAAAACTTTTGATTGATCGTGCCGATCCTGTAATCAGCCCTTCACTTCTGGTAAGCACGATGGTGGGACGATAAAAAACCTCGATTAACCGTGAAGCCACAATACCGATAACCCCTTTGTGCCATGTTTCTTTATAAACCACTGTGGTTTTTTTATCTCTGTGGTTTTTATCTTTTTGCAGGATTTCAATGGCCTCGCTGGTAATTCCGGTATCCAGGTCTCTGCGTGTTAAATTCAACTCGTTAATCTGTTTGCCCAACTTCCAGGCATAATCGTCATCCCGGCTGATCAGCAGCCTGACCGAATCCGTAGCATCTTCTATTCTCCCGGCAGCGTTAATCCGTGGCCCGATTAAAAAAACAAGATCATTTATTGTTATTTCACGGTCAAAAAACAAGCTCCCCTTCTCTCCGTTTTTTTCAACACCGGCGGAATGAAAGAGAACCCGTATTCCTGCACGTGGTTTTTCATTTATTTTTTTCAAACCGTAATAAGCAAGCACGCGGTTCTCTCCTGTAATCGGCACGATGTCAGCGGCTATACTTACGGCAACAAGGTCAAGACCCGAAAAAACAGTATTTTCAGAATCTCCTCTTTTCATGGCAATTGCCTGTGCTAATTTAAATCCGACTCCACAACCTGACAGATCTTTAAAAGGATAATGACATCCGGGTTGTTTTGGGTCGAGTACGGCAGCAGCGGCAGGAAGGGTTTCTCCGGGGCGGTGATGGTCGCAAATGATGATTTCAAGGCCATTTTCCCTGGCATAATCAACCTTTTCAACGGCTTTGATGCCGCAGTCGAGGGTAATAAGCAGAGAAGCCCCCTGTTTAATGGCAAAATCAATCCCCGCATAAGAAATGCCATATCCCTCTTTATAACGGTCGGGGATATAAAATTCAATTTTTTTATGAAATCGCTTGAGAAATGAATAAACCAATGCCACAGCAGTTGTTCCGTCAACATCATAATCACCGTAAACCATGATTTTCTCCCCATTTTCATGGGCCTGAAGAATCCGGTTAACTGCTTTATCCATGTCCTTCATCAGGAACGGATCATGCAAATATTTTAAACTGGGTCTGAAAAAACGTTTGGCTTCCTCAAAAGTTTTTATTCCGCGCTGAACAAGCAAAGCGCTTAGTCTTTCGCTGATATTGAGTGCGCTGGATAACTGTTTAACCGCCTCTTTATCTGTTGTTTTTTTCAGCACCCACCGCTTTTCCATATCTCTTTTTGTTTTGCTTGTAAAAGTAACGATTTCTAAAAAAACATGAAACAGCTACTTTTTAAATTTTTAAACGCTTTTCCGTCAGGTTAAAAATTTGATCTCATGGCGTCAACGGGATTCAGGCGTGATGCATTCCATGATGGGATAAAACCAGAGATCAGACCGATAAATGCAGAAACGGTCAGTCCTAAAACAATATTCCAGAAAGAAAGGATCAATTTGAAACTTACCAGTGATTCTCCAAAATATGTAAGTATGTAAACAATAATAAGGCCGATTACGCCTCCAATCACAGAAAGAAATATGGCTTCAAACAAGAATTCAAACAGTATGAAATAACGTTTGGCTCCCAATGATTTCTGAATACCGATCTGATTTGTCCTTTCTTTTACCGAAACAAACATGATGTTGGCAATCCCAAATCCTCCGACAAGCAGGGAAAAACCGCCGATAATCCAGCCCACTGTGGCAATGACAGCAAACAACTGGGAAAAACCTTTTGTGATAATATCGGTTTCATTGATTGCAAAATTATCTTCCTCACGGGGTGATAGTTTCCTGATTGACCTCATGATACCCGTTATTTCATCCCGCATCTGGTCGTTACTTATCCCGGGTTTGGCCTTTACTATTATTGTTGTACCAATGTTTCTTGCGTCTATCATGCCCAGCGCATAATTTACCGGGATCAGGACATAATTATCTCTTGGATTACCAAAAACACTTTTGCCCTCTTTTTTCAACACCCCGATAATCTGAAGTTTACGGCCAAATAATTTTATCTTTTTTCCGATCGGATCAACCCCCTGAAAAAGCTCTTTTGAGACATTCGCACCGATAATGCAAATATTCTTTCCGCCTTTCGACTCGGTGGGTGTAAAATACCGTCCCTCCTGCAGGTCGAATTTCATGACTTTGTTATAATCCTGCGAAACAGCAAGAACCGGGATGTTTTCCATCGAATTATTTCTGTAGTAAGCCGTTCTGCTGACTCTAAACAAAAGAGTGGCGTTTTCCAGTGTATTGCTTCGTTTCAACAATTCATGCATTTCGCTCATTTTCGGTTCCGGACGGTTGATATATTTCCACCAGGGATAATTGCTGCCCCCCATCATCCAGGGCCATTTCTGAATAAACAATACATTGCTGCCCAATGAATTGATCTCATCTTTTATCTCTTTTTCAAGACTGTCGAATACGGTAAATACAGAAATGATCGAAAAAATACCGATAGTAATGCCCAAAAGCGACAGAATTGTTCTCACCTTATTAATCACCAGCGCTCTCGATGCAAAAACAATGCTCTCAATAATAAGTTTGACCGCGCGCATCCGAAATTATTTAACCTCTGTTTTTATTAACAAAATAACGTTGCATAAATAAGTGAGTAAAAGTAATGAACATTTGATTAATTCATATTATTTTGCAATACCGTTAACATTTTTAAATTCTTTCATCCAAATAATAAATTACTGCTTTGAAAAAAATTAAAACCGCTTTAGTTTCAGTCTTTTATAAAGACGGTTTGGTTGATGTCATGGAACGGCTTCAGCAACTGGGTATTGAGGTTTATTCAACCGGTGGAACTTTAAATTTTATCAAAGAAAATGGTTTCGATGTAAAATCCATCGAATCATTAACCGGATATCCGTCCATCCTCGGGGGCAGGGTGAAGACTTTACACCCTAAAGTTTTTGGTGGTATCCTTGCCCGGAGAGAAAATAAAGACGACCTGAATCAACTTGAAGAGTATGAAATCCCGTCTTTTGATCTTGTTGTTGTTGATCTTTATCCGTTTGAAGAAACGCTGAGCTCTACTGACGACACCGGTGAGATCATCGAAAAAATAGATATCGGGGGCATCACACTCATCAGGGCGGCTGCAAAGAATTTCAAAGATGTATTGGTTGTTCCCGGTTCTTCTATGTATGGCGAACTGATCAACCTGTTAGAGTCCAAAAAGGGTGAAACCGATCTTGAAGACCGCCGGTATTTTGCCGCACAGGCCTTCAATATCAGTTCTCATTATGACACCGCTATTTTTAACTGGATAAATCCGGGAAACATCAGGGCTTTCAAACAAAGTATTCTTGATGCAACCGTTCTTCGTTACGGAGAAAATCCACACCAGGAAGGTGTTTTCTTTGGCAAACCGGATGAAGTTTACGAACAGCTTCACGGAAAAGCCATTTCCTACAACAATTTACTCGATCTGGATGCAGCCATCAATCTGATCAGTGATTTTCAGGAAACCACTTTTGCCGTGATCAAACACAACAACGCCTGTGGTCTGGCTTCACGCAAGACTTTGAAACAGGCGTGGACAGATGCGTTGGCAGGCGATCCTGTTTCTGCTTTTGGCGGAGTTTTGGCTGCCAACAGAACCATTGACAGGGAAACGGCGGAAGAGATCAATAAGATATTTTTTGAGATCATCATTGCACCTTCTTATGAAGACGATGCACTGGAAATACTTAAAACCAAAAAGAACAGGATAATCCTGATCCTCAAATCGTTCAAATTTCCTGATTACCAATTCCGGTCAGTGTTGAATGGGGCTCTGTACCAGGAAAAAGACACGGTGACAGAAACTGCCGAACACCTGAAAACAGTTACCCGGATAACACCGTCACCCGAACAGGTGGAAGATTTGCTGTTTGCCAACAAAATTGTAAAACACACTAAATCAAACACTATTGTACTGGCAAACCATAAGCAGCTTATCGGTTCGGGAACAGGTCAGACTTCGCGTGTTGACGCTTTAAAACAAGCCATCGAAAAAGCCCGTAATTTTAATTTACCGCTTGAAGGTGCGGTTATGGCTTCGGATGCGTTTTTTCCATTTGCCGACTCGGTGGAAATTGCGTACAAGGCCGGAATTAAAGCTGTCATACAACCGGGAGGTTCCATTCGTGATCAAGATTCGATAGATTATTGCAACGAACACGATATTCCGATGGTATTTACCGGGATCAGGCATTTTAAACATTAAGTTGAGCGGTATATGAAACTTTTTTTTGTAGTTTCGTTTTGTTAGAATAAATACAAGAATATAGGAGAAGAGATATGGGATTGTTTTCATTTTTAACCCGGGAAATTGCAATTGATCTGGGTACTGCCAACACGATTATTATCTATAATGATAAGGTTGTCGTTGACGAACCTTCCATCGTAGCTATAGACAGGAATCAGGGAAAGATCATTGCTGTTGGTAAAAAAGCCATGCTGATGCATGGTAAAACACATGAAAACATTAAAACAATCCGGCCTTTGCGCGATGGTGTAATTGCCGACTTCGAATCGGCGGAATACATGATACGCGAGATGATCAAGATGATCGGATTCAAGAATGCATTGTTTTCTCCGGCGTTAAAAATGGTTATTTGTATTCCTTCGGGTATTACGGGCGTTGAAGAGCGTGCAGTAAAAGATTCAGCCGAACAGGCCGGCGCCAAAGAAATCCGGCTGATACACGAACCTATGGCTGCCGCAATAGGTATTGGTATTGATGTTTTGGAACCCACAGGTAATATGATCATTGACATCGGGGGAGGGACCAGTGAAATTGCCGTTATTGCCCTCGGCGGTATCGTCAACAACACTTCAATCCGAATCGCGGGAGATGACTTTAATGCCGATATTGAAGAATATATGCGAAAACATCACAACATCAATATTGGTGAACGTACGGCCGAAAGGATCAAAATAGAAGTAGGCGCTGCTTTAACCGAGCTGGATAATCCACCCGATGAATATGCTGTTCACGGAAGGGATATGCTGACGGGTATCCCGAAAGAAATCAAAGTCAACTATAAGGAAATTTCAGCGTGCCTGGATAAATCCATTTCAAAAATTGAAGCGGCAGTACTCAATGCGCTTGAAAACACTCCGCCGGAATTATCGGCGGACATTTTCAGAACGGGTATCTATCTTGCCGGCGGCGGTTCCATGTTACGCGGATTGGATAAAAGACTGCACTTGAAAACAAAACTTCCCATCCATGTTGCCGAAGACCCGCTGCGCGCTGTGGCCAGGGGAACAGGCATTGCATTGAAAAATTTCGACAAGTTCACGTTCCTGATAAAATAAATTTTCCGGAAACCAAACCTGTATAAATACTTTAAATATTGTAATCTGATGCCGAATGCGTAATCTGTTTTCTTTATTGTGGAAATATCAGTTTTTTATTATTTTTCTTATCCTTGAAACTTTCTCGCTTATTCTGCTTTTTAATAATTATTCTTATCACAGATCTCTTTACTTCAACACGGCCAGCGATTTTACCGGAAAATTTTATTCGGTTTATGGTAACATTGAAAATTATTTTTCCCTGAAAAACGAAAACAGGCAGCTACTTGAAGAAAATGCCCTGCTGAAAAACAAATTAAGCCTTGCCCGGGTGTACACCGATTCACTGCTTTCCGATACAAACAGCAGTTATTATTACATCCCCGCCCATGTTATAAGCAACAGTGTTAACAAACGAAACAACCTGATTTTAATAGATAAGGGCCGTGTTGACAGTGTAAAGACGGAAATGGGAGTGGTATCATCCACCGGTATAGCCGGAATTGTCATCGGGGTATCCGATCATTACGCCGTAGTCATGTCCATGTTGCACCGCAACAGCAGGATAAGCGGACGTGTGATGAAGAACGGTCAACTGGTCAACATTATCTGGAAAGGCAGGGATTATACCCAGGGGGAGGTTACCGATATACCGACCCATTTTACCTTATCGAAAGGCGATACGATCATAACGAGCGGTAATTCGCTGATTTTTCCTCCGGGTATTCTGATCGGTACAATTGAAAGCAACCAACAATCAAATAACCAGGAACTTGGCCATGCGACCCTGAATTTTTCTACCGACTTCAACCGGCTTGAATACGTTTACATAATAAAAAACCGGGAGAAAGAAGAACAGGAAAAACTTTTAAAAGAAACCGGAGATGAATAATATTTACCTTAAAAATATCATCCGGTTTATATTGCTGGTACTGCTGCAGGTACTGGTCCTGAATAATATGAACCTGATGGGTTATATGAACCCTTATGTTTACATTCTTTTTATTCTTTTGCTGCCTGCCGACATTAGCGGAGTTCTTTTATTGTTACTCGCTTTTTTAACGGGAATAACCATTGATTTTTTCGGAAATACGCTTGGGTTGAATGCTGCGGCTACTGTGTTGATGGCATTCACCAGACCTAAGGTTCTAAATCTTTTCTTTAAAAACATCGAGTTCGGACAAAATGAAGAACCGGGAATAGCCAAAATGGGATTCGGAAAGTTTTTACGTTACGTTTTCATTCTTGTGCTCATTCACCATACCGCTTTGTTCTTTCTGGAAGTATTCAGCTTTCAGGAATTCCGGGATACGGTTTATCGTATTATTATCAGTTCCGTTTTTTCGACTTTTATCATCATGATTCTTGTTTTGCTTTTCGGAAAGCGAAAACAATAATTATTTGTTAATTTTTTCAATTGCATATCATGTATAACTAATTTTGTATAAACATTTAAAAAAAATTGAAAATGAAGAATTTATTTTTTGCAGCAATTTTTGTGTCATCTCTGTTTTTTATTTCGTCCTGTGACAATGCCGGTAAAAATAATTATACGGTTACTTTCGACATAAAAGGAATTAAAGACGGATGGCTGATCATGCAGCAGCGCAAAGACGGGAACTGGATTAAAATTGATTCGGTGGAACTGAAAAACGGAACAGCCGTAATCAAAGGCAATTTAGAGTCACCCGAATTTTACTATGTCACCATGAAAAATTCCAGGAACTTCATGCCGTTATTCATTGAACCGGGAAACATTAAAGTTACGGCAAATGCGCAGACATTCAGCCGGCCAAAGGTTGAGGGCTCTCAATCTCAGACCGTTTATGAATCATTTCTTGATAAAATGGACGAATATGACCAGAAAGCTTCTGATCTCGGAAAACAATATCAGGAGGCCAAAAAAAATGATGATGAGGCGCTTGCACAAAAGATTTCCGATGAATATGATAAAATGTCCGGAGAAAAAGCTGATGACATAATTGATTTTGCCATTAAGAACAATAAGTCCATTGTCGCTCCTTTCGTGATGGTGAACTATTCTTATTTATTTGAACTTGAAGACCTTAAAAAAGTAAATGATACGCTTGATGCCTCTCTTTCGGAATCTTATTATGCCAATTCGCTAAACGACCGGGTAAAAATCCTTGAGAATGTTCAAATCGGAAAACCTTTTGTTGATTTTACGCTGAACGATCCTGACGGAAATCCGGTCGCCCTGTCTTCAATTGCCGGAAAAGGGAATTATGTTCTTGTTGATTTCTGGGCAGCCTGGTGCAGGCCCTGCCGGGCTGAAAACCCCAATGTCGTTAAGAATTTTAATAAATATCATGATAAAGGATTTACTGTTTTCGGCGTTTCATTTGATAAAGACCACGATAAATGGGTGAAAGCCATCGAAGATGACAGTTTAACATGGACACAGGTTTCCGACTTGAAATACTGGGGGAGCGAAGCCGGCAAACTATATGGTGTTCAGTCTATTCCACATAACGTGCTCATTGACCCTGACGGAATAATTATAGCGAAAGATTTGCGCGGGGAAAAACTGGGGGAAAAACTGGAAGAATTGTACAAATAACTTATTGCTTCGATCAGTTCCGGTAATTCCGGTAATCTGAAACCTTTATTTCTGTTAAACGTAAGAATCTCTGATTATTAATCAGGTTTTATACCTGTTTGATCTTAATGTAAATTCAAATTTATTTTAAAATGAAAAAATATTTTACTCTCCCCCGGATGCTAAAGCTTTTGGCCGTTCTGGCAATCATGTTTATCATCAATGTTGCCTCGGCCCAACCCTGGACAAAATATCTGCCCCAGGATAAGCTGCAAAACCATACATTAACACTGAAAGATTACCAGAACGCATTTAACAAATACTGGGAACCGTTCAATGTTGAAAACGGTTACTATATGCAGGATGGTGTAAAACACAAAGCGGGTGGATGGAAACAATTCAAACGTTGGGAATGGTATTGGGAAAGCCGCGTAAATCCTGTAACGGGTGAATTTCCGGACAAAACAGCGTTGGAAGTTTTTGCTGACTTTACATCCGGTCGGGGTGAAAACAGCAGCTCGGGAGACTGGTCAAGTATGGGGCCCGATCAGACGAGTGGAGGATACGCCGGACTGGGCCGCCTGAATTGTGTTGGCTTCAGTCCGTCAGATAATAACAAGATATATGTTGGCGCGGCGGCCGGTGGCGTATGGAAAACCACCGATGGCGGTTCCACATGGTCGCCTGTGAGTGATTCCATTGCCGCATTGGGAATCAGTGATATCGTTGTCGTGGAAAAAAACGGTGTCGAAACCGTTTATATCGGTACCGGAGACAGGGATCATTCCGATACGTATTCTGTCGGTGTTCTAAAATCCTCTGACGGAGGTGCTACATGGAACACAACAGGCCTGGACTGGACTCAAAACCAATTTAAGCTGATCAACCGCATGATCGTTGACCCGGATGCTCCGGATACTATTTATGCTGCCACAACCGACGGTTTATATCAAACCGTTGATGGTGGAACCAGTTGGTCTTTAAAGACAGGAACCATTTTTATCGATATTGAGTTTCAACCCGGAAATACCGCACAGATTTACGGATCAAATAAAAGCGGCCAGGTTTACCGGAGTACAAATTATGGCAATTCCTGGACACAGGTGATGAGCATCAGTGGCGGGAAAAGGACTGAAATTGCCGTTACAGCTGATAATTCTTCTGTTGTTTATGCCCTCGTGGCTAACTCCAGCAGCGGGCTGAAAGGAATTTACAAATCCACTAACGGTGGTGCCAGTTTTTCATTGGTATATAACGCATACAACTTACTTGGCTGGAACTGCAGCGGTTCCGGCGGCACAAGCGGACAAGGCTGGTATGACCTGTGTATTGCAAGCGATCCGAATGATGAAAATACCGTTTTTGTGGGCGGTGTCAACACATGGAAATCTTCTGACGGAGGCACTACATGGAACGTCAGCAACCATTGGTGGGGTGATTGTAGTGTTCCGGCTGTCCATGCCGACAAGCATTATCTTAAATATCAAAATGGCACTTCCACTCTCTTTGAATGTAACGACGGCGGATTTTACAAAACTTCAAACGGTGGAAGCACCTGGACTCATCTTGGAAGCGGACTGGTCATCAGCCAGATGTACCGGCTTAGTGTTTCCCAGACAGCCAGCGATGAAGTAATCGCCGGTTTGCAGGATAATGGTACAAAAGCTATGCTTTCGGGCACATGGAATGATGTAATTGGCGGGGACGGCATGGAATGCCTGATAGATTACACCGACGAAAACACCCAGTATGGCGAACTTTATTTTGGAGACATCAGGAGAACAACAAACCATTGGGTATCAAAAACAAGTATTACTTACGGTATCTCGGGTAATGCCGCCTGGGTTACACCTTACATCATTGATAAAAACGATCATGCTACTCTGTATGTCGGCTATCAGGATGTCTGGAAGTCAACAAACCAGGGAAATTCATGGACTCAGTTAAGCGGTTGGTACGGGAATACGCTTCGTTCACTTGCCATTGCCAATAACTCTGATTATATTTATGCGGCTACTTTGACAACCCTTTACAAAACAACGGACGGTGGTACGACATGGACTAACATCACCTCCGGTTTACCGGTTTCATCATCTAATATATCTTATATTTCCGTAAAGGATGACGACCCGAATACCGTTTGGGTATCTTTCAGCGGTTTCAACTCTCATGGTGTCTATGAAACAACGAATGGCGGGAGTTCATGGGCGAACATTTCGACAGGATTGCCACAATTGCCCGTAAACTGCGTTATTCAGGATACCTCTGCAACAGATGTTGTTCTTTACGCAGGTACTGATGTCGGGGTTTATGTGAAAGACGGGAGCAACAACTGGGCTGCTTTTTATGACAGCCTTCCCAACGTTGTGGTAACCGAGCTGGATATTTATTACGACAGTAATCCTGCCAATTCTAAAATAAGAGCAGCTACTTTTGGCCGGGGATTGTGGGAATCCGATCTCTATTCAACCGTTGCGGCCCCTGTTGCCGACTTTGTTGCGGATAACACAACACCATACACAACGGATACGGTTACTTTTACGGACCTCTCTACCAATTCACCTACCGCATGGAGTTGGGAAATAACCCCGACCACCATAACTTACGTTGACGGAACCGATTCAACTTTTCAGAATCCGAAAATCGTATTTGATTCAGCGGGCCTCTATACCGTATCGTTAACCGCTTCCAATGCAGGTGGTTCGGATACGGAAACAAAGACAGATTATATTGATGCTTCTGTGCAGGTATTTCCTCCTGTTGCAGATTTTGAGGCCGATACCACACATCCCAGTGTAATTGACACAGTTACATTCACAGATCTTTCAACAAATGTTCCCGATACCTGGGACTGGCAATTTGATCCCGGAACCGTTACCTTCCTCAACGGAACCGACACAAGTTCGCAAAACCCGTCAGTCAGATTTGACGCGGCGGGCGAATATTCGGTAACCCTTACGGTTTCCAATTCTGCAGGATCTGATGATACGCTTAAATCTAACTATATCAATGCTGTGGATGTGCTTACGGTTATAGCAACTGCCACACCGGACGTTCTTTGCGAGGGTGATTCAAGCCAGTTGGATGCCGGCGCTTCCGGTGGTGACGGAAATTATACCTATTCCTGGACATCTGACCCGGCAGGGTTTACTTCGGACGAACAAAGCCCGGTGGCTTATCCTGATGTAACAACCACTTATTTTGTGGACGTCTCGGATGGTTTGCAATCCGCTTCTGCCGATGTAACGGTTACGGTAAACGCTTTGCCGGTAATTACCCTCGGTGACTGGCCTGAACAATTGTGTAACCAGCAGGAACCGCCGGTTCAGTTGACTGCCGATCCCGAAGGAGGGATTTACAGCGGCAATGCTGTGACGTCGGATGGTGTTTTCTCACCTGAAGAAGCACCGCTGGGATGGAATGTGATAACCTATACTTACGAAGATGAAAACAACTGTTCCGCCTCGGCACAGGATTCGATCTTTGTGGACGAATGTGTGGGATTAAACAATGTTTTCGAACAAAACGCCGGTCTGGTCATTTACCCGAACCCGAATAACGGGAGCTTTATTGTTGAAAGTAATTTCGTTATCAGTAAATTACAGATTATGAATCAGTTCGGTACAGTTGTTTACAGTGTTGATGTCAACAGTTCTTCAAGACGTTTAAAACTGAATCTGCAAAGCGGTTTTTATTATCTGAAAGCCGATTTCGGGAACGGAACCATTACGAAAAAAGTATTTATTCAGTAATATCATTAAAAAATCTTTGACCTGCCGGGAATTTTTTTCCGGCAGGTCAAAAATTCAGGAATGTTTTTCTTTCCAAAGCTGGCTGAATGATTTTTCGGCAATATCAGGAAACTCACGCCTCGGACCCCATGCTTTGGATGTAAATAATTTGGCAAACGTATTTTTTGTTTTTCCACCGACCATATCCATCATTTTCCTTGAACCCAGCGCTTTTGTAGCCATTTTCATCCCTTGTTTTTCGATAAAAGGGGTGTAACCGTTTTTCACGGCATAGTCCCTGTTCAACAACAAAAATTCATGTATCGGGATTTTAACCGGACAAACTGTGGTACATTTTCCACATAACGAAGAGGCAAAACTCAAGTGCTTGTAAGTGCCAAAATCTTCCAGGTAAGGTTCAATAACCGATCCTATGGGTCCGGTATAAGTTGTATTGTAAGTATGTCCGCCAATGTTTTTATAGACAGGGCAGGCGTTCAGGCAGGCGCCGCAACGAATACATGACAGAGCCTGTCTCTGACGTTCCCGGGCCAGTAAATTTGTCCTTCCGTTATCCAGCAGGATCAGATACATTTCCTCAGGGCCATCTTTTTCTTTTCCTTTTCTCGGCCCAGAAATAATAGAATTATAAACCGTCATCAACTGGCCTGTACCGTGAGTAGAAAGCAAAGGCCAGTAAAGGTCAAGGTCTTCAAGACGGGGAAGTATCTTTTCGATCCCGCCAATGGCAATATGCACTTTTGGAAAAGACATGGACAACATACCGTTCCCTTCGTTTTCGGTAAGTGCAACGGATCCCGTATCGGCAATAAGAAAATTAACGCCTGTTACACCCATGCCGGCGTTCCTGAATTTTTCACGAAGCAAATGACGGGTATAGATCGTCAGCTCTTCTGGGGGCATATCCGCAGGTGTTTCAAATTTTTTATGGTACAAGGCAGCTACATCTTCTTTTGACATGTGCATGGCAGGTGTGACAATGTGATAAGGCCGTTGTCCCGCCTGCTGGACAATAAATTCACCCAGATCTGTTTCCGTTACTTCCACACCGTTTTTCTCAAGGAAGGGATTTAGTTCTATTTCTTCCGTCGTCATGGATTTTGACTTGACAGTTGAAGTAATTTCATGCTTTTTAACAATGTTTTTTATCTCGTTTAAAGCATGTTCAGCGTCAACAGCCCAGATGATTTTACCGCCGTTCTGTAAAAAATTATCTTCAAACTCTATCAGGTATTTATCCAGTTCATTGATCACCCTGTATTTTATATGTCCTGCTCTTTGCCTTGCCAGTTCAAGGTTTTTATACAACTCACCCTGACCTTTAACTACTGCCTGATCATATTTTGAAATATTGAATCTGATCTTTTGCCTGTGCTCTTTGTCAAAGCTTATCTTTTCGGCTTTTTTTAAAAACTCTTTATGTTCGGCAGATTTTTTCAAAATGTGTTTTTAACTTAAAATTTTCGGAATTTTTTTTATCCTGCGCAAATGCCTTCCCCCTTCAAACGGTGTGTTCAAAAATAATTGAACTATTTCCCATGCCAGATCGAATGCAATAAACCTTCCGGGCAATGATATAATATTGGCATCATTGTGTTGCCGGGCCAGGCGGGCTTGTTCTTCATTCCAGCAGAGCGCCGCTCTTACATTCATATACTTATTAGCAGTCATCTGGGCGCCGTTACCACTTCCGCACAGAATGATCCCTCTTTTAAGAACTCCTTTATTGACTTCATTGGCCAACGGGTGAATGTAGTCGGGATAATCAACACTTTCCTCCGAGAAAGTACCAAAATCTTTCACTTTATAACCTGCTTTTGTTAATTCTTTCTTAAGGTATTCTTTCATGGCAAATCCTCCGTGATCGGTGGCCATCCCTATAACTTTGTTTTCTGCCATTGTGAAAAATTTCGTCAGACAAAATTAATTAAAATATGAGGCGTTTATTATAACGCTTTTATTTGTGTTTCTTTATTACGTAATTTTATTTTTGAATTTATGAATTGTTAATATTTTGTTGTTAATATCTGCTTAATTTTGTTGAATAATTACTCATAAGTTGTCAGTTATTAACAACCATTTTGAACCGGTACATTAAAACATGCAAATCACTGAATTTTATGAATTTTTATGAGCAGTAATTAACAATAAAAATGACGAAGCGGTAGTAATATTTATGAGTACAAATGATAAAACAGCGATAGTTTATATGTAGTTAAAAATATTGTTTTTCAATAAGCTGTGCCGTGATTAAATGTTAAAAAGATGTTAGTAATAAAACACATTTGTGAAATCAAAATTTTTTGATAGAAAGAAATCAATAATACTAACAGACTATTATTATTAAACCTTTATTTAATTATAAATTTATATAATATATTATACGTTGTTTAAAGAATTAATAAATGAATTACCGGGAAGAAATATTAAGGCTTAAAAAGGATAAAAATGCGCTGATACTCGCTCATTATTATCAGGTGCCTGAAATACAGGATATTGCCGATTATGTTGGTGATAGTCTGGGACTTGCACAAAAGGCATCCACTGCAGAGACAGATATGATCGTTTTTGCCGGCGTACATTTTATGGCCGAAACGGCAAAAATGCTGAATCCCGGAATTCCTGTGATTTTACCGGACCTTGAAGCCGGCTGCTCACTGGCCGAATCATGTCCTTATGACGATTTTGTCAAATTTAAAAATAAGTATCCCGGCCATATTGTTATTTCATACATCAACACCACGGCAGCTATTAAAACCGTAAGCGATGTAATATGTACTTCAGGAAATGCGGTCCGGATCGTGGAATCATTTCCGGAAGACCAGAAGATCATATTCGCACCGGATAAAAACCTGGGAGGATATATTAACCGGGTTACAGGGAGAAATATGGTTTTATGGAACGGTACCTGTGAAGTGCACGACATTCTAACTACCGAAGCCATTATCCAAATGAAACAGGAAAACCCCGACGCAAAATTAATAGCACATCCCGAATGTAACGCACCGGTTCTGGAACTTGCCGATTATGTCGGATCAACAACAGGCATGTTGAAGTTCACGCAAAAAGATAATTCGAAAAAGTTCATAGTTGCCACGGAAACAGGTATTCTGCATCAGATGAAACTGGCTTCTCCCGAAAAAGAGTTTCTGGTTGTGCCTTCTGATGAAACCTGTTCCTGCAACGATTGCCCCTATATGAAACTAAATACAATGGAAAAGCTTTATCTTGCACTGAAAAATGAAAAACCCGAAATAACACTGGATGAACAAACTATTGAAAAAGCCGTAAAACCCATTAACAGAATGCTTGAAATTTCCAGAAAATTGAATCTTGTCTAAAACCGGATACATGATAAAACGCAACAATATATTTTTACCGTTTGTTCTTTTGATTTTTATTTTCAATTCTATTGAATCATTTGCCCAGCAGGATACCGTAAAGATCAACCCCAACGGGTATAACCGGTTTTATTATGACAACGGAACGCTGGCCAGTGAAGGCACCATGCGAGACGGAAAACCCGATGGTTACTGGAAAAATTACTATGAAAACGGTAAGCTGAAGTCAGAAGGAAACCGGAAAAATTATCTGCTGGACAGCTTGTGGCGATTTTATGATGAAGAGGGTAAACTGGTATTGGAAATAAATTACAAGCAAGGGAAAAAAAACGGATTCCGTATCACTTACCAGGGTGATGAAGTCACGAAAGAAAATTTTGTAAACGATGTAAAACAAGGACCGACTTATATTCTTTATCCAAACGGAAAAGTAAAAATGAAAATACCTTTTGTGAACGGCCTTGAAAACGGAGTCGCCCGTGAATATGATCAAAACGGAAATGTAATTCAGTTGATTACGTATAAAAAAGGATATATTGCCGGCAGGGAAAGGATTAACCGTTATGATGCCGATAATTTACCTGATGGCAAATGGAAATGGTTCTATGATGATGAATCGCTGCGGATGGAAGGCAGTTTTAAACACGGACTGAAAAACGGGTATTTTAAAGAATATGACCAGGAAGGAAATCTGATTTCAGTTACCAAATGGGTTGACGGTGAAAAGGAAGAACAAGCCGAGGAGCTGGTAAAACTTGATGTAAGAACCGATTATTACCCTGACGGAACACCCAAAGTTGTAGGAACTTATGACAAAAACGGAATTCCGGAAGGCGTTCGTCGTGAATACAATAAAGAAGGAAAAGTTGAAAAAGCCTATATTTTCAGGCATGGTAAAATCATCGCCGAAGGAATATTTACCGATGCAGGGGAAAAAGAAGGATTCTGGAATGAATATTACCCGGATGGAAAACTGAAGGCTGCCGGCAGATATGACAAAGACGACCGTGACGGATTATGGAAATTTTACTATCCCTCGGGACAGCTTGAGGAAGTGGGAAAGTATTTGAACGGAAAGCCTGACAGCACCTGGCGTTGGTATTACTCAACCGGAAAATTATTACGTGAGGAACATTTCTATAAAGGACTGGCTGACGGCATGATGACCGAATATGATCCGGATGGGAAAGTCAGGGCCCAGGGTGAATATATTGAAGGAAAAAAGGAAGATTTTTGGTTTTACATTGAAGGCGACACACGCGAAGAAGGAAACTATGTTGAAGGACGGCGAAACGGATTATGGAAGTCATTTTATGACAGCGGGCAGATCAGCTTTCAGGGTAAATTTGTGGACGGCCTCCCCAATGGCAAACATACCTGGTATTGGGAAAACGGAAAAGTAAAACAGGAAGGAAATTATGTGATGGGAAGAAAAACGGGCGAGTGGAAAAAATATGATAAAAACGGTATGATCATCATTGTTATTTCTTATAAAAACGGAAAGGAAATTAAATATGACGGAATAGAAGCAGACCTGGATGAATAATTATTTATTTTAGCTTTGCAGAAAACTCAAATTAAAACCACAAT
>JAADID010000291.1 GCA_013151505.1 Chlorobiota bacterium | reverse complement strand
TGCCTGCAACTGTTTTTTATCAAAAAATGACAGATGATTATTTGCCTCAGATCCAGCAAATAACCGGAGTTGCGGAAATCACGATGCTGGGTGGCGAACAAAGAGAGATACTGGTCAAAGTGGATCAAAGGAAACTGAAACTCTATAGAATCTCTCTCCTGCAGATTGTTGAGGCAATCAAACAGTCCGATATTGACATTCCTTCGGGTGATGTCAGGACTGACAAAGAATATCACTCGGTGCGACTGATCGGTAAATTTAAAGATATTGACCAGATCATGAATTTACAGGTGGCGATGCCTTCACCCGGAAATCCGGTTTATATCAAAGATATAGCTTCAGTAGTTGACGGCGTAAAAGAGATTACTTCCGTAAGCCGCTACAACGGTGTAAAAGGCATCGGTATATTGCTGAAAAAACAGGGTGATGCCAACGCGGTGGATGTATCCAGGCTGGTACGTGACAAACTGAAACAAATAGAAAAAGAATACGCACAATATGATATAAAATTCCAGATTGCCGACGACTCCACGACCAACACCATTGCTGCCGTTAATTCGGTGGTGGATGACCTGATCCTGGCCGTCATTCTGGTTTCCGTGGTCATGTTGCTGTTCCTGCACAGTTACCGGAATTCATTGATCGTGCTCATCTCCATTCCAACCTCACTAATCACTGCCTTTGCAATGATGTGGATGCTCGGATATACTTTAAACCTGATGACCTTGCTTGCCATGTCTTTGATCATCGGTATTCTGGTGGATGACTCGATCGTTATCCTCGAAAATATCCAGAGGCACCTCGATATGGGAAAAGATAAAAGGACTGCCGCACTGGAAGGCCGGATGGAAATCGGGTTCTCGGCATTGTCCATAACTTTAGTGGATGTCGTTGTGTTTGCCCCTATTTTGTTTTTGCAGGTTTTCGTTGCCGGAATGCTGAAACAGTTTTCTGTGGTTGTCATCACGTCAACGCTGACCAGTCTTCTCGTTGGTTTTACGCTGACACCCTGGCTGGCTTCGCGCATTGGCAAAAAAGAAGACATGAAACCGTCGAATTTCTTTAACCGTTTCTTACTCTGGTTCGGAAAACAGCTCAACCTCTTCATTGAATGGTATGGCCGTCAACTGGACTGGGTGTTAAAACATAAACTCATCTTTACCGGAATAGTTCTTTTATTATTCCTGCTTACCGGACTCATGATGAAACAAGATATCATTGGCAAGGAAATGATGTCAACCGGTGACCAGGGAAAGTTCAGTTTAAACCTTGAATTTGACAAAACAACAACCGTCCAGCAGAACAATATCATCAGCCAGAAAGTAGAAAGTTTTATTCTGGATCAGCCCGAAGTGGAAACGCTTTTCAGTAATATCGCCGGACCCAGTACGGGAATCGGTTCGCTGGGTATCGGCTCGCCTTATATTTCAGAATTTACCATCCAGTTGAAACCCATCAAGGAAAGAAAGGTAACCACCGTTACTTACATGAAATGGCTGAAAAAGGAATTGAACAATCAGTTCCCCGGCATCAATTTTTCAATGGCAGAACTCGGACTTATCCCGCGTTCGGCTCCCATAACAATAACATTAAGCGGCAGTGATGTTGATCAGGTGCTGGAAACCGCCAGAGATTTGCAGGCAGCCGTGCAAGACATCCCGGGCGCTGATAATGTACGGTTATCCGTTGAAGAAGGGAATCCCGAATACAAAGTAATCCCCGATAAAGATAAAATGAAACGGTTAGGACTTACCACCGGGTATGTGGGAATGACATTGAGAACGGCATTCAAAGGAAATGATGACGCCACATTGGTGGAGGAAGGTACGGAATATCCTGTTGAGATTCGTCTGGATAATTTCGACAGAAAAAACTACGAAGATGTTGAGAACCTGATCATCGTCAATCCCATGGGCGTGCCGGTAAAAATTTCACAATTTGCCGAGGTGGTTCAGGACAACTCACCCTCAATGCTTGAACGAATAAACAGGCAACCGGCCGTAACGCTTACTTCACAGGCATTCGGACGACCGTCAGGCACACTGGCCGACGATGTATTAGAATATCTCGATAAACATCCTTTGCCCGAAGGAATAAAACTGACATGGGAATCCGACGTAAAAACGCAAAATGATAGTTTTGGGGCTTTGGGTTCGGTCATGCTCGTATCATTCATTCTGATCTACCTGATCATGGTGGCGCTTTATGACAACTATATTTATCCGTTCGTGGCGCTGTTCGGTATCCCCCTCGCAGTGATCGGTGCATTCCTTGCGCTTAATTTATCACTGAACAATATCACATTGTTTGCTTTACTGGGTATGATCATGCTGATGGGGCTGGTAACCAAAAACGCCATTCTGATCGTGGACTTTACAAACCAGTTGAAAGCACAAGGGAAACATTATAAAGAAGCTTTGATCATTGCCGGTAAAGAACGTATGCGTCCTATCCTGATGACAACACTTGCCATGACCATTGGCATGTTACCCATTGCCCTGGCCAAAGGAACGGCCAGTGAGTGGAAAAACGGCCTGGCATGGGTCATTATCGGCGGACTGCTTTCTTCACTGATCCTTACCGTATTTGTGGTACCGATGGTCTATTACACTGTTGACCGGGTTAAAGAAAGGTTCAGTAAGAAATGAACGAAATTATTTCATAAAGGTTAAAATTCTGATTATGTTTGTTAAACCTTTAAATAAGGGTCAGCAATATCATAATTGATACTGGTCAATTAAAATAATGAAACAGAGAAAATTCAAATAAAATGCAAACAACGGAAAGACAACGAGAGATCATAGAGGTGGCGTTGGACCTTATTGCCAGCAAAGGCATCCAGGGGCTGACCATTAAGAATCTTTCAAAAACAATTGGTATTACAGAACCAGCCATCTACAGGCATTTTGAAAGCAAGACCGCCATCCTGATGGCTTTGCTGGAAAATTTCCGGGAAATGGCGGAAATGCTCTCGGGGTTAATGGACACTTTTCAGGGTTCTGCCGCTGAAAAAATCGGGTTTATGTTTACAAAGATGCTCGGCCTGTTCTCCGAAACCCCTTCCATGGTGTCTGTTGTCTTTTCGGAAGAAATATTTAAAAACGACGAATTGCTCAAAAACAAAATTGTTGAAATCCTGAATCTTCATGCGCAAACCATTGAAAAAGTCATCCGGCAGGGACAACTTGAAAATAACGTACGACAGGATATTGATGAAAAAAGTCTTGCTTTACTGACGATGGGCTCTTTAAGATTGCTTGTTAAACGATGGGACCTTAACAACCACAATTTTAATCTGAATGCCGAAGGTCATAAACTGATAACTGTGCTGGAAAAAATTTTGGGAAAATAAAACTATAAATAAAAGTAAATAATTATGAAAATCATAAAAGTATCGGATACACCAACCAAAGAAAATCCGCATAATGTGGACGCCCGCATGTTGTACGACAAGAATTCGGCACAGGCAGTTCACATTCAACTGAATCCCGGCGAAAGTCTCAAACCGCATATCACCCCGGTTGACGTTTTCTTTTTTGTTATCGAAGGAACACCGGATATACTCGTGGGTGAAGAGAAGAGAAAAGTAGAAGAAAACAGCCTCGTGGAAAGTCCGAAAGATATTGTTCATTGTATTTATAATTATGGTGATGAAATAGTCAGGATACTGGTTGTAAAAGCCCCGAAACCTGTAACGAAAACAAGAGTTTTGTAATAGAATCCGGCTGTCGTAACTTTTTATTTGGATTAATAATCAGTACGGCAGCTTTTTTTAAAAATAAAAATATAGTGAAGACTAACTAACATTAAAAATTAATGGAGAAATTATTAAATAAACTGCTTGATTATAAATGGTGGGTAATGATTATTACGCTGGCGGTCACGGCATATTTCGTTTTTGAAATGAGTAAGAATACACGGATGGAAACCAACCTGGATAAGTACATGCCTCAAGACCACCCTGCATTTATTTACAGCGATAAGGCCGAGAGCTGGTTCAAT
>JAADID010000049.1 GCA_013151505.1 Chlorobiota bacterium | reverse complement strand
GTTCGGCTCTTTTTCTTTGAATTTTAGCGATCTGATCCTGCGCATAGGCATCGCCGGGGATCACACCCAGGGCCTTCCGGTATTGAGCCAGCGCTTTGTTGTAGGCCCCTTCATCAAAAAATACGTCAGCCAGGTCGATGATGTCGTAATATTTTTCCTCCTTTGCCTGGGAAGCTTTCAATTTATCAACAACCGCTCTAATTTGTTTTACGGCATAGGCATCCTCGGGCTTTAACTTCAAGGCCATCTGATAATATGCTTTGGCATTCAGCAACTGATTTTGCTGAAGATAACTATCCGCTTTTTTTATGGCCTCCTCGTAAGTTGCAGACTTTTGCTGCGCCGGGGCCATGAAATAAAACAACACAAAAGATAATATCAGGACTATTTTGACTAATAGTGGTTTTTGACTATATCGGTGATGCATATATCTTTAACTAATCAAGGTATTAACGATTAAACAGGTTTATTATTTTCCGGGTTGATCACGCCGTCTTTTATGATCATTCTTCTGTCAGCCATACCGGCCAGCTCCTTATTGTGCGTTGCAATAATAAAGGTCTGCCCCAGTTTATCACGCAGGTCGAAAAACATTTTGTGCAGCACCTGCGAATTTTGCGAATCCAGATTTCCGCTGGGCTCGTCGGCAAACACCACGGCCGGTTCGTTGATCAGGGCGCGGGCAATGGCCACGCGTTGCTGTTCACCGCCCGAAAGTTCCGAAGGTTTGTGCTCGGCCCGGTCAGTCAGCGACAAAAGGTCGAGCAGAAAAAAAGCTTTGTCTTCGGCTTCTTTCCGGGTTTTTCCGGCAATGTATTGCGGAATACAAATATTTTCCAGCGCTGTAAATTCAGGCAGCAGATGGTGAAACTGAAAGACAAACCCGATGTTCTTGTTCCGGAACCCGGAAAGCGCTTTATCGTTTAACGAGGTAATGTCCACATTCCGGATACTGACTGCTCCCTTATCCGCCTTTTCGATCGTTCCCAATACATGCAGCAATGTGGACTTTCCGGCGCCCGAAGCCCCCACGATGGAAACGATCTCCCCCTTTTCAACCGACAGGTCAATCCCTTTCAGGACTTCCAGCTTTCCATAAGATTTATGTATGTTACGGGCTTCCAGCATCTATTTCCAATTGATCGGCAAAGATAGCAATTCCGGCTCACTGCATCTCCCTGCTATACGTAAAAAGCTTTAAAGCGATACGGTTGATATAAAAAGTTTGCTTGTCTTTGTTCCACACATAAAATACCATTTTATCTGTTTCGGGAGTGATGACAGGCAGCTTAAACCCGATACTTCCCTCACGCCATTCACCTGTTCTCTGATCAGGCAGGCGCTTCATACGGAAAGCTTTGTAAAAAAGTCTTTCCCCTTTCTTTCCCGAAACATCCACAACGAACAAAGCTGTTAATGCAGCATCCGGAACGGGCTCAAGGTATTCTGCAGAAAAGACCACATACAGGTTATCTTTTCCGGTCAATTCTTTCGGTACCTGATAAGTAAACGACGGGCTGTAAATATGATGGTTGTCCATTTTCATGACCTGTTGTTGCATTCCCTCCAGAACTGTCACATTCGAAGGGGTGGACCAACCTTCGGAAAAAGTACCGGTTTGGTAAGCAGTTTCAAAAAAAGGTTTTCCGGACAGCTCTCCGTAAAAATATTCATCCTCATCGCCGATAGCATGCCGGTACCTGCTGTCCGTTTTTAAAAATATATACCAGTAGGCATCCCGTGTCATCGAATCGGGATGGAGTATTCCGGTGGCATACTGATATGTCTGTACAAGGTTCAGGAACACGGCAGCAGCAATAAAAACGGCAAGTAGTATTTTTACGGTCTTTTTCGTTATTTCAGCAAACATCAGCGCGATCACCAGAAAGAACAAGGCATAAAGATCTACCATGGGCCGCATTCCGAAACTGTCGCCGTAAAGCCAGTTCCACCAGGCGGAAAACAGATAGACAACCAGGATAAGAAAAGTCAGAAAACCGATCATTTCATATTTCGACCGTTTCCACAAGGCGATCATTGCCGGGAAAAGCAACAGCATGAAAGGGGTGTAAACGAACCACCCTTTGCGGTAGCTGAAAAGGAATTTAAGTATTTGCGGATGCCCCCAGTAAAAACCCTCGTTTTTGTACCCGTAAATCAGGGGTTTTCCGGTTTGTAAAATGTTGATGATGAGCTGGGGGGACAGGGCAACAAGGAAAAGCAGGGCAGCAACCAACACATCTTTACTGAAAATTTTTTTCCGGATGGTTTGAATAAAAACTTCCGGCGATGACGCCAGGAACGGCAAAGCCAGCACAATTACAAAATCCACAGGCCTGACCAGAATGATCAGTCCCAACAGGAAAGCAGCGGCATAAAGCGGTTTTTTATCATATTGAATAAACAGCTTTTTCGAATAATAAAGAAAAACGGCAATCAGCGAAAATGAATAAGCATGCGACGCCGACGGATTGACAAAGGTGTAAGAAAACAGGTTGGTGCTGAAGAAGCCTGCAAGCACCAGGCTCCAGGCGAAGGTTTCGGAAATATTGTACAACCTGAACAGCCTGACGGTGTAAACAAGCCCGAGCCCAACCCAGAAAATAGCGGCCAGGGCAACGGCATATTGAAAAAGTATGTTGTAGCCGTCGGGAGGCAAACCCCATATCAAAGACAAAATCCAGGCAATCAAAAAGAAAGGCATTTCAAGCAAAGCGGTACCACACCAGAATTTGTTGATCATAATGCCCCCTGCCTTGTGGTAATTGTGTCCCACATAGCCGGGTGGGCGCCGTGATTTTTCGAAATAAAAAACAGGCGTAAAATCAACAGTATGGGAAACAAAAATTGCAGGCAGATAAGCATACAGGCCGCTGCCGTCGCCGTCAATTACGGTTGTCCTCGGCTGTTCGGGGGCAATGAAATTCACCACATAAAAAACGGCCAGCATAAAAACCACCAGCAGTCCCGTATTCCGTTTTTCGTTTCCCGCATTCATAATTATTCCCGGCTTTATTTATCCATTTTAAATTACCGGATAAATATACATAAAACCCTTTTGTTTCTTAAATTTGTGAAGAATATTAAACCGTAAAATCATGTCGAAAAAATTTGATCCGGCAACAGCCATACAAGACCTGAAACAATTTGGTGAATTCGGAGGCGTTAACCCGTCCATTACCGATTCGGCCACTTTCACCTTCATGGATGAAGAGACCATGATTGAAACTTTCAAAGGGGAAAGCGAAGGATGTTTTCTTTATTCGCGGCACTGGAACCCATCCAACAAATACCTGGCCGAGGCCATGGCCGCACTTGAAGGGACAGAATCTGCCTGGGTAACAGCATCCGGCATGGCAGCCATCACCACCACGCTGCTGCAATTGTGCAATTCCGGCGACCATATCATTACCAGCGTTACTACCTATGGGGGCACTTATGCATTCCTTGCCAATTATCTCAAAAAGTTCAACATTGAAGTCACTTTTGTCAACATCACCGACCTGGAAAGTGTTAAAGCAGCTTTCAAACCAAACACCAAAGTGCTTTATACCGAAAGCATAACCAACCCCATGCTCCAGGTATCCAACATCCCCGAGCTGGCAAAGATTACCAATGGCAACGGGGCAAAGCTGGTGGTTGACAACACTTTTACACCTATGATCATCAGTCCTTTTCAACTGGGTGCCGATATTGTGGTTTACAGCATGACCAAATTCATCAATGGAAAAAACGATTGCGTGGCCGGAGCCATCTGCACCGATGAAGATTTTATTGATGCCATAAGCAATGTAAACGACGGTACCGCCATGCTGCTGGGGCCTGTACTTGATCCGCTGAGGTCGTCAGGTATTTTGAAAAACCTCGGGACACTGCATATCCGAATGCAAAAACATAGTGAAAATGCCATGTACCTGGCTAAACGGTTTAAAGAAATTGATTTAAAATTTATTTACCCCGGTCTGCCCCAACATCCGCAATACAAGCTGATGAAACAGTTGATGAATGAAGAATT
>JAADID010000073.1:23808-24801 GCA_013151505.1 Chlorobiota bacterium | reverse complement strand
TTCTTATAAGAATATTCCGCTTAAGGAAATGGCAATAACACTTGCAACAGGTTCCTCTTTGTAGTTTTTTCTCATGCCAACAGAAAAAATAACAGTGGAAAAACCTACACTATTGAGAAGTCCCAGTAAAACATGCATACTGCTGCCTGATGCAAACAGGTCTTGTGTGTAAGCAATTGATATCAAGAACACTGTCAGAATAATATATTTTAAATATTTTTTCTTTGAAGTAAGTGAATCTGCAAAGAAATTAATAGCAACAAATGTCAGGATGAATAATAGATAACGTAGAACCAGAACCAGGTTGAAATCAAATCTTATTAATGATTTCTGCACATAATTATTGAGTAATATTCCTATAAGAACCGGCGTAAATATTAACAGGAAAGAGGATATAAAAGGTTTAAAAAATAGTTTTAAGCTGATTTTTAAATTTAGATTCTTATTATATAGAAATACTATGATAATCAGAGGTATAATAAAATCAAGCCATGATGGCATGGCAAGTAATCCGCGGCCGTTAAAGTTACGTGGTGATAAGAAAAATACAGGATCGTCTTTTACAAATAAAATCGTTATTATTCGTAATATTATGGTAAGTACAAAAATCAGTAAAACCTTTTTTTTCATAATTAATCCTATTTTTTATTTCAATAATCTGTCTATTATTTGCTTTAATTGCCCGTGATGGTTTTGAATATGGTGCGTGCCGCATTTTTTTACTTTGTGTTTATCCATTTCTCAACTTCCTTCATTTCTTCTTCGTTAATTTCATGACCACCCTCAAATTGGCATCAACAGGTTGCAAATATGGCCCGTAGCCTTTACTTTGCAGGGTTTTTATTATGCACTGGGGTTTGTTTGGAGTTTCTAATTGTCGTTTTTTTAAATACTCAACAATTTAGTTTTTTGTCATTTAAGACAATTTTTCAATTTGCTAATCTCTTTGCTAACGCAAAAATTTTACTTCATAATATATTTTTCAGTCAAGGA
>JAADID010000073.1:701-23730 GCA_013151505.1 Chlorobiota bacterium | reverse complement strand
TTTAAAGAGTTATTCCTATACGAAAAACTATATTCAACGAGTTGAAGTAAAAATCGTTGGTAATTTATACCTGTCCCACCTAAGGAGAACTTCTATTGAATATTATTCTTACTCTTATAGACTGATACAAACCAGAGAACGCCTATACCTACAAAGAATATTCCTAAACCGCCCAGGATGTAAAACAATAGTTGAGATGCTATTAGCGCATTTTCCATTTTGATTTATTTTTAATTAAACATTTAAAAATTTATCTTGATTAAATTCTTACTTGCAATCATCCTGTTTAACAATCTACTTGAAAATTTATTTCTACTAATTTACAATTTTTATTTGTGTCTCGTAAACCTTGTGCATAACTCTTTAAATCCAAAACAAAAATATTGAATAACAGCGCTTCCCCGGTGTTACCGTTAAAAACTTATCCTGTTTTTATCCACCTGTTATTTTTGACCGGAGTTTCCGCTATCCGGCAATTTTTTCAGTTGATGGGAGACAGGTTGATAAAAATCACTCCGTGGTGTTTATTCATTTTTCAGAGGTGCAATCTTTTTCAATTTGTTTGTGCATGAGTTGTTTGTTGCATTGTCCGGTATCAGAAGGTGTCCAGGTCGTGCCCGACGATCACCCTTCCCTTGTATTTTTCTGTTATTTCATCGTATATCTCTTTTTCGGTTGCTCCCCAGAATAAGATATGATACAAGACCAGCAATCCCGGTTGGGCGGCACTGGCTATTTTTGCCAACTCAACCGTGGAAGTGTGATTTTGTTTATGATATGTTTTCCAGAAATCGCTGAGTGAATCAAACTTTGCCTGTGAATAAACTTCATGTACGAGAATATCCGCACCTTTGGCGTATTCGATCATTTTTTCCGACGGTGAAGTGTCTCCCGAAATAACAATGATCTTATCGGGTGTGGTAAACCGGTATCCCCAGGCATTGGGCCAGCTTCCGTGGGGAACGGGAAAAGCTTCCACTTTCACATTCTCGTCTTCGTAAACCACCCCTTCTTTGCTGAACTCGTGGCTGTTGACTCTCCATCCCCGGTTGTTGGCCGGTTCAAGTCCGTATAAGCGGTATTTGATGTCGTCTTCATAGGCTTTCAAAATATGCTCGGTCATGTTATTCAGACCTTCCGGTCCGTAAACCTCGAGCGGTTCGTCTCTTCCCATGACCCAGGGCGTAAGGATCAGATCCGGGTAACCTGTGGTGTGATCGGAATGCAAATGGGTGAGGAAGGCATGCTTTATTTTTTTTACGTCCAGTCCTTTGATCTTTCCGCCATACCTTTCCGACATGGCTGCAGCTTTTCGTATCAGGCCGGGGCCAAAATCAATGATGTAAGGTTCGTCGTTTACTACGATGGCAACAGAGGGGCCGGAATGGGCCGGTGAGGGATTCGGAGTTCCCGTCCCCAGTAAAATAAGCCGGGTGATCTCAGAATCGGAATAATCTTTCTGTGCCTGAAGAATTGCCGTAGCAAAAACAAAAGCCAAAAGAATGAATAAAGTTCTTTTCATACCTGTGCTTTTTATCATGTTATACTTTCCAATGACTCGGCCGACAGGAATCAGGTGATGTGGCTTATTGAACAAACTGGTTTATAATAGAGACCTGAAAAATACCGGGGTTGCAAACTTTGATTATTCTACCGGTTAATTCTTATTCATTGTTTCTCCGATCTCCTTAATCAGTTTTTCAGAAGATATTGTTTCAAACTCGTTTTCAATTTTCTTCTGTAATTTGAAATTTCTGGTTGCCGTACAGCCGGAAACCAAAACACAATGAAATCCTTTGTCAGTTAAGCTGTTCATCGTTTCCTTCACGCAATGGTCTGTCGTAAAGCCGCAAACAAACACATTTTCAATACCATTTTCTTTTAAAAGCTGTTCAAGGTCGCTCCCTTCACAGGCATCAAATCCGTACCTGCCTTTAACGACAAGATCAGAACTTTCGTAAATCCCGTCCGTAAATTCGGCCTTCCATGTTCCTTTTGTAAATCGTTTTAGCAACCTGGCCGGAAATGGTGTTTTTTTATATCTCTCTTTGTCGGTCTTGTCTAAGATCAGGGGCGCCTGAATTACCTTTACACCTTGCTTTCTTCCTGCCGAAACAACTTCTTTCGTATTGATCAGAACATTTCTTTTCGTAAGTTCTTTCCTGATCATTTTGTAGAAAATGCCTTTTTCCGTCCAGGTTTTTTGAAATTCAATTAATAAAATTGCTGTTTTTTCCGGTTTCATTTTTCTGATTGCAAATAATAATTAACGTTAAATGTTCGATAAATATCCGATTATTTTCCGAATCTGTCGCCTGCTTTTCGCAAACTGTCACCGGGCAATGTGCCGGGTTAGGGTTTAATCTCACCGACAGAATAAGTCTTGAACCGCAGGATTTTCATCTGGTACGGCATGAAATACGCGTTATTTTAACCGGCTACCTGCTGGTATTTGTCATGTCGTCGGGAACCACAACGATGTAATCGGCAAGGTTCAGGTTTTCCTCGTCCAGCCTGGAAATATCTTCCTGATTAACCGTGGATATGGTTTTGATGTTCAACCCGGGATGCAGCTTGTTGATCCACCAGACGATCCCCTGGAAATTGTCGGAATGATAGGAACCGTTGTAGTGTAAAAACAACTTGCCGGGAGACCAGTTTTTCAGGATAAAATATGCCATTGTCGCATCTTTGGCGGCCTGGGCTTTGGGGAAATTCTCATCCACATGGTCTTTCATGTCTTTCATGTTCATCATGTCCTTGTAACACTTTATTTCCGGGTCGTAAAGTTTGACCAGGTCGGGGCCGATATATTTTTTTGCTTCCGCACTCAGTGAGTCAAGCACATCAAATCCTTTTTTATACACCATGGAAGCGTAACGGCGGTGGATGTCGGTTGCAATGAACGGCAGGTTGTGCTTTTTGGCAAACTCAACCAGGGGTTTGTAATCGGTTTTGTAATTCTTCCAGAGTTTGATCTCGGCTTCAAATTTTTTGGCGCCGTAATCACCGGCAAGGTATTCGTTCATGATCAACTGGTTATCGGCTTCAAACATTTCGGCGCCGAGAACGAGGCTGTCTTTCTTTATTTTGTACAGATCGCGTGTAATGTTGTATTCAAGCCAGTGTGAAATGGGATCGGTATGCATTTCTCCGTAGAAGACCATGTCGGCCGTTTCCAGGTCTTTCATCATTTTGGAATATTTCACCGGTTTTCCGTCTTTATTAAAAATAGCATAAGCCGGTTTGTCGTTTTTAAATGCCAGGGCGGCAAAAGCGGCAAGGAGGATGAACAAAAAGGTCTTTTTCATGATGTTATTGTTAAAGTAAATTTTCGATCACGCGAAAACGCAGGTGCGTAAAGGTGAAAATTTTAAGATCAAATGAATTGATTATTTTCTTTAATTTTATCTGCTGCGAAAATAGGAAAAAAACGGTTTTATATCGCACAGCGAATCCCTCTGCCGGGGATTTCTTTTCAACGGTTGATAATTAAGAAAATTTCACAATTAAATATTTTGAATGGCATTAATAATTAATACATTTGCAGGGCAAAACAATAAAAAAGAAATATTATGAAAAAAATTGTATTATTTGCAATGATTTTGCTTTTTGCCGGCGCCGTCTCGGCACAGGATAAAAATCTTGAGAAAAAAGAGAAGAATGGCCCGCAGATAACTTTCAAGACCACCCTTCATGATTACGGTGAAATTTATGTTGGTGCAAACGGAACCTATGAATTTGAATTTACAAATACGGGAAACGAACCGTTGATCCTTTCCAAACCTCGTTCATCGTGCGGATGTACTGTTCCCTCATGGCCCAAAGAGCCCATCCTGCCGGGTGAGTCGAACAAAATAAAAGTGACTTATAACACCAGCCATGTCGGGGTTTTCAATAAAACCGTGACGGTTTATTCCAATGCCAAAAACAAGTCTGCAGTGGTTTTAAGGATCAAGGGAAAGGTCAATCCGAAACCGGCAGAAGCGCTTCCTGAAAAAAAGACAGGTACGGGAGCAGCGCCGATCAATAAATAAAGAATTAACAGTTTATCATCAGGGTTAACCGTCGTGGCTTAACAGGGTTCGGGTGGTTAGCCTTTTTTTATACACATTTTAAACCAACCCGCATGGTACACATTTCGAAAAAAGGACAACTGATGCCCGAGTCACCCATCAGGAAACTGGTTCCCTATGCCGAAGAAGCAAAAAAAAGAGGGATCAGGGTTTATCATCTCAACATCGGACAGCCCGATATTGAAACTCCCGAAGTGGCCCTGAACGCCATCAAAAATTATGATCACAAAGTGGTGGAATACAGTCATTCGGCAGGCATGTTGTCATTGAGGGAAAAGCTGGTTGAATATTACAGGACAGTCAACATTGATTTAAACCCCGGGGAGATCATTGTGGGGACGGGCGCATCCGAAGCCATTTTATTTTCCTTTCAGTCCATCATGGATCCCGGCGACGAAGTGATCATTCCCGAACCGTTTTATGCCAATTACAATGGTTTTGCCGTAAATTCCGGCATCCGGGTCAAGCCGATCATTTCAAGTATTGAAACCGGATTTGCTCTTCCTCCCATCGAAGATTTTGAAAAGAACATTACGGACAAAACGAAAGCCATACTGGTCTGCAATCCCAACAACCCCACGGGGTACCTTTACACAAAAGAAGAAATGGAATCGCTGCGCGACATTGTGAAAAGACATGATCTTTTTCTGATTGCCGATGAAGTGTACCGTGAATTCACCTACGACGGCAAAAAGCAATATTCGGCCATGTACCTGAAAGGGATTGAGGAAAATGTCATCCTGATTGATTCCGTTTCAAAGCGTTACAGCGCCTGCGGTGTCCGGCTGGGATGGATGGCTTCCAAAAACAGGGAACTGATTGCCACCGCCCTGAAATTTGCACAGGCACGTCTCAGTCCGCCCACGTTCGGGCAGGTTGCCGCAGAAGCCGCGGTGGATACCCCGGATGAGTATTTTGTCAAAGTCAAAAAGGAATACCTTGCCCGCCGGAATGCGGTCGTCGAAGGCATCAACCGGATCGAAGGGGCTTTCTGCCCGAAACCTGCCGGCGCCTTTTATGTGGTTGCCCGGCTGCCCATTGACGATTCGGACAAGTTCTGCCGGTGGCTGTTGGAAGATTTCGATTTTGAGGGTCAGACCGTTATGCTGGCTCCGGCATCGGGTTTTTATTCCACTCCCGGAAAAGGAAAGGATGAAGTCCGCATAAGCTATGTGCTGAAGGTGGACGACCTGAAAGCTTCGATCAGAGTTCTGAATGAGGCACTGAAGGTGTATCCGGGAAGGAAATAGAATACGTTATCACTTATCTGTTATTCATACTGGGCTTTGTTGTGCTCCTTCTCGGGGCCAGGTGGCTGGTTGACGGAGCTTCATCCATCGGCCGCAAATTCGGTGTGCCCCAGTTTCTGATCGGTTTAACCATCGTCGCCTTCGGCACTTCCCTGCCCGAACTTGTGATCAACATATTTGCGTCCGTACAGGGTAGCGCCGGCCTGGCAATAGGAAATGTGCTGGGTAGCAACATCATTAACATTTTGTTGATTGTCGGTGTAGCAGCCTCAATTTATCCCATCGGCATGGCAGGCCGGAAAAGCACCGTCAATATCTGGTTCAGCCTGCTGGCTACACTGGTGCTGCTTTTTATGGCCAACGTTTCGTTATTTTCGGAAAAACAACACCTGATCACACGATTTGATGCATTGGTTCTGATCGTCTTGCTTGCCGGGTTTCTTTATTTCTCCTTTTTCAGAAGGGGAGTGCCGGATACAGTACCCGGGACAAGAAAACGAAAAGAGTTAAAAACAATGTGGACTGTTCTGATGATCGCAGCCGGAATTGCCGGGCTGTATCTCGGTGGTAAATGGATTGTATCCGGAGCAAGCCGGATTGCAACAGACCTGAATATCTCTCAGACAACTGTCGGTCTGACCATTATTGCAGCAGCTACGTCCTTACCCGAACTGGTCACATCCATACTTGCAGCCAAAAAGAAAAATACGGATATAGCCATCGGAAATGCCATCGGAAGCAATATTTTCAATATCCTGCTTGTGCTCGGAGTGAGTGCTTTTATCAGACCCATTGCTTTTGACACAGCGTTAAACCGGGAGATCGTTATCCTGATCGCTTCCACACTGCTCATCCTGCTGTTCGTCAAACTCGATATCGGTGAAACAAAAAAGGCCATTTCACGGATAGAAGGTATCTTACTGATTGGAACTTATATAGCCTACATGATCTATTCTTTCATTTAAAAAAAATACGGGCATCAAATGACACCGCAAGTCGTGGTTTGTCCCGCTTTTTTTCCCGGCCTTTGGGTCTCCGCAACCCGGGATTCTTCCGGCCCTTGAGATCAGAGTTCAGGGGTTTTATCTTCAAGAAGGGTGAGGGCATGTCCCGCAAACCCGGCGCCCGCTTCTTCATACAAATTCACGACCTTGTCCACACCGGCCTTCCCCAACTCTTCCATCTCATCGTCATATTGGGCCAGCGCGGCAACTTTTATATCAGGCTGGTGTTTTTTTACCGTTGTTGCAGCAAACAAATTGGCCGAATGATTGCTCAGGGTCAGTAACACCAACGTAACCTGGCCGGGCTGAAGGGTTTCCCAGAATTGAGAGTCGGTAGCATCACCGGTAATGACGTTTCTTCCGGCTTTTTTATGATTAAGGACGGTGTCGTAGTTATCATCCAGTCCCATGACTTTATTGTCAAATGCTGCGGCAAGTTCATCGTAAATTTTTGTACCGATTTTTCCCATCCCGAAAACCAGAATTTTACAACCGGAAATATTTATCGGTTTGTCTTCTTCATTGGGTTTGGGTTTTTCAAAACGGGTAAGGTATTTCTCAATCACAGTGAAATCGAGGTAAGTCTTAACCGGGGCGGCAACAATAAAGGAAAGGGAAACGGCGATGGAGATCACGATGAGCCAGTCGTTACTGAGCATATTCTGGGCTACGGCCACACTCGCCACGATCAGCGCAAATTCGCTGTAGTTTAACAGACCTGTAGCAACCTGGAAAGAGGTTCGCGCCCTCAGCCCCAGAAAAGTAAGAATCCTGAAATACAAAAATCCTTTTATGGGCAGCATGAGTATCAGGATGAAGGCAATTCCGATCATCCACCATTCGGGAGTTCCCGACAGTCCGATGCTGAGAAAAAACGCGATAAGAAAAAATTCTTTGAAGTTCATCAGTGATTTGGCCATTTCATTCGATTTGGGGCTGTTGGCAAGGATCATTCCCGCCACCAGGGCGCCGAGAGCCGGTTTGAGTCCGACCATAGAAAACAATTCAGCCCCCCAGAATGCCAGTAAAAACCCGAAAAGGATCATCATTTCACCGTGTCCCGATTTTTTCATCAGCCAGATCGTGGGTTTTCTCAGGAATGGAAGACCCAGCAGAAGGAGTGCCCAAACCGAAGGGGTTTTGTCTTCTGAAATGGCGAGGAAGAGTACAGCCAACACATCCTGGATGATCAGGATTGCTATCGCTGTTTTGCCCTGTATCCCTGTCATTTCACCGGTATCCTCCAGGACTTTCACAGCAAAAACAGTACTTGAAAAAGCCAGGGCAAAAGAGATCAGCGCGATGACTTTCAGTGGCATGCCGGTAAAGAAAAACATCCCCAGGTATCCAAGCAACATAAAGATCAGACCGAAAATGAGAAAGTTCAGCAACATCTGAAGCAGGCCGCCTTTCCAGACATGACCCGTGATCAGGCTTTTTACATTCAGTTTCAGGCCCACTGTGAACAAGAGGAGTAAAATACCCATATCGCCAACCTTATCAATCGTTTCACTGGAGGATACCCCGAAAAAGTTTAAAACAAACCCTGCAATAAGAAAACCCAGCATAGGAGGGAGTCCGAGCAGGCGCATGACAAAACCCAGTACAAAAGCGACGATCAATGCGATTAATTCCATAAAATAACCTTTTGAATGACCTGTAAAATCACATAAAAATACGCATTCCTGGAAATACTTAAATACCCACCGGCTTTTTGCAACAGTGCAGGCTCACTAATTAACCGGACTCCGGATCGCATAAATATTTGACATTTAATACGTTTATTCGTATCTTTCGACGCGAAACGGACAAATAAACTTATCTTTCAAATAAAAATGAGCTATGAAAACTATTGATCACGGTAACATTTTTGTATCCTGGGCCCTGCGCTTTCTACTGATTGTAACCATTTTTCTGTGGGGATTGTTTTCCCTGGATGTTTTTAATGAGGGGTATAATTTCTGGGAAACCATCGGCGCTTTTCTGGTACACAACATCCCTTCGTTTCTGATGATCATCGTCCTGATCATTGCCTGGAAACGGGAAAATGTCGGAGGCGCACTTTTGCTGTTGCTTGTGTTGTGCTTTGTGATCTTCTTTGTTATCCAGTCGGGGCGATTTATGTATGGCACATTCATCATGTTCGGCCTGCCTTTTATCATCGGTGTTATGTTTCTGGTAAACCATTATTTTCTTGGGAAAAAGCAGGAGGAAGAAAAGCCACCTTACTGATATTTCTTTCTTCTTTTTAATGAATTTACCTGAACTTTCGTTTGATCTGTCCTGCCAATCAAAATAATCCTTTTATACCGGATGAACAGTGTGATTACAGTATGTTATACCAATTGTATTTTAAAATGCGTCAGAAGTGCATTTTAAAATTTATAATGGTAAATGCCGATACTAAATCAAAAAGCCTTTGGGATTAAAATGAATCAAAGGCGCATTTTGATTTGTAATCGGTATTATACTATGGGCAGGTTCAAAAACTCTTTGGGTGAATAAACAGGTATTTCCGATAAAATAAAATCTTTTTTATTCCCTGTAATCATAAAATTAATGTCATTTTCACGGGCTGTAAAATATTGCAGAGCATCCTCGAAATCCTTGAAATCAGAGTTCATTGCATTATAAAAAGCTTTGTCTGTTGTAATTGTCAGGTTAATTAAACGCAAGAAGTCGTTTATCTTTTGTTTTATATGGTTTTGCCTGACTATTTCGTTTTGTCCTTTGGTAATTTTTGCTGAAATGTAATAGACATCTTTAAGGCTAAGTATTGAAACATAAAGAAGAAGGTTAGCGCTGATACAATAATTTATTAAATTCAATGCCACCCTGTAATGATCGGATTTATCCGATTTTCGTTTTAAAAAGAAATCCAGAATAACGTTAGTATCTAAAAATACCTTAGTCATCTTTTAGATGTTTATCAATTAAATATTGCAGCTTGATTTCATCAATATTGATATCATCTTTGACAGGAATAGAACCTGCTAATCTTTTGGCAATTTTTAGTTTTTCCTTTTGCTCGGGCGTAAGCTTAAATGACTGTTTTTCTTTTGATTCCGTATCTTTTATCTGTTTTATATAATTGACAAATATCTCTGATACAGTCATGTTCATTTCAGCAGCTTTTTCTTTGATGTATGATTTAAGTTCTTCCGGTAATGACAAATTAAGTGTAGGCATGCGTATTAATTTTTAATTTGTTATGCGCAAAATTAATTAAATTTATTTTAACAAAAGCATTAGTTAGCTATTTTTGCTTTGTCTTTAAAAACAAAATAACTATTCAAAATGTCTTTTTATCAGTTGACCCGTTAACCGCTGAATATGCACGAATTTTCCATTGCCATGAGCATCATTGAGATTGCGGAAGCGGAAGCCAGAAAGGCCGATGCAACTGCCATCAATGAACTGGTGCTGGATATCGGCACGCTGGCAGGAATAGAGTTTTATGCGCTGGATACGGCCATGGAAATGGCGATAAAGAACACCATGCTTGAAGAGGCCAGCATAAAAATAAACAAGATCACGGCGCGTGCCAGGTGTTCCGGTTGCGGCGAAGAATTTGATATTGAAAATGTTTTTGACGCATGTCCCAAATGCGGCGGTTTATATCATAAATTGCTTTGCGGAAAAGAATTACGGATCAAATCACTGATTGTGGAAACGCCTGAACGGTGAACAAGTAGAAAGATGAATATTCATCTGTTTATAAAAATGTTCCGAAAATCTTTTTTGAATATTTACGGCATGATCCACACATCCTTTTGTGTGTTGCCCGATATATCATTGTTGATCCGTTTTATGATGCTCGTGTCGGGCCAGTCCTTGGTTCCGAAGTTCCATATCAGGATGCCGAAATAATTCTTTGTACTGATGTTGTTTTCAAGAACATAACCGGTCGGATTCTGGTTGTCTTCGTCACTGATCTCAATGCCTGGCCCCATATTGTTGTGAAAGTTATTGTTGCGGACAAATATATCACGTCCTCCGTCAACCCATATTCCGCCGTCCCACCAGTAATCAACGGAGGCATCCAGGTCGTTGTTGTTCACTTCATTGCCTTCGACAATCACATTTATGCAATCCTCAACCAGTATCCCGCCGCCGATGTTGTGATGGGAATGGTTGTTGCGGATGATGGAGTTTTTTAACCGGTAAGTATCAATCCCCGTCCCAAGTAAAGGATCGGGAAAAACCTTTGGATCGGGGCCATTGAGCGTCGCTTCACAACCTTCAATAAGTATTTCATCCGATTCGTCTATCAATAATCCGAAGCCGTCCATCTCACCCCATTCCTTCAGTTCTGCCTTATGTCCGTTGTCTCGCAGGACAAGGTTGCTGAATACGATCTTCTGACAATATGTTCCTCCGATTCCGAAATCCGTATAATTTATAAACTTTATGCTGTCTATGACGATGTTGGCACATTTGTCGAAGAACAAGCCGGCAGGCAGGTTGAGTTTACCGTCAAATACAGGCATCCCCTGATAACCCGTTATGGCAATGCCGTTCGTAAGTTTCCAGTTTTCCAGCACAATTGAAAAAGAATAAGTACCGGGAAGGATGCGTATTTTCCCTCCGTCGCGGACTCTTCGCAGGGCTTTTGAAAGGGTTTTAAAAGCAGTTTGAACGCTTGTGCCGTTGTTTTCATCGCTGCCGTTAACCGACACGTAGTAAATGGTGGTGTCCGTTCCGGCATTGTTCCATTCAATCCATGTGAACTTTTCTTCTGCATTTTTGGTTTCCCTGTTGTCCTTGTTGCAGGAAGCCCAGGTTGTTAAAATTATTACCGAAAGCACAAACAATAAGGTAAAACCTGACCGATGCATAATTGTTGTTTTTTAGCGTTGTTAAAAAATAACGGATTCATATACGATTTTAGTATATATAAAAAATGATGAATATACAACAGAACAATAGTATCTGTCAAGGAATTTGATAAAAAATATAGAAAAAATCAGCACAACAAGGCCGCTCTCTTACAATGAAAGCGCTTCCTCTTTTACCTTTTCAATTATTTCGGAAATCCGTTCCCGCAGGGCAGGGGAGAGCTCCATGTTCATTTTCTGTTCCGGGTTGATGGAAACGGTGATCAGGGTGATCTCAGGTATTTTACCAAGGAGGATGGCCGATTCGAGCATATCTTTCAACCCCAGATCATGGGTGCTTAATGATTTCGGGAAATCGCTGGAGAAGCGGGGTTTGATCACGCTGATACTGCCCTCGGGTTCGTTGTTGAGCGTGGCGTCAATGATGATCATATTACGGTATTCCTGAAAGAGCGACAACAACACAAAGCCGCCTGTGCCTCCGTCGAGCAGTTCAACATGTTCGGGCCAGTCCTGTTTTTCCAGCTCTTTTAAAACATGCACCCCGATGCCTTCGTCCTGAAGCAGCACGTTGCCCAGTCCCATAATCAGTGTTTTGTCTTTATTCATCGTTCAGGAATATCTTTTATAATTGACGGAATAAAAGTAAAGAAAAAAACAACCGTCCCGGTAAGTCCGAAACGGCTGTCTCATTTAACAAATTAATCCGGTCGTGTCCGCTTCCATTTACGTATTGTCTGATCACAACCTGCCCGGTATGATTATAAATCAAAATCTCACCGGTTACATTGTCCTTGTTACCAAAAACAATGTTCAGATGATCTCCTGCCGGATTCGGATATACTTTAAAAGCTGATCAGATTAAAAAACTATTTTTGAAAAGTAAATCAAGATCACAGTTCGGATTAAATTAAAGCAAAGAAAGATGCCAACGCTCTGGCAAATATCGGTAGTGCAGTTTGCGCGGAAAACACACATCAGCGGTGTAATTCTTGATAATACGCTACCGGCCGGCTCCACAGAGAGGGGGGTGATGAAAAACATCACGACCGTTATCAAATCGTATTACCTGAAGACTTACCATAACCGGGAAATCATCATAAAGTCGGGTGACGTAAAGATTTTTACACAAACGGATGATTACGGTGGATTTTCAGTTGAAATTGACCGTTTGGAAACAAGCCCTATCCGGGTTTTTCTGCCTGACAGTTCCGAACCGTTGAAAATCAGGCAGGATTATCCTGTCGTTTTCAGCAACGCTGAATTTCCGCTGGCCATCATCTCCGATATTGACGACACTATTATGATATCGCACACAGCAAACCTTTATAAAAGGTTGGGTATCTTATTTTTCGTAACGCCGCACAAACGCAAATCAATTGACTTCACGTACCGGCTCCTGAAAACCGTAAATGACAAAGGCGGCAACGTGTTTTATGTTTCCAAAAGCGAAAGTAATCTGTTCGAGGTGCTGACCTCGTTTATCCGGAAAAACAACCTGCCGGAGGGTAAACTGTTCCTGACACCGTACCTGAGTTTCAGAAAACTGCTCAGGTCGAAAAAAGGACGGGATTTTAAGGAAGATGCCATGCGGTTTATTATCGTTAATTCTCCCGGAAAGAAGTTTATCCTGCTTGGTGATGATACCCAGCAGGATATGGCGGTTTATACCCGCATCGCACAATTATATCCCGATAAGATCATCAAAGTTTTTATACGCAGGACAAGGAATAAACTGAAAGGAAAGAAAGAGGATCAGTGGAACAATCTGAATGACTTACCTTTGCCTACCATTTATTTTTCCGATGAGGATGATGTGTCGGGTGAAATTGAAACAATTGAAAATTACCGATGATATGAAATTACTTTTTGTTGTAAATCCCATTTCGGGAGGTGTGGACAAGGAGCCCTTTCTGAAAAAAGCCAGGGCGCTGTGCGAAAAGTACGGCATTGATTACCATATTTTTAAAACCACCGGAAAAAATGATAAGGAGAACCTGAAAAAGCTGCTGCCGGAAGTCCGGCCCGACAAGGTGGTTTCGGTAGGCGGCGACGGGACAACCCTGTTCACGGCCATTGTGCTGATGGGTTCTGACTTTCCGATGGGCATCATCCCGCTGGGCTCGGCAAACGGCATGGCTACGGAACTTTTCGTCAATCCCAAACCCATTGAGGCGCTTAAAGACATCATCATGTCAGAGAGGATTGAGGGACTTGATATGATAAAAGTAAATAACGATCATTACTCGATACATATCGGCGATGTCGGGTTGAATGCGCGGATCGTCGAGGCTTATGAAAAAGACCCTGACAGGGGAATGATCACGTATGCCAAATACTTCCTCGACGAACTGACCCGGTTAAAACCCTTTGCTGTCAAAGTAAAAGCAAACGGGAAGGAATACTGGGAAAAAGTATTCATGGTCGGTATTTGCAACGCACGTAAGTTTGGCACCGGCGTCCCGCTGAATGTTACGGGAAACCCGATGGACGGTAAATTTGAGATTGTGCTGATCATCCGGATTGACGGCTCTTCACTGATCAAAGCGGGGCTTGCCCGGTTCGATGAAAGTTTTCTCGATAACCAGTCCGGCAAAGTGATCAGCACCGAAAAAGCGGAGATAATATTCGAAGAACCCCGTTTATTGCAACTTGACGGGGAAGTTATCGGAAAATTTCAGGAGATAAGGGTAGAGATCATAAAAAGCGCCGTGCGGTTTATCACACACGGTGATAATAAATATATAGGGCAATTTCAGAATTCCTGACCTGAAAAAAGAAGCGCGTATTATTCAACTGTCATTTCTCTGCAATCGTTAGCATTCGCCTGGTTCGGCATTTTTCTGTTTTTAAAAAAATACATTAATATTATTTAACATTGATTTAACAGGATTTTCGGTGGCGGTGAAAATACTTGTCTATTTTTGTCGCCTCAATTGTTAACCGTAAAATAAATTCAGAATGATGGACACAGAAAAATTCAGAAATGCATGCGAGGCAGCAGTGCAGACCTTTGCGAAGCTCAACAAAGAAGAATATGCCGAAATACAATCGAAACTGGAATATTGCATTGGCAGCTACGATCACGACAAAAATCCGTCGGGGTTGATTGAATATGGACGCATGGCGCTTGCAGAGCTAAAGGCCTTCAAAGAAAAGAACCCGAGAAAAGTCAACAGGAAGATCCTTGCCGACCTGGAAAAACATTTGCAATAGGCAGGTTTCCAACTCTTGTAAAGCTGCGCCGGCATTTGTTGGCACAGCTTTTTTTGTATAAAAAACCCGGAGATTTCTCCCCGGGTCGGTTCAATATAATTGGTTCCATCTAAACAATTCTCTTTTTCTACTTTTCCAGTTCCTTTTCTCTTTCTTCTTTCCCTTCTTCCTGGAATTTCCATCCGCCGATAATCGAGGACATCGTTCCGTTCCAGTCAATGTAGTCGTGGTAAAACACGAGATAAATGTGAATAATGGCAAAAATTATGAAAAACCACATCAGGATGTGATGGATATTACGCGTTGCCATATCTCCTCCAAGTAACACAGGCACCCAGGTGAATAAAGATGAGAACCAGGCTCCGCTTGATGCGGAATAAAGTCCGAAACCGGTCAGCACCGTTAACACAAATACCAGGAAAAGAAGAAAATAGACAAAACTCGCCAGGGCATTGTGCCCGAGGTTAGGGTTGTCCTCGCATTTAACCTGAAAAACATCCACACGGAAAATCTCCCACATATCGCGCCATTGCCGTTTTCTGTAAGGAATGAAATTTTTCCAATTGGCAAAACGATTGCCTACAAATCCCCAGTAAATCCTTACTAAAAAATTGAAAAAGAACGCATAGGCAGCAATAAAATGGATAAGTCTGATCGTCCCAAACCAATAACTGTTCGAAGCTTCCAACGAACTTTGAATAGCGGGGGGAGTACCCATTAAATAACCGGTTATAATGAGCGTAACAACACTTAATGCATTGATCCAGTGGAAAAATCGCACCGGCAGCTCCCACACATAGACCGGATGCATTAACGATTTGGTTATGTGATTATTTGTTTGCATAGCTAAAAGGTTTGGATTTGGTGTACATAGCTTCCTTTTTCATCGTACACATGCACTGCACAGGCAATACACGGATCGAAAGAATGAATGGTACGAAGTAATTCAAGGGGTTGCTCGGGGTTGGAAACCGGAGTACCGATCAAAGCGGCTTCATAAGCCGACATTTGACCTTTGGTATCCCGTGGCGAGGCATTCCATGTGCTGGGGACCACCAGTTGGTAATTGTCAATCGCCTGGTTTTTGATGATGATCCAGTGTGCCAGGGCACCCCGCGGCGCTTCGGTCATACCGACCCCTTTGGCTTCTTTCGGCCAGTCTTTGGGTTCCCACATATATTTGGTATGTAGCCTTGTGTCGCCATTTTTGATGTTGGTAATCAGCTGATCGAAAAATTCCTGTGCCCATCCGGCAACCAACATGGTTTCGAGTCCCCTTGCTGCCGTACGACCCAAAGTAGAGAACAGGGCCGTTACCGGAACATCAAGGTAGTTCAAGGCATAATTGACAACCTCCTGATATTCTTTACGTCCCGAAGCATAACCCACAAGCATACGTGCAAGCGGGCCGACTTCCATCGGATTGCCTTTCCATCGCGGAGTTTTCAGCCAGCTGTATTTACTTTCCACATTCAGTTGATCATAAGGGGGTTTCGGCCCGGTATAATTCAGGTTGGTTTCACCTTCCCAGGGATGCTTTCCGCTGTCATTTCCCGAATCATAATCATACCATGAATGGGAAATGAATTCCTTGATCTGTTCCGGGTCGCTTGTATCTACTTCGTGCACCTTACTCATATCCCTTCCCATGATAATTCCCCGTGGAAACTTAAAGCTGCTGGGATCATTGTATCCGTTGGTAGGCAGGTCGCCGTAAACCAGGTAGTTTTCAAGGCCACCGCCTATGGCGCCCCAGTCTTTATAAAACGAAGCGACTGCAAGCAGGTCGGGAATATATACCTGATCTATAAAAGTTTTTGCATCATCAAGCAACTGTTTAACATAGGCAAAACGTTCTGCATTCAATGCATTTACACCATCAAGATTAATGGCTGCAGGCACGCCGCCGACCAGGTAATTGGGATGCGGGTTTTTACCGCCGAAAATGGTATGAATCTTTACGATCTCTTTCTGCCACTCGAGGGCTTCCAGGTAATGGGCAACAGCCATCAGGTTCGCCTCCGGAGGAAGCTTGTAGGCTTTATTCCCCCAGTAGCCGTTGGCAAAAATGCCCAGTTGTCCGCTTTCCACAAATTTTTTAATCCTGTTCTGGACATCTTTATAATAACCTACCGAATTTTTCGGCCAGGGTGAAATGCTCATCGCCAGTTGGGAAGTGGCTTTCGGATCGGCACTCAGTGACGAAACCACATCCACCCAGTCCAGTGCATGGAGATGATAAAAATGCACAACATGGTCCTGCATCATTTGTGTACAAAACATCAGATTACGAACCATCTCGGCATTGGGAGGGATTACGATACCCAGGGCATTCTCAACCGTACGGCACGAAGCCAGTGCATGAACTGTTGTGCAAACGCCACAAACCCTTTCGGTGAATGCCCAGGCATCACGCGGATCGCGGCCTTTGAGAATGATCTCTAATCCGCGGACCATCGTCCCGGAACAATAGGCATCAACGATTGTATTGTCTTTTATTTCAACTTCAACCCTTAAATGTCCTTCTATTCTTGTGATCGGGTCAACTATTATTCTTTTTTCCATAACATATTTCCTTTTTATGATTCATTGGTTTTGTCTTCTTCCGGCTTACATTCTTTTGTATTAATCAATTGCCGTTTTCTTATATTTGTTGAAATGGCATGGGCTACAAGACCTACGCCCGTGGCAATACCCAGCCCGAGTCCAACCTTGTCGGCAGTAGATTCAATACCAAATCCCGGGATACTGGTTAAATGACGGTAGAACGGGCCGTTGTCCCAGAAATTGGCTTCGCTGCAACCGAGGCAGGGATGGCCTGAACGAATGGGAAAACTAACGCCGTTGTTCCATTGGGTTACCCCGCATGCATTGTAGGTAACCGGACCGCGGCACCCCATCTTATAAAGGCAATAACCTTGTTTTGCATTTCCATCGTCAAACGATTCAACAAACAAACCTGCATCATAGTTTGGCCGGCGATAACATGTGTCGTGTACGCGTTTGGAATAAAAGGCTTTTGGCCTGCCCAGCCTGTCCAGCTCTGGCAATCTGTCAAATGTGAGGATATGAACCAATACCCCGGCCATGATGTCGGCGATGGGAGGACATCCCTGCACATTGATAACGGGCTTGCCATTGATTAGTTTATGAATGGGTGTGGCTCCTGTGGGATTGGGCTTGGAAGCCTGAACGCATCCTGCTGATGCACAGTTTCCCCAGGCAATAACAGCTTTAGCGCCATCGGCAGCTTCGGCTATAATATCTTCAAATGTTCTGCCCCCGATACAGCAATACACTCCCTCGTTGTTTAAAGGAACTGAACCCTCAACGGTAAGAACATACTGACCGTGATATTTTTCCATCGTTTCCGTCAAAGATTTTTCTGCCTGATAACCGGCAGGGGCCATGAGGGTTTCGGTGTAATCCAGCGAGATCTTGTCAAGCAGGATATCTGCAACCAGCGGATGTGAGCTCCTGATAAACGATTCACTGCAACAGGTACATTCCTGCCCATGCAACCAGATGACGGGCAAACGGGTTTTTGTTTCCAGCGCTTTGGCAACCTTTCCGATAGCGCTTGATTCGAGGCCGAGCATGGCAGCCATCATTGCGCTGAACTTCATAAAGTCGCGCCTTGAGTAGCCTTTTTCTACGGCAATTTCATAATACGTCTTTGGTTTTTCACTCATAATCTTTTATATTTATGTTGATTAAGTTTTATCAGTTTTCAAAACTTACTCGTATCATCAACGGGTTATCCGTCATGCCCCATTTCCTTGAATTGAATGGATTTTATCTTCAGTTCCCCTTCGATGGTCACATCGCCACCCAGTTCAAGATTTTCAACATTTTCAACGGATATGAGTAAGCTGTCGGTATCGCAAACGATTTTTGCATGGAGTATCCCATGCTCTTCCATCAGTTCGGCAACTGTGCCCTTAAAACAAATCGTTGCTTTGTCCATTTAGGTAGTTATAATGGAGTATGATCAGGCAACAGTTGAGCCGGAAATATTTTTTCGAAAATCAAAGAGCAGACAAGATGAACTAATTAGCTGAAAATGTATGTGATATTCATAAAATAAAATCAGTAATTCAAACACATTCTAAATAGTAGAATTATAAAATTAACGGATTTCCGTGAATTGTGTGCGGGAATGCGTGGAAGGTTTTTGGGGTTATGTTGTTATTTGTTTGTGCGCAATTTTAATTTCCGGAATACATCCCCGAAAAGCAAATTGATAACAAATAATTGTTTACAAAATATTCACATAAAACGGTTGATTTAAAATATATTTTTATTTTTAATGACTGATTACTAACCAATAAAAGAACCCAAATGAAAGAAATTTTAATTACAATTTTAGTGATTGCTATTATGCCTGCAGGCTTATGTGCGCAGGAAGTAGTAAGAGATGATCAGGAAAGTACTGCCGTTTCTGTAACAGAAAACGAAAGTACATACAGACACCGGTTTCAAAAAGCTTTTGCTGAAGTGGTTGCCGCAGCAAAAGATAATTTCAAGGGCGTTTATAAAGAGAAAAAATATGTGAACAAGGATAAAGCCCTGCATCAGTTGACCGTTCAGTTCCCCGATGCCTACACCGAAACTTTTTACAAAATGTTATACAAAAATAATGTGAGTGACGCCCCCACCGTATTTCATTTGGTACAGGTTGATTACAATACCGATAAAGACAACAGCTCCCTCGCTGCTTACGGTATTAGGGAAAATGATGAAGATAAAATGAAGGCACGTTATATGGGACTGGTTGACGAATTGCTGGCCGTGAAAAATGAAAATATCGGCAACGGTGACTGGCAGGTGATTGATACCGACAAATTTCCGTTTGCCATGGTGAGCACAAATGACAATATGCCGGTGATAACTGTAGCCATAGCCGTGGATTATACATTGGGAGTGCAGTTGCAGTTTTACACACAGCAAAAATAGCCCTGTCAGCAATCCTGGTTTTTCTTCAGCTTATCTCTGAATGTGGAGAGCTTTAACCCCAGTTTGCGGGCGGCTTCGCTCTGGTTGCCGTTGGCCTCGGCCAGCGCTTCACGGAGCAGGCGGGCTTCGAGGCATTGCATAACGGCGCTGTAAGGCATCTTTCCCGTATTGAAGCACGCCTGGCAGGCCCTGACAATTCTTTCGATATGATCCTGTTGCACAAGGTCGTCAGGGAGGTCTTTAACCTGGATTTCCTTTTCCGAAAAAAGTGTTGCACGCTGCACCACATTCCTGAGTTCACGCACATTACCCGGCCAGTGGTAATCCATCAGAATTTCCCAAACCTCTTTGGACACTTTCAGTTTTTTCTTCGGGGCAAACCGGTTCATGAAATGTTCGACAAGCAGCGGAATATCCTCTTTCCGGTTTCTTAAAGGAGGTATTTTGATCTGAACAATATTGATCCTATAATACAGGTCCAGCCGGAACCGGTTTTGATCCACAAGGTCTTTCAAATCAATTTTTGAAGCGCTGATCAACCGTACGTCAACAGGTATGGGTGTTGTCCCGCCGATATGCCTGACCACATTGCGAGCACCCGCAAAAGTTTTGTTTGTATATTCAGCGGTGTATCATCAATGTCATCAAGAAAAAGGCTGCCGCTGCTTGCAATCTCAAACATTCCTTTTTTCCGGTGGTCGGCATTGGTGAATGAGCCTTTTTCAAAACCAAACAACTCACTCTCTAACAGGTCGGGTGGGAGGGCAGCCAGGCCGATTTTCACGAAAGGCCCAGAACCACGGTTACTCAGGCGGTGGATATAATCAGCAAAGACTTCCTTGCCTGTTCCTGTTTCGCCAATCAGCAAAACGCTGCTGTTCGAGTCAACAACTTTATTGACTTTTTCGATCAGCCTCAGCATTTCAGTATCCCGGGTAATAAGCGAAACCGAATGTAATCTGTTCATTCCGGAAGGTTTAGAGGCCGTTTTTGTTCTTCTTCTTCCAGTATTTTGCTTAATTCGTTCAAAGCCGCAATACTTTCAAGGGCGCTGGCTTCATCCAGCACTGTTAAAGCTGTTCCCACATGTGCCAGAACGTAGTCCCCGACATTGGCTTCAGGCACCCATTCCACGCAGACTTCACGTTTGACACCTCCGAAATCCACTTCAGCCATCCGCAGTTCCGAAGTGTCGTCAACACTTATAATTTTCCCGGGTAAAGAAAGACACATCGTGATTCTATTTAATTGGAGGGCTAATATAGATTTTTTTCATTTATAACCAAAATCAATTTGAATTTCTTCAAAAGGAATGCCTTTGGCATAATTTCTAATTAACCTATTTTCGAAACAAGCCCAATTTTCCAATTTCCAAACGAAACCTGTCTTTTATAATGGTTGTTATTTAGAAAATTAGAAATTATTTGAGCCAAATAGGCGTTAGGTCAATTAGTGCAATTTCCCAACCCTCTTTTTATTATTTTTGCAGCCTGAAAAAATTTGAACATGTTTGAAGGATTAAGTGACAGACTGGAACGCTCTTTTAAAATTTTAAAAGGGCATGGAAGGATCACGGAGATCAACGTAGCCGAATCGGTAAAAGAAATCCGTAAGGCGCTGATAGAAGCCGATGTCAGTTATAAGATTGCCAAGGATTTTACAAGCCATGTAAAAGAAAAAGCGCTGGGGCAAAATGTGCTGAATGCCGTTAAACCCGGTGAACTGATGGTTAAGATCGTTCACGACGAGCTGGCCGAACTGATGGGCGGCGAACAGGTGGACATCAACATCACGGGCAGTCCGGCGGTAATATTGATAGCCGGCTTGCAAGGCTCCGGGAAAACAACCTTTGCTGCAAAACTGGCCAATTACCTGAAAAGCAAAAAAGGAAAGCAACCGTTGCTTGTGGCCGGAGACGTTTACAGGCCCGCTGCGATTGACCAGTTAAAAGTGCTGGGTGAACAGGTTGGTGTTGAAGTTTATACCGAGGACGAAAATAAGAATCCTGTCCAGATTGCCGGCAATGCCATCAAATACGCCAAAAACAATGCAAAGAATATCGTCATTGTGGATACGGCCGGACGCCTGGCTATTGACGAGGAGATGATGAATGAAATCTCGTCCATCAAGGAAGCCATAAAACCGCAGGAAATATTGTTTGTTGTGGATGCCATGACCGGGCAGGATGCCGTCAACACAGCCAGGGCCTTTAACGAACGGCTCAATTTTGACGGGGTTGTACTGACCAAGTTAGACGGTGACACAAGAGGTGGTGCGGCGCTGACGATCAGGACCGTGGTGAACAAGCCGATCAAATTTGTCGGCATCGGTGAAAAAATGGACGCGCTTGACCTTTTTCACCCGTCGCGTATGGCCGACAGGATTCTGGGAATGGGCGACATTGTTACACTGGTTGAAAAAGCACAGGAACAGTTTGATGAAGAAGAAGCCCGCCGGCTTCAGAAAAAGATCGCCAAGAACCAGTTTAACTTCAACGATTTCCTGAAACAGATCCAGCAGATCAAGAAGATGGGGAATATCAAAGACCTCATGTCCATGATACCGGGAATGGGCAAGGCTTTACGCGATACCGACATTGATGATGATGCTTTCAAAAGTATTGAAGCGATCATTTATTCGATGACTCCCGAGGAAAGGGATAACCCGAAACTCCTCAACGGATCAAGACGTAAACGCATCGCCCGGGGCAGCGGAACGGATATCCAGGAGGTCAACCGCCTGATCAAACAATTCGGCGAAACAAGTAAGATGATGCGCGCCATGACCACAGGCGGCGGACGAAACATGGCGGGCGCCATGAAGTCAGCCAAACGGCACAGAAGATAAAGTTATATCGCTCCATAAGGAGCGGAATATTATAGCCGGGCATGTAAATGCCCGGTGATAAAAGAAAAGTAAAAGCGGTTTTGGCGGCATTTTTGCACAGCGGCAAAAATGATGACAAAACCTGAAATCGAAAAATATTGATTTAATTTTTACCTGATGTCAAAGAAAAAACAAGCCAAAATTATTGACGGGAAAGCGGTCGCCGCCAGGGTCAAGGAAGAGATCAAAGTGGCTGTGGCCGATATGATTGACCACGAAGACCGTGTACCGCACCTTGCCGCGGTTATTGTCGGCGCAGATCCGGCCAGCCAGACCTATGTTTCCAGCAAAGAAAAAGCCGCCAAACGTGTGGGCATGATCTCGTCGGTTTACCACCTGCCCGAAGACATCACGGAAGAAGAACTGCTGGGTACCATAGATTTTCTGAACAAGGACAAAGAAATTGACGGCTTCATTGTCCAGTTGCCGTTGCCGGATCATATTGACGTGAATAAAGTCATCAACGCCATTGACCCTGCAAAGGACGTGGACGGTTTTCACCCGGTTAATGTGGGGAAACTGGCATTGGGTCAACCGGGTTATGTTTCGGCAACACCTGCAGGAATACTGGAACTGCTGAAACGTTACAATATCGAAACCGAAGGAAAACACTGTGTTGTCCTTGGCCGATCAAACATCGTGGGCTCTCCGGTGAGTATCCTGATGTCGAAAAAAGCAAAACCCGGTAATTCCACCGTTACGGTTTGTCACAGCAAAACCGAAAACCTTGAAGAATACACACGTTCTGCCGATATCCTGATCTGTGCCATCGGACGGCCGCAATTCATTACCGCCGATATGGT
>JAADID010000073.1:0-631 GCA_013151505.1 Chlorobiota bacterium | reverse complement strand
GGCGACGTGAACTTTGATGAGGTCGTGAAAAAAGCCGGATACATCACCCCGGTCCCCGGCGGCGTCGGCCCTATGACCATTGCCATGTTGCTTAAAAATACATTGAGTGCGGCAAGGAAAGAGTTTTATTCATAGGTTCACCATTGTGAAAATATTTTTGCCGTAATTTTCCTATCTTTGTTTAATAATAACGGATTCATGTGGTTTACCATGTATAGTGGTAAAACAAGACATCTTGAAAAAATCACTTATGGGGCATTTAACAATAAACAATAAGATTTTGGATAAATATTTCAGGTTTTTGATAAACCTGGATATCAAATCAAAAAAACGTTTAATAATTAAACTTACAGAATCAATTGAAACAGCAGAAGAATCTGATATTGATTTAAATAATCTTTATGGTGCATGGAAAGACAATGAACAAAAATGAAATATGCTCTGTTTCTATTTCTCTGTGTCCCTCTGGGGTTTCTCCGTGGTTCTTTGTGCAATAGCTACATCACAGATGTGCAAAGAGACAGTGTAAAAAATAAAAAGACTCATTAAATATCTCGAGAACCATTTAAACAAACTATTATGAAAGCTATACTTTTAACCGGTGTTCTTTCTCTTTCCATCGCATTACACT
>JAADID010000093.1:9631-11059 GCA_013151505.1 Chlorobiota bacterium | reverse complement strand
AGGCCGGGGGGTAATCCGGAGACCGGGATTGTACGTGTTGTCTGTCCTGCCATTACAGGCAGTTGTTTGCTAAGCAGTACGCGGCCGGTTATGCTGATGATGTCCACTTTCAGGTCGGTGCGTTTTTTTACAGATAAGAAAAGTTTAAGTTCGTTATCCACAGGGTTGACCATACGGACTTCTTCGATATCGCTGTTTTCCCATTCGTTCATACCCAGCGTTTTATCAACTGCCAATTTTAAGGTGACAGGCAAATGATCCGAGTTGTAATAAAGCGCATACAACACATCGGAAGGCACGCTTGTATTTGCAGGAGAGCTGATCAGTGAACTGTTGAAATGCTTCCCGTCCTGCCCGACGGCATGGTAAGTTCCCGGGATGTATTTTACGTTTTTGCTGCCGTTTTTTATGTTACCCGATATAAGAATGAAATCGAAACGGTCATCCATCCCGCCGGTTGAAGCACAACCGCTGGATTCGGTATGTGTGGATTGCGTGTGAATATTCCGGTAAGTATAATTGTTGTGCCACGGGCCGGATTGATTGATGGGGTCAAAAAACCGTAATGAAGGATTACTGTAATAAAGAAACTGTATATAAGCCGGTTCCTCATCGGAGTACAGGTTGAAATCGCCCATCATCATGTAGTTGTTGTCATCGTCATAATTGTTCAGGTAATTCATTGTGTTCTGAGCCATAACTTTCCGTTTGTTTGAATTGGTTAGACCGGTACTGGCTTTCAGGTGGGCTACTACACAGATTACAAAAGCCGTATCGCCCTGCTCCAGATCATTCGAATAATAATAGAGTTTGTAAACATCTATATCGCGAATATAACTTTGCGCAATAACATGGGAATGAAACCGCAGTTTCTTGGAATTGTAATAAAGCATGTTGACAAGATCGGATTCGGCAACCGAAAGAAAACTGGCTTTCCGGTAATAACCTACGCCTCCCGTATTCAGTACTTTATCAAGCAGATGCTGGTGAATGGCCGGAGATTTACTCATCTCGTTTACCGTGAAAATATCGGGTTTTATATAGTTGATTATCTTTTTCAGGTGTTTGTCCTTGTCGTTGATATTGTTATTGGAATTATTGCAATAACCTGTAATGTTACCGTAATTCAGCAGGTTGTATTGCAGGACGGTAAGCGTATCCTGAGCATACAGGCCAAAAGAGAGAAACAGGAATAAAATAAAACAGAATCTTTTCATGATCATTATTTGGGACAAAAGTAAAGAGATTATGAAGAAAACAAATTTTAACCCAAAATTGTCATTTAAAATAAGCATTTAATAATTTAATTAAATAATAATGACATTTAATTTATTGGTTAAGAGCTGACTAAAATGACAATTCGCATAAGAAAATCTAAATTCCGAGGCCTCGGAATAAGATTTTCTAACGCGGGGTTAACCCACCTGC
>JAADID010000093.1:0-9619 GCA_013151505.1 Chlorobiota bacterium | reverse complement strand
GTCCCGAGACCTCGGGATCAGGCGGGGATACTCCTCACATCCCAACGCACTTGTCATTAGTTCATACTTCCTAATGACAAATCTGGGTTAACGCATCTGTTTCCAAACAATATTTGATGAAAAAACAGAGAATCGAAAAGTTTTTGAATTGATCATCCAAAATGGCTGAAAATCCGGGCAGGAAACAGAATCTTAAATTTATTACTTTTATTGCATGGTTCAACAGATTATTTTCGTCTTTGCAGTTGTTTTTGTTGTGTTGACTTTTTATTTGGTTTACAGGGTTGTACTCAGGCCAAAACCTGTAAACGAAAAGATCCTTAATGAACCCTTCCCCCGCAACTGGAGGAAAATACTTCAGCAAAGGGTTCTGTTTTACCGGAATCTTCCCGATGAAAGGAAAAAAGATTTTGAAGAAAGGGTGAAAAGGTTTTTGGCTGAAAAGTCTGTTCATGGAGTGGACACCGTGATCAACGACACCGATAAGTTGCTTGTGGCGGCAAGTGCCATCATTCCGGTATTTAATTTTCCTTATTTCAGGTATCCCAATGTCAGGGAGGTTTTGATCTACCCGGGGTCGTTTGATGAAAAATTCCGGACAGACAATCAATCCGAACAAAGAAATATTCTCGGCATGGTGGGTGACGGATTTATGAACGGTGTTGTCGTGCTTTCGAAACCCGATCTCGAAGCGGCGTTTGACGGCATGCGTCACAGGAAAAATGTGGGAATCCATGAGTTTGTCCATCTGATTGACAAAGCAGACGGAGCCGTGGACGGTGTTCCCGAGGTTTTGTTCAACCATTCCTATACCCTTCCCTGGCTTAAAGAAATACGCAGGGAAATGAGAAAGATCAGGGACGGGCATTCCGACATAAATCCTTATGCCCTGACCAACGATGCCGAATTTCTCGCCGTTGTCAGCGAATACTTTTTTGATAACCCCGAAAAATTAAAACACCGGCATGCTGAATTGTACCGCTATCTTACGGAGATATTTCAGCAGAAACCCGATGATTATGTTTAAGAATTGATTTTAAAGTAAAAAGATGCTGAAAGTTAAAAACAAAATAAGTCTGACCGAAGCTGTTTCCATCGGGATCGGCGGGATGGTTGGCGGCGGGATTTTCGCCGTGCTCGGACTGGCGGTCGAGCTTTCAAAAGGAGGAACTCCACTGGCTTTTCTGATTGCCGGTTTTGTTGCCTTACTTACTTCCTATTCTTATGCCCGGCTTTCGCTTTATTTCCCCGATTCGGGCGGCACCGTCAAATTCGTCAACAAAGGTTTTGGCGAAAACATTTTCAGCGGCGGCACAAACAACCTGCTCTGGATCAGCTATATTGTGATGCTCTCGCTTTATGCAACGGCATTCGGCTCTTACGGCGCAGCCCTTTTTAAAATTACCGGCAATTTCTCTACCGACAAACATATTCTGATCACAGCCATTATTCTTTTTTGTACCCTGTTGAACTACATCAGCTTCAAAGTGGTCAGCATGACCGAATCGGTAGCCGTATTTATTAAAATATTTATCCTGGTCATTTTTGCCGGGATTGGTTTGTGGGGATTAAGATCGAATCCCAATGTTTCGCAGCTTGAACTGGTCAACTGGGTCGGCCCGCTTAAACTGATCAGCGGTGGGTTTGTTATTTTCGTAGCTTATGAGGGTTTTGAATTGATTGCCAATGCCGCCCCGAACATCAAAAATCCTTTAAAAAACATCCCCCGTTCGTATTATGTCTCGGTATTGTTTGTCATTGTTTTGTATATACTGATCGCTTTTATTACGGTCGGATCGGTACCTTTTGAAAAGATCAGTAAAGCCGAAGAATATGTCCTCGCTGTGGCTGCCGAACCGGTACTCGGGAGAGCAGGTTTTATCATCATCAGCATTACCGCACTGATATCAACATTTTCGGCAATCAATGTCAGCCTTTACGGAGGAAGCAGGGTAAACTATGAAATTGCAGAAGATCATGAAATCTCCCACGAATTTACTGTTTATTTCTGGAATCAGCCCATTGGTTTAATGGTAACTACCGTTTTAACCCTGTTTCTGGCGAATCTGTTCAACCTTGAAAGTATTTCTACTTCGGGCAGCGCCGGTTTTCTGTTGATCTTTGCAATCGTAAACCTGGCAAATTACAAACTGGCCAAACAAACCAAATCATCAAGATGGATTTCCCTTTCCGGCGCCATACTCTGTATTGCGGCTTTGATGTTCCTGATGGTCCAGCAGTTTGAAACAAATTTGTCCGGAGCCGTTATCGGGTTGTCAATTATTGCCGTTTCGTATTTGCTTGAATTCATTTATAAAAAAGTTCAAAAAAAATCATTGAAAAATGGAATTCATTAAAAACATTCCAAACGATTTCACCATTTTTCTGCTGGTCACTGTTTTTTCGCTTCTGATCGGCCTGGAACAGCGCAGGCATCACTTTAATGAACCCAGGGACAGTCTTTTCGGAATGGACAGAACTTACACATTGATCGGTATCCTTGGCTATGTACTGTTCGTTATTGCTCCGGAAAAGATATGGTTTTTTGCATCGGGAGGCATTATCATTTCGGTTTTTCTCGCCATTTTCTACTGGAAAAAAATCGAAACCCAAAAGAAGTTCGGGATTACGTCAATGATAACCGTACTCATAACATACAGCCTGGCCCCGCTGCTTTATACAAAGCCCGTTTGGGTAAGCGTGTTGGTTGTTACCGCCGTGTTGATACTCATTGAAATGAAAGAACAGCTTCGGGAGTTAAGCGGTAAGTTCGATAACAACGATTTTATTGTTCTTGCCAAGTTTTTGGTCATAAGCGGCATCATCCTGCCGTTGTTGCCTCACAAGATCATTACCGAGGTTATCCCCATATCTCCTTTTAAATTCTGGCTTGTGGTTGTAGTCGTTTCTGCATTATCCTATTTGAGTTACCTTTTGAAGAAATTCGTCTTTCCCAAAAACGGTATGCTTATCACGGGCTTTCTCGGCGGTTTATACAGCAGTACCGCTGCAACTATTGTACTGGCGCGAAAGAGCAAAGACTCCGACACGGCCCTGAACCAGGCATCTGCTTCTATTGTGCTGGCAACCGGTATGATGTTTATCCGGATCTATATTCTCATCCTTATTTTTAATCAGGCGCTGGCGGGAATACTGATATTGCCTTTTGTAATACTTACTTTAATTACGCTTGTTATTTCGTGGTTGATCCTGAAATTTGAAAAGACTGGCAAAAACACAGAAATCAGCATCAGGAAACATAAAAATCCGCTGGAATTTAAAACGGCGTTGTTGTTTGCCATCCTGTTTGTTCTGTTTGCCATCATCACAAAATATGTATTGCAAACTTATGGTTTGCATGGCCTCGATATTTTGTCGCTTCTGGTTGGCGTAACCGATATTGATCCTTTTTTATTGAGTCTGTTTACCGGAAAATATCACATTGAGTTACAGGAAATCGGCAGGGCAACCCTGATCGCGGTCAGCAGCAACAACCTGATGAAGCTGGGCTATGCGCTGGTTCTCGGCAACAAATCAATCAGAACGTGGCTGATCGCCGGGTTTTCGGTTATCATTGCCGCAACGGTTGTAATAATCTTTTTTTTATAAGTTTATGACTGCCAATAATAAATCGAAACGGACATGCCTGCTGTCATTTTTTCAACACTACCGTTAAATGGTGTTAAAAAAGGTAAGAAACCGGTGATTTTGAATGAATTTTGTAAGATGACTTTTCAGGTGAGTTAAATATTAATTAAAAGTTTAAAAAATGAATGAATTAATGAATGAATCCGTATTATCTGCCGTAAAACACTGGTGGGTATCTTTGTTATTGGGAATTGTTTTTGTTGCTGCCGGTATCTGGGTAGCCATGACTCCTCTTTCGAGCTATGTTGCGTTGAGCATTTTTTTCAGTGCGGCGATTTTTGTATTGTAGCCGGTTTTTTTGAAATCTTCTATGCCATTGCAAACAAAAACACTTTGCCCGGATGGGGATGGCAGTTCGCATCGGGTATTATTGATGTGCTCATTGGTAGTGTTTTGATTACCTACCCCGAATTAACCATGAAAATATTACCGTTCATTGTGGGATTCTGGTTAATGTTCAGTGGGGGGATCGCTATTGGCGTATCTTTTGAGATAAAATCCCTCGGGGCAAAGTCATGGGAATGGTTGTTTCTTTTGGGAATACTAACCATTATCTTTTCTTTCATTCTTATTATCAATCCTGTTTTCGGCGGACTGACCATTGTTTACATGACCAGCATAAGCTTCATCTTCCTTCCTGGGATTTTTCAGACTATTTCTTTCTTTCAAATTAAAAAAACTTGGTAAAGAACTTGACACTGAAGCATAAACTCAAAACAGCGGTTGAGCAAACCCGGTAAACTTATTTTGGTTAATAAATATTCACTTGACAAAGAACATGAATCATGAACAAAAAACTTGAACAGATTAATAATCTTTTGGAAGATTTGAAAAAGATTGACAGGGATAAAATTGAAGCCTTTATGTCATTTGCCATGGTGACAGAAAAAGAAGATGGTATTCTCTCAAAAAAACAAAAGGCACTGATCAATGTAGCACTCTCGGTATCGGCACAATGCGAATGGTGCATCGAACTGCATGTGAGTGATGCCTTCAAAGCCGGGGCTACCGAAAATGAAATTATTGATGCCGGCATGCAAGCTGTTTTAATGCATGGCGGGCCGGCATTAATGTACTTGATTCCCGTTGCGGAAGCCATACAAGAGAATAAGAATGGATAAGTACCCGGTAAAAAATGTGAATAATAGAATATAAATTACGATGAATATGAAAAATGCAGAAAATCAAACCTTAAAAGGCCTATCATCATCCGAGGTAAATAAAAGAATTGAAAAATACGGACCAAACGAGATCCCTGAAAAAGAAGAAACTCTGATTCACAGGATATTTCGCCGCTTTTGGGGGCCGATACCCTGGATGATTGAAGCGGCGGCCATTTTGTCGGCTGCCGTAAAAAAATGGGAAGACTTCTCCATCATCATGGTGATGCTGCTGGTCAATGCCATCCTTGATTTTTACCAGGAATCCAAAGCGCTGAATGCCATCAATGCACTTAAAAAGTCGTTGGCCAGCAAAGCATTGGTGTTGCGTGACGGCAAATGGCAGGATGTGGATGCCAAAGAGATAGTCCCCGATGATATCATCAAGCTGAAGATCGGCGATATTGTCCCGGCCGACGCCAAACTGATTGATGGCGATTTTATCCTTGCCGACCAGTCGGCGCTGACGGGGGAATCGTTGCCGGTAACCAAAAAAGTCGGCGACGAAGTTTACGGCAATGCCATCGTCAAGAAAGGTGAAATGATCGCAAAAGTCAGTAAAACGGGACTCGACACCTATTTCGGCAAAACGGTAAAACTGGTATCCAAAGCCCAAAAAGAGCAGAAAAGTCATTTCCAGGCTATGGTCATCAAGGTGGGAAACTTCCTGATCCTCCTGACTGTCCTTATGATTGCCATTATTATTGGTTTCGGGTTGTACCGCCACGAGAATATTTTTGACCTTCTTGAATTTTCACTGGTATTGACCGTGGCTGCAATCCCGGTAGCCCTGCCGACGGTTTTAACGGTAACCATGGCTGTGGGCGCCATTAATCTCGCGCGCAAAAAAGCCATAGTCAGCCGGCTTGCCGCCATCGAAGAACTGGCGGGCATGGATATATTGTGCAGCGACAAAACCGGCACACTGACAAAAAACGAGATGACTATTTCGGAGCCGTACTCAGTTGACGGGTTTAAAAACGAAGATGTATTGTTTTACGGCGGACTGGCTTCCAAAGAAGAAAACCAGGATCCCATCGAGAAACCGATCTTTCAATATCTGAAAGAACATAAACTTTATGATAAACTAACCGATTATAAACTGAAAAAGTTTACACCTTTTGATCCTGTCAATAAAAAAACCGTATCAGAATACGATAAATTAGTTGTAACCAAAGGCGCCCCGCAAGTCATCATTGCCGAGTGCAAACATGACTTTGACAAAAAAGAAGCGCAAAACAAAGTAAAGGAATATGCTTCCAAAGGATTCAGAACCCTCGGCGTGGCTTTTAAAAATGTTGGTGATGAGCGGTTTCGCTTTGTTGGGCTGATTCCGCTTTATGACCCGCCACGGGACGATTCGAAAGAAACCATCGAAGACCTGAAAGCCCACGGAGTCAGTACTAAAATGGTTACCGGCGATAATATTGAAGTGGCAAAATACATTGCAGGTATCCTTGCCGTGGGTACCAATATCAAGAACATCAAGAACCTGAAGGGACAGGATAATGCGGAATATAAAATACTGGCAGAGGTTATCACGGAAAGCCTTGTTAAAAGATTTGAACCGAAAGTCAGCGATCCGGAGCTAAAGGCATTTGCTAACGATGTGGCTTATAAAGTACAAAAAGCCCTGCGCGAAATGCCGCTGCCTAAAGGGCATGTGCGAAAGCATGAATCCGAAATTATCGAGCTGATTGAGCAGGCGGATGGTTTTGCCCAGGTATTTCCGGAAGACAAATATTACATCGTTGACAAACTGCAAAAAGGAAAACACATTGTGGGCATGACAGGTGACGGAGTGAACGATGCCCCGGCACTGAAAAAAGCAGATTGCGGTATTGCCGTCAGCGGTGCAACGGATGCTGCCCGGGCTGCCGGCGACATCATCCTGATGGCTCCGGGACTGAATGTGATCAACAGCGCCATAAAAATGGCCAGGATCACTTTTGAACGGATGAAAGGTTATACCATTTACAGGATAGCAGAAACTGTCAGGGTTATCCTTTTCATGACTCTGGCAATTGTTGTTTTTAAATTTTATCCGGTCACGGCACTGATGATCATTCTGCTGGCCCTGTTAAATGATATCCCCATCTTAACCATAGCTTACGATAATACCAAAGTCAGAAAATTCCCTGTTAGATGGGATATGAAAGAAGTGCTTGTCTTATCCGGCTGGCTGGGAACTGCCGGCGTTATATCTTCTTTCGGACTTTTATTCCTGGCAATGGATTACTGGCATCTGTCAACAGAAATGGTTCAGTCACTCATGTTTGTCAAACTGATCGTTGCCGGGCACGGGACGATATACAATACGAGAATAGATGAATGGTTCTTTAAAAAACCCGGCCCGAATATAAAATTATGGACTGGGACTGCTTCACTGGCCTCGGCAATTCTCGGAACCCTGATTGGTGTTTACGGAATCCTCGTTACACCCATCGGATGGAAATGGGGCGCTATCGTATGGGGTTACGCTTTTTTCTGGTTCCTTTTTAACGATGTGGTAAAAATGCTGGTATTACGATTTTACCGGAAAAGAGGCGAACTGGATATCTGATCCTGAATTTATAAACATTTAAAATTATATCTCATGAAATTAGAGCATTTAATTGTCGGAATAAACTTTTCGAAAGCGGATGAATTTCTGTGCAAATACGTTGACTTTCTGGCGACAAAAATTCCCATTAACACGATAAACAACCTCTTTGTTTTTACAATACGGAACTTATTCATGAACCTGCAAAATGATGAACATGATAAAACCGTAAAGCTGTTCCTTAAGTCGTTCGAGAAGAATATGGAAGAAAATCTGAAAGGTTTTTACCCCCATGTTAAAAATGTAAACTATTTTGCAGTTGCAGATTTGTACTCTCCTGCCGTCCTTCATTTTTTAGTAAATAAAAAATCGGAACTGATCTTTATTGGCAAGACAAAAGATTCATCCGGGGAAATGGCCAAGCTGACCATCCGTCATATTCCGGCACAGGTAATGGTTGTTCCTGAACAGGCAAAACACAAACTTGACAAAATACTGGTTGCCCTGGACGAGTCCAAATTCTCGGAAACAGTTCTGCGAAGGGCTTTGGAACTGGCCTCAAAAATAACCCCCCGGCCCGAAGTCACCTGCATGTTTATATCCCATATTAACTATTTCATGGAACTTGAAAAGGCCATCAGCGAAGGTTATCATTCAGTTAAAGACAAAATCCTGACTGCAAAAAGCAAAGAAATATTTGAGGAGGAGAAGAAAGCATTTGAGAAATTTGTTTCCGAATATTCCCGTGACTTTGACCTGAAGATAAATACCAAAGTAGTTTTTGAGCCGAGGCCCAAACCTCATCTGGCGCTTATGGATTATCTGAATGAAAACGAAACGGATCTTGTGGTATTGGGCGACCGGAATCATTCGGGTTTAAATATCCGTATGCTGTCAGGGTTTACCGAAAGAATAATAACGGAGAACAATAAAACGCCCATGCTTGTTGTAAAATAGATAAAGATAAAAAGCAAAAAACCAGGCCTGATTGAGTGCTTCTATAGAAAAATAACCCGGCGCGAAATTAAGGGGAACAAGGACAGCCCATCCGGTAAAAATGCCTCCGGATAAACCTTATTTTTTCTTTTCCAGCACCTGAGTATAAACTGCGAGATAACCGTCTATCATCTTTTCGATGCTGAAGTTGCTCACAACCCATTGCCTGCAAAAAGAACGTTCAATATTTTTTATTTCCGACAAAGCATCAACAGCTTCTTCCACTGTGTTGACCAGAAAACCTGTTTTACCATCCATAATGAGTTCGGGCATGGAACCCCTGGTGAATGCGATGACAGGCGTACCGCAGCACATGGCTTCGGCAACACTCAACCCGAACGGTTCTTCAAAACTTACGGGATGCAAAAGGGCGTATGCATGGCCCAGCAGACGGTCTCTTTTTTCCGGACCTGAATTCCCGACATATACAATGTCATCGTCATTCACATAAGGCGCAATTTTTTCATCAAAATATTTCTGATCCTGGATCAGCCCCGAAATGATAAGCTTCCTTTTTGCTTTTTTTGCTATTTGAATGGATTCAAAAGTACCTTTTTCGGGATGTATCCTCCCGAAAAACAATAGGTAATCCCCACCTTTTTCCCGGAATGTAAAATCTTCGACCCGGATGCCGTTGTAAACCGTAGCAATATAATCGAGCTCGGGACTGCGATCCGAGTTGCTGATGGATACATAATAATTGTTGTCGTTATATTTCCTGAAAACAGGAATTATCTTCGGAGAGGAAAACCCGTGAATGGTGGTTACCATCGGCGTTTTGATGAGCCTGGTGTAAGTGAGGGGGAGGAAATCATAATTGTTGTGCAGGATATCAAACTCTCCTGACATTTCCATGAAATGGGATATATGCAGGCATTCGCAGACTTTTGCATCCATGTCGGGGTTTTCACCATACGGTTTTTCACAAACGGCTTCCAGCTTTCCGGAAGTAATGGAATCTGCCGTGGCAAACAAGGTCACATCCACCCCTCTTTTGATAAGTCCTTCGGCAATGTTTGAGGCCACCTGTTCCCAGGGACCGTATTTTCGCGGAGGCGTCCTCCAGCATGCAGGTGATAATATGGCTGTTTTCATGGTTCGACTGTTCTACTGTTCTATGGTTTTTCCCCGGCCATAAATGGCCGGGTAATTGATTTGTTTCATATCAAATTCCGGTATCAAATACCCAGAATCAATTATCAAGTATTCATTCTTCCAATTCCCGGTATCCAAATCTTCCCTTTTCACTCATAATTCACCAATCACAATTCAC
>JAADID010000264.1 GCA_013151505.1 Chlorobiota bacterium | reverse complement strand
ACTAATGGTTAATTTGACTGATTCGACTTCTACTATTTTTGTTAGTAATTGCTGTTTTCTTCCTGTTGTGGCACCTAAATAGTTTAATATAAAATCACCAATTTCATCGCTCTTGTAATTCATCATTATAGATAGCATTCCAGTTAATTGATAATCCACTATTGAAAATTGAAAAATGATTTCACCAATCACTTCAAAAAATCTTTGTGTCTCTTCTACTTTCAATCTTAATGGGTGAATTTCAGATTTGTCACTCATTTTCTTTTTTTTAAAACTACATATTAAGACTCACGAATGTTACGAAAAGTAAACAGAGGAACAGGATTAACTGTTAATTCCCAAAAGCCATTTCCAGGCCGGTAATACATTTATCTCCACTCCGTTTTTTACAATGGTATCTTCTTCATCGTAAGTCAACAGCATACACTTTGTTTGCGGCAATTCACGTGTAGCAGTAATCAAAGCTTTGATTTCCCGCTCACGGGTTCTCATGTCATCCAGGCCGTAGGAAACCTGTAATAAGTGAAAGTGCTCATTTTCATAATATAAGAAGTCTGTTTCCAGATGATTTGCCGTTTTATAAAAATACAATTCTTTTCTGCGACGCTTCAGTTCAATGAATACCAGGTTCTCCAAAAAGCGGCCTCTGTCAGAGCTGAACATCATAGCAATTCTATTTCTGATGCCGTTATCAATTGCAAAGATTTTTTTATTTGAGACAAATTGCTTTTTCAGTGAGAAATCGTATTTGTACAGTTCAAATAACAGGTAACTCTCTTCAAGAAAAGAAATGTATTCCTGTACAGTGGTGGAACTTTTTATATTGAGAACATTTTTTAACGAGTTATAACTGATGCTGTTTGTGAAATTCGTAAACAGATATTGCGACAGGTTTTTAAACTGTTTAATGTTTTTTATTTTATACCGAACAATCAAATCCTTGTAAAGAATATCTTCATAAACTCTTGTCAGATATTCATTGTCATTGTATTTTATCATTTCGGGGAAGCCGCCTTTCAAAAGATAATCATCGAATAAAGTCACAATTTCTGATATTGTGGATGAAGACAATTTCGCCGGATTTACATGATGAAAAGAAAGTATCTCCCTGAATGAAAACGGAAACAACTCTATTTTAACATAACGTCCCGTAAGGTGTGTCGCCAGTTCCGAAGAAAGCAGTTTGGCATTGCTGCCGGTGACGAAAATTTTATACCCTTCATCAAATATCCTCCTTATGAATCGTTCCCAGCCGTCCACATTTTGTATTTCATCAAAAAATACGACTTTTGATTTTGTATATTTCGCAAAAACCAACATAAGCGTCTGAAAGTCGGAAACATTAAAATTCAGCATGCGCTCATCGTCAAAGTTCAAATAGGAAAACTCTTCAAACCGTTGCATGAATTGTAACAGCAGTGTTGATTTTCCGCTTCTTCGAATACCCGAAATAACTGTAATTTGTTGTGTTGACGCCTGTTTATCAAAATCAACATCACGTGGTATGCCTTTTTCTTTTTTTTCCAGCGATTCCCTTTGGTCTAATACAATTGTTTCGATTGATTCCCTTTTCATAATTGTAATATATCCATTAACAATATGCAAATATATGAAATATCTCCATTGACAATGTTAATATTATGTCTTTTATTGCGTCAGGCGAGCGAAATAAGCTATAAGAGGTTGAATTTATCTTCCATTTTCTTTCTACTAAGGTTAACTGATGACCATTAACCAGCCAGATTCTGAAATAAGGTTTTTAATGATACAAATGTGCAACTGAAAGAGAGGTTAAGCTTTAAGCGGGACGCCTGCCTGACGGCAAGTCAGGCTTAAAGCGGGGTCAAATGGGGCGGTGGGTCAAACTGCCGTAGGCAGGAAATCTTCTTACCAGGCGACGTAAGTCCCTGGAATAAAAAAGAAAAGGAGATAAGTTCCAGCGGAACGAAATCTTTTCAGACCATTGAGCTTTAAGCGGGACGCTTAAAGCAGTTTGGTGTATTTAATTTTTTAAACCCAATATTGAACCCGCTTTAAGCGTCCCGCTTAAAGGTGCTTAAATGAATACAACCTCAAAAAGCGCTTCGGATGTTAATTTTTCTGAGCTCTCTTTTTCTTTAAAACGATCACATCCTGGAAATCCTTCGCCGTTTCCTTCGCCCGTCCTGACCAGTAGCCGTAATGCATGCCGGTTAACTCAAAGCCGGAACTTTTGAAAAGGTCTTTCAGATAATTTTCTTCATAAGCCACATTGGCTTCCCTGACGTTGGTATTGTGCAGATAGTAATTCCCAAAATCAGCGTCGAACCTGATCCCGTCAATCAGATTCATTAACCTTTTCGATTCTTTATTCATAACAAAAAAAGTGCAAAAACAGGTACCTCCGTTTTTCAGAACGCGGTTGAGCTGTTTCAGGTAGGCTTCCACATCCTCAGGCATCATGTGTGTGAATACCGAGATCAGGAAAGCAAAATCAAACTCCTGGTCAGGGTAAGGAAACACAAAATCTTTGGCCTTTTGATTTGTTTTCAGGTTATAAAGTTCGTTCTTGAGGTCAATGTGTTTGAAACGGAAATTCGGGAAAGAAGCACTGATATGTTTTGTACACCAACGGATACCCGATTTGACAATATCAAAACCTTCATAAGAACCCTTATTGCTTAAAAATCCTGTTAAAGGAACGGCAATCCTGCCGATACCGCATCCCACATCCAGCACCCTGTCGTCCGGTTTCAGCCCGCCCAGTTCCACCATCTGTTTCAGGATACGGTTACCCTGGCTTTTGAAATCCCCCGATCCGATGAATATCCGTCCTCTGGGGGGTGTCAGCTTCTCCCGCTTTCCGGTTATGGACTCATAAAGGTCAACGGGGAAGTAATAAAGCCTCCGGGCGATTCTTCTCATACGTGGGCTCAACTTATAGTAAATTTCTCTTTTCATGGAACAGGGCTAAAAAAAGCTTAAATTAAATGATATCCAGGCGTACCTGTTTTTGAGCAAAAATATCCAGAAATGATTTCAAATCAAATGTACAATTATTGTAATAATCCAAAGGTTGTATTTTATATTCCTGAAAAATTTTTGGGAATATCTGTACGATTTCTCTGATTTCCTTTGTACTTTTACAACAATGCTTGATTATCCTGTTAAAATATTGCTTGCTTTTGCGAAAACCTTTGATGAAGAAGGAGGTGAAGAGTTTTTCAAATGGTTGCTTGAAAACGGTTATCCAGAGATGGCTGCCCTAAGCAGTGCCATACGTGGAAGTCGTGAAGCATTCGGCTGGTTGATGAAAAATAAATTTCCCCATTTTGCCGCTTTCGACGAAGCCATTGACCGGAGCCCGAAAGCGTATGCCTGGCTCCGGAAATACGATTTCGATTTTCTGATTGTTCTGGCAGATGCCGTGAATGAAAAAAGTGAAGCCATCGAATGGTTGAGTCGCAACAAGCTGTTCATTTTCCTTGATATCGCCCGCAGGATCAGGGAATACCGCAACCGGCAACGGTTTGATTATCATAAGCTGCATTTTTGAAATATTTTTAAAACTCCTTTATTTTTTCTGGATTTTGCCTGCAGTCAAATACATTGGCAACATAAACGCGCTTATTGGTAATATCAACCCAGTAAATTATTTTATAATTTTTGTAAATAAGATACCTGAAATCGTGGGGTCTGTCAACTAAAGGATCTTCTTTTTGGCCTATGTAAGGATTTTTTTCTAAACGAATTGTGCTATCAACAATACCAAAAACCAATTTTCGGGCAATTCGGGGTCTTGCTTTTGCTTCATAATAATCATAAATCTCATTTAATTTATTTTCAGCGAACCGTGTCCAATAAACTTCTAGACCCATTTGTCTTTCAAACCAGTAGCTTTTATTACTCTTTCATTCTTTGCATCTTCCACTGCTTTATCAATTTCATCATTCAACTGTTCGATACTCATCGGGCTTAAATCCTTTTCTATTTGTTTTTTCCTCTCTGACTTTAGAATGCGGTTGAGTTTGTCAATTACCTTCTCGTCAGTAAGGCGTAAAAACTCCTGGATGAAATTGAGCTTTTTTGTTTGAATATCCATTTTTTATGTTTTTTACAAAGTTATAAAAATTGTATTGTACTTTTGAAAGTGAAAGAATGCATATAACTGAAAGAGAAACAAATTGAATTATAAAGAACTGATAATACAGGGAAAAGCGGAAAAAATAAACACCCGGCAGGAACTTTTAACCCGTTTCAACGCTTTCTTTTCCGAAAAGGAGGCCCGGCTGGAGATCAGGGACGGAAACCTGATATTGCTGTTGAAAGAAATAGATATCAGAAAATTAAAAGGGTTTGCCGAAGCCCGGTCACATACAGATGAGAACCGGAAAGTGTTCACAGGTATCCTCCAAAAGGTTGAAAGCATTAAAAGTTACGGACTGAACAACGGTAAACGTAATTATGTGGATTACAACAAGGAACGGAAAGTAACGGGAAGGAAAGGAAAGGAAAAAAACAGGGGAATTTATTATTACGCCCAGGATCACTCTTTTTCAAAACAAAACAACGACTTCCCCGGTGAATATGAAAACAGGATCATTTGCGGGGATAGTTTAAAGGTGTTAAAAAAACTGCCTGACAACTGTGTGGACATGGTTTTTACTTCTCCCCCGTACAATTTCGGGCTGGAATATTCCGACAACGCAGATGCCCATTACTGGGAAAAGTATTTTGAGCAACTATTTGCCATTTTTGATGAAACAGTCCGGGTGCTGAAATACGGTGGGAGGATCATCGTCAATGTCCAGCCGCTTTTTTCCGATTACATCCCCAGCCACCACATCATCAGCAATCATTTTATCAATAAAAAGCTGATCTGGAAAGGGGAGATACTGTGGGAAAAAAACAATTACAATTGTAAATATACGGCCTGGGGTAGCTGGAAAAGCCCGAGCAGCCCGTACCTGAAATATACATGGGAATTTCTGGAGATATTTAGTAAAGGCGATCTTAAACATGACGGAAAAAAAGGAGACATTGACATATCGGCCGATGAGTTTAAAAAATCCGTGGTAGCCAAATGGTCAATAGCTCCCGAGAGGGATATGAAAAAATACGGCCATCCGGCCATGTTTCCCGAAAAGCTGGTGGAGCAGGCGCTCAAGCTTTTTTCATTCAGGAACGATATGATTCTCGATCCTTTTAACGGCGTGGGAACCACTACAGCAGTTGCCGGACGGCTGGGCAGGCGTTATCTCGGAATAGATATTTCAAAAGAGTATTGTGATTCGGCTGTCAGGCGGTTGAAAAATAATAAACGGAAATAAGGTAAACTTTCATATTCAATTTTATTATCATGTTCACCGTTCCCGTAAAACCGGAAATCATTCGGCATTGCAAACAGCAACTGGAGAAATACAATTTCGGCAAGAGGGGAATTGCCGACGGGACCCCGGAGCAGCAACTGACCGGGATCATCGGCCAATCCGTTGTGCTGGATTTATTCAACATGCCCTGGGTGGACGGCAAAGATGGTTTTGATGAAGGTATTGACCTTGTTTATCACGGGTTGTCCATAGATGTGAAGACCATGGGCAGGACAACCGGCGTGAGGTACTATTATGTGAACAATTTCATTGGCTTGCAGAAAGATTATCATGTTGATACATACATTTTCGGATCGCTGAATAAAAAAACAAATGAATTTACGGTTATCGGATGGCTACCCAAAAACGAACTGTTGAAAAGAGCTTCGTTTTACGAAAAAGGCAGTGTCCGTAAACGATCGGATGGAACTACTTTTGAAACCTTTGCCGATCTTTATGAAATAGAGAACCGGAAACTTTTTTGGGTTTCTTCATTTGATGATTTGACAAAACAACTTGACCGGTATATTTTGAAAAAAGTTAAACGTACCGGCGGCT
>JAADID010000272.1 GCA_013151505.1 Chlorobiota bacterium | reverse complement strand
GGTAATCCTTTTCCTTGTATTTTCATCTATAACATGCAAGATGTTCTCAAGGGGTTGATTAAGTGCTTCGCTTTCTGTCCATTCAGTTAATGCTTCGGCAACAGGATTCATTAATTTTATTCTGCTTTTGGCATCGGTGGCAATTACGCCATCACCGATGGAATTTAATATTGTCTTGAGGTTTTCTTCTTTAACTACCAGTTCATCTTGTGTTTTTTTTCTTTCGGTGATATCTTGTATGGTTCCTAACAAGGTTACTGCTTTTCCCTGTTCATCAAATAAAAGTTGTGCTTTGGCATGCACCCAGATAATTTGTCCGTCAGGTCTGACTATCCGGTGCTCAATATCATAATCCTTGATATTCCTGATGGCCATTAACAGATTTTGATTGACATAATCCAAATCATCGGGATGACAGACCTTTGCGACAAAATCTGGCATTGAACAGGTTTCGCCCCTGTGAAGGCCATATAGTTTATATATTTCATCTGAAAGCTCTATTTGGTTGGTTTCGAGGTCCCAGAATAAAAATCCCATTTTTCCGATGGCCTGGGATTTTTTGAGCAAAGCATTGGCCTCTTCCAGCTTTCTCTGGTATTCCTTTAGGCTTGAGATGTTATATCTGTAAACAAAAATCCGGATAACTTTATCGTTATCCTTGATAGGTCTGAGAAAAACTTCAAAATAGGCCAACTTGTTTTTTACTACTTCAGAATATTCGAAAACTACCTTTTTTCCTTTGAATGCCTTCTGATAATTCTCATTCCAAAGATTTTTTAAACTACCCGGCAGGACATCCATGGCAGGTTCACCTGTCCGTGGAATTGTTTGATAAACATTGCGGCAGAAATCCCTGTAACTTTTATTCGTACTGATAAAATTCAGGTCTTTGTCAACAGACCAGACAGATGCACTACTGGTATTAATCAGATTGTACAGATCAGTTTCAAACGGATGTTCTTTTCCTTTTTTCAACGTACTTAACCTGGCGAACAATTTAAAACGGTTTTTGATTTCATCTTTGGAAACCGGCCACCGGATAACATCGTCCATTCCTTTATGCAGCCATTCTTCGGACATTTGGTCATGTGATAGAACCATTATGCACAAAAGGTCTTTATAAGCTTTATTTCGACCGGAAAGTTGAGGCAGTTTTGTGGCGCTGTCGGGATCAACAACCAGTATTTTTAGGATTGCATCAGATGGTTTGGTCAGTAGGGTGTCTGTTTTAAATTTTTTACAGACCGTGTTCAATTCTTTGCAAACTTTCCGGAAAAATATAAGTTGCTCTGAATCGGATAATGCCAGATAAACCTGAATGGGTTTCATAGTGGTTCTGTTAATTGTTATTAAACCGAGTACTTGATAAAGCAGGTGGAGTTGTAGATTCTTGCTTTTAAACAATAATCAACAACTGTACAGTACGATCCCTGATTTTTCCCAATAGTTTGTCATCAAATGTAATGAAATTAATGAATGATGCTTATCATCAGATATAATAATTTCCTTTTTCTTAACCAGATGTTATTACTTAAATTGTTTTTATGATAAAATGGAATTGTTAAAATGAAAAGGAATAATTTTCGGGATTTTTCTTTTTGTTAGTCTTTAAACTCCTTGTTCAAGAACCTGTTATATATTCAAAAAGATATTCATCACAGGTGAATAAGTCATTTGGATTCTCATCTAAAGCCCTGGGATCAAATTTCGATCTTCAACCCGTCGTAAGCCAGCCTGATAAAGCCGGGAAGCTCTTTATTCACTTCTTCATGGAATCCCATCAAATGACTGATATGAGTGAGATAGGCTTTTTCAGGCCTCAGAAACTCAAGTATCTCAACGGCCTGTTCCAGGGTAAAATGCGAAAAATGGTATTTTTTACGTAAGGCATTCAGCACAATGATTTTGCAATCCGTCAGTTTCGCCATGGTGCGGGCGGGGAGGTAATTCATGTCGGTGATATAGGCAAAGTCCCCAATACGGAATCCCAGGACAGGCAGGGTGTGGTGGAGGCCCTCAAGGGGAATGACTTCAATGCCGTGCGTAACAAAAGGCTTTGATCCGACCGTGTGGAGATTAAAAGAAGGCACACCCGGGTAGCCGTAATCATCAAACGCATAAAAGAAGTCGCTTTTGATGATCGTCTGCGAATATTCGGAAGCATAGATGTCCATCGGCCGTTTGAGTACCCAGTTATAAGAACGGACATCGTCCATTCCGCCGATATGGTCTTTGTGATGATGGGTTACCAAAATACCATCAAGATGCAAAACATCCTCTTTCAGCATCTGCTGCCGGAAATCCGGGCCCGAATCAATAACGAATGTCCTGCCGTCCACTTCGATCAGCACCGAAGAGCGAAGCCGTTTATCGTAACGGCTGCCATGACGGCAAACATCACATTGACAGGCAATAACGGGGATGCCTTGTGATGTGCCGGTGCCGAGAAAAGTGACTTTCATGAAATAAACCGGATAATTTTTTCAAAAGTAATTTTAAATAGCAAAAACCCATAGCGAATTCTTGTTAATTTTACCCGTTCGCGAAAAAGAAATTGATTGAAGTGGCATATTTTGATGACTTAAAAAAGAATATTCAGATATATTTCGGTAAAAAAGGTCCTGTTGCGGACCATAAACCCGGGATTATTCACGATCTGTCGAAGCCCCGGAACATCGGGATGTTTTTTTGTGTAGAAAGCAAAGCCGAGCTGGATGAAGTCAGGAAACTGGTAAGGTACATCCGGTCGAACGAGGGAAAAGTTACAGCGCTTGTTTTCAGTCATGAACCCGAAAAAGTGGATGTGATCACAGACAAATCAATTTTTTATTTCGACCTGAATGATTTCACATTGTTTGGAAGAATGAAGAATTACCTGCAGGAAACTTTTGATAAAGAAGATTTCGAACTGATGATCAGTTTTATTGACCAACCGGATCCGTTTTGTTACAAGCTGGTTTCGGAAGTAAAAGCAGGATTTAAAGTCGGACCTGACAACCCGGGCCTGAACAAAATTTATGACCTGACACTGAAATTTGATCCCGGGGAAAAAGGATACCGGAAATTTTACGATCAGGTGAGGCATTACTTGTCAGTGTTGAAAATAAAAACAAGGTAAGTTTAATAGAATATTCACCCGAAAATGAAATAAAAATGATACGAAACAATCTGGATACCGTGATCAGCGGAACAGGCGTAGCCATCATCACGCCGTTTCTTCCCGGCGGGAAGATAGATTTCCGCTCACTCGATCTGCTGATCGAAGACCTCATCGTCAACAAAGTGGATTTCATCGTGGCCCTGGGGACGACAAGCGAAGCAGCTACCCTCACGACAAAAGAAAAAGAGGAACTCATAACCTTCATAAAAAAATCAGTTGACGGCCGTGTGCCCATCGTGCTGGGCGCAGGAGGCAACAATACCCGGTCGGTGGTGGAAACAATCAAAAGCACCGATTTCGACGGTATCAAAGCCATTCTTTCGGTGGCGCCGTACTATAACAAACCCAACCAGCAGGGGTTGTTCGAACATTTCAGCGAAATCGCCCGTGCCTGCCCTGTGGATATTATCCTGTACAATGTGCCCGGCCGGACAAGCTCTCACATTGACGCCCAAACCATCCTTGACCTGGCTTCGGAACACTGGAACATCGTGGCGGTGAAAGAAGCTTCCGGAAACCTGTTCCAGGCCATGGATATCATCCGGAAACGGCCCGACGGTTTTTCCGTTTTATCGGGAGACGATGCACTGACCTATCCGCTTATGGCGCTGGGTGCCGACGGGGTGATATCGGTGGTAGCCAATGCCTATCCGGCTGCCTTTTCTGCCATGGTCCGTCTCATTCATAAAGAAAAATACGATGAGGCACTGGCCATACATTATTCGCTGCTCGACTTCATCAACCTGCTGTTTGCCGACGGTAATCCGGCAGGCGTGAAAGCTGCCTTATCCATCATGGGCATGTGCAGAAATGTATTGCGTTTACCGCTTGTGAAAGTCAACCGGAATGTTTACAAAGGGCTTAAAGAGTTTATTGAGAAGTATGAATTTCCGGGGTAAA
>JAADID010000188.1 GCA_013151505.1 Chlorobiota bacterium | reverse complement strand
GAGATTTACGATTATGTGGTAGAGGACGAGCTGGAAGAACTTTACAAAAATAAGGATTACGGCCCCTATGCAGCTGCCGACGGAACCATGCGGGTGGCGTTCATCGCTACAAACCATACAACGGGAGGTAACTCAGGCAGTCCGGTGCTGAACGCCGATGGTTATCTCGTAGGCGTGAACTTCGACCGTTGCTGGGAAGGCACCATGAGCGACTTGATGTATGATCCGAAAGTCTGTCGCAACATCTCGCTCGACATCCGCTATTTTCTTTTCATTGTGGATAAGTTCGCAGGGGCGGGTTACCTTGTGGAAGAAATGGATTTGGTGAAATAAATATAAAAATCCGTTACACAATGGTTTTATTAAATAACAAAAATTCAATTTGAAACTCCTCGAGACCATACGCTTCGATAACAGCCGCTTCGATAACCTGGCCTATCATCAGCAGCGGATGAACCGGTCAAGGAAAGTGTTGCTCGGACGGGAGGATGAAATAGATTTGAAAGAATATTTTTATAATTCAAGTTTCCAAAGCGCATTGGGATCTGCAATCCCGACGCCAAATGAACACAGGTTGTTCAAATGCCGTTTGGTCTATTCGACTACGATCGAAAAAGTGGAATTTTTCCCTTATCACCTCCCGAAAATTCATTCGCTGAGGCTGGTCATAGATGATGAAATTGACTATTCACATAAATACATAGACAGGCAAGCCATTGAAAAATTACTGGCAAAAAAAGACGACTGTGATGATATTCTTATTGTCAAAAACGGGCTGATTACCGACACCTCATTTGCAAACATTTTGTTTTTCAACGGCAAAGAATGGATAACCCCTGCTTTTCCCTTATTGAAAGGAACCCGCCGCGCACAACTGCTTGATGAAGAAAAAATCCGCACGGCCGATATCCACATCGAAGATTTGAAATACTTTAAAAAGGCAAGATTAGTCAATGCGATGATCAGGTTTGAGGATAAGGTGGATATCCTTGTTGAAAACATAGAATTGTAAAGAAAAGGTACCTCGTCTTCACCGATCACTATTTTTTTATCACTCCGCACTCAATAATTCACGTTTAATTCAGATCCTGCACGCGCGAAGTGGGAATCCCCTTCTTATGAAATATGATATTTCATTTTGCCCATCAGATGCAGGGGACTCCCACGCACTGCCGAGGCCTCGGCATCGCCCGGAGCTAAACGATATATATTATTTTCTGTTTCAGTTAGCTGATTGTCAATTTGCCAGTCACACCATACGACTTCACAAATCACCTCACTAATCGCTAATCGCTATTCACCAATCTTTTCTATTTTTGAAGATTAAAATTCCTTCCATGAAGTTTGTAAAAAGATTAATAATCGTTCTTTTGGTTTTGATTATCCTGATTCTGGCAGGAACTTATATCTGGCTGCGGAGTACAAAACCTGTTTATGATGGCACCCTGACGCTAAAAGGTCTTAAGGACAAAACCGAGATCATTTATGATGAATATGCGGTTCCTCACATTTATGCTGCAAATGCCCACGACGCTTACTTTGCTCTCGGCTATGCGCAGGCACAGGAACGGCTTTTTCAGATGGTCATGATCAGGCGGGCCACGAGCGGTCGTTTGTCCGAAATCCTCGGAAAAGAATTCATCGGTATTGACAAAACAATGCGAACTTTATCCATCCGGAAATCGGCTGAAAGGAATGCAAAATATTTTTTTAAAAATATTGATGAACCTTACAAACATCAGGCGCTTGCCTACCTGGAAGGAATAAACAGCTTCATTGAAAACGGAAATCTTCCCGTTGAATTCACCTTGATCGGGTTTAAACCCGAAAAATTTACACCCGCAGATATCTACACGGCAATCGGATACATGTCACTGGGATTTACCGCAGCCCTTTCGCAGGAGCCCATGGTTACATATATTCATAAAAAGCTGGGTGACAAGTATCTGGTAGATTTTGGGATCGTTCCGCCGGACACAAACGATATTGCGGAAAACAGGAACAGTGAAGCAGAAATACTGGACCTGGTTTTTTCGTCCGGAAATTTTCAGGATATTTTTCCTTTGCCCGTCTGGAACAGCTCAAACAACTGGGCGATGAGCAAGGAAAGGTCCAAATCGGGCAAGGTGCTGCTGGCGAATGATACCCACATCAAATATTCACAACCGGCAGTATGGTATGAGGCACATTTGAATTATCCCGGTTTCGAGATGTTCGGTTATTACTTACCTGTGGTACCATTTCCCCTGATGGGACATAACAGGCATTACGGCTGGGGACTTACCATCTTTCCGTTCGACAATATGGACCTGTACCGTGAAAGGCAAAATCCGGACAATGCAAATCAGTACTGGTCGGTTGATCACTGGGAAAACTACCGTGTTGAAAAAGAAACAATCCGTGTAAAAGAGGGAGAAGATATGGATTACGATGTCAGATACACCCGGCACGGTCCGGTTCTGAATGATGCTTTCAAAGATATTGCCGGGCTTGAAGAACAGCCGGTTTCACTTTGGTGGGCTTCCAACGAATTGGTATCTACCGCATTGCAGGCACTGTACCGGATTAACAATGCAAACGACATTGCTGATTTTGAACAAGGGGTGAAACTGATTGATCTGCTCGGGTTAAATGTGGTTTACGGCGATGCGGACAATAACATTGCCTGGTGGGGTGCAGGAAGTATTCCCAAACGTCCGCCCCATGTGAATCCCAAACTGATACTGGACGGTGCATCCGGAAAAGATGATGTGCTCGGGTTTCATCCTTTTGATTACAATCCCAAAAGCATAAACCCACCGGATGGTTTCCTGTGCACAACAAATAATCCTCCGCCACCGGTTAACGGCGTTTCCATTCCCGGATATTATTTTCCTGGCTACCGGGCAAAAAGGATTGAAAAACTGGTGACTGCAAAACAAAAATGGGATGCCCCGGAAATGAAGCAAATCCAGTTAGACAATACTTCTGACAGGGATACGCGGCTTGTGCGGCTAATACTTGAAAACAGCCTGGTGTTTACCGGAACAGGAAATTCGGCAAAGACCTCCGCAGCAGCAATCGGTGAACTGAAGTGGTGGGACGGCTCTTCTAACGTATCCGGTATTGGTGTAACAATTTACAATCAGCTTCTTTATTTCATCCTGCGTAATGCCATGCTGGACGAGTTGGGAGAGGAGAATTTTGATAAAACGGTCGGTTCTGTTCTTGTAAGGTCAAGCCTTGAAAGTCTGTTGACAGACAAAAATTCCGTGTGGTGGGACGACATCAGCACACAGGATAAAAAAGAAACGCGGGAGGACATTTTTACACTTTCCCTGACGCAAACCATTGATGCCCTCACAAAACAGTTTGGCGAGGATGTTTCCTCCTGGCAATGGGGTAAAGTACATACACTTACCCATGTTCATCCCATCGGTCGTAAAAAGCCGTTTGATAAGATTTTCAATGTTGGGCCTTTTGCCAAAGCGGGGAGCAATGAGGTTATTGATAAAGAAGCGTTTGAATATTCTGCATCGGGAATTTATCCTGTAAAAGGCGGGCCGGCCATGCGTCTGTTGCTTGATTTCGGTGACCCGGAACATGCACTTTCCATCATCCCAACGGGTCAGTCGGGCAACATCATGAGCCCCCATTATGCCGACCAGGCGGAAATGTTTGTCAACGGGGAATACAGAATTCAGTACATGGACAAGTCGGAACTGAAGAAAAAGCAGGTGCTGATGCTGGTTCCCGAAGAATAATCGGTATAATTATCCTTCCTTCAACAAATTCTCAATAATCTTTGGATAATACTCATATTCCAACTCGTGGATACGGGCAGCCAGGGTATCCGGCGTATCCTTTTCAAGAACCGGGATTTTCTTTTGAAAAATGATCTGGCCGTCATCATACTTTTCATTCACATAATGAATGGTGATCCCGGATACTTTTTCATGATTTTCAATAACGGCTTCGTGAACCCTGGCGCCATACATTCCCTTTCCACCATATTTCGGCAGAAGTGCAGGGTGAATATTGATAATTTTATCCCGGTAAGCATTGATCAGGTATCCGGGAACAAGCCACATGAA
>JAADID010000032.1 GCA_013151505.1 Chlorobiota bacterium | reverse complement strand
ATATGCTCATTGGTATGCACGTTCTGGCGGCACCCTACATCAAGCTGGCAGGACTGGAAACCATTCCCACGGGATACATGCTTATTGACAGTGGAAAACCTACGGCAGTAACATACATGAGCAACTCTTTTCCCATCCCTAACGACAAAAAGGATATTGCCGCCTGCACAGCAATGGCCGGTGAAATGCTGGGATTGAAACTCATCTTTATGGATGCCGGTAGCGGGGCTTCACAGACCGTTCCAGAGGAAATGATCGCTTTTGTGAAACAATCCATCGAGGTACCTCTGATCGTGGGCGGCGGAATCCGGACGAAAGAAAAAATGAAAAGTATCCTTGAAGCAGGTGCAGATATAGCGGTGGTGGGAAATCGTTTTGAAGAAGAACCCGACCTTATTTTCGGGTTTGCCGAAATAATTAAAAGCTTTTAACAACAGGCGGCATTGTTTTTGCAACTGATTGACAGTTCGATATAATAACATTCAGGCCATGAAAACTTTAATATCACTAGCTGTTGTTTTACTGACATCTCCTCTTTTTTCACAGGATATCAACCCGAAATTGTATAACAAATCCTGGCTGGATAACGAAACCCGCTACGATAACGGTTACGCGATCACCCGGGTATTCGGCCATGTATTCCACGCACCGGCAGCTTACAATTTCCTGCCCATAACAGCCATTGCTTACAAAGACCTTGGCCAGCTAAAAGCGGAACTTACCAAAGAAGCGGAAGAAAATCACTGGAGCACTGAAGAACGCGATCAGAAATTCAGGGAACTGGAAAAAAATGCCAAAGGCGGCGAGCTGGAAATCTATATTTCCCGTTTTGACGATAACCGGGCCAATTTCAGATGGTTTTTTATCATCATACGCGGGGCGGACGACAAAGGTAAACTGTGGGAAAAATATCTTGACTATCAGGCCCCCGAAGTCCCTTATGACAGAGGGTGGTGGAATTATACCACCGTTCAGATACCCATTGAACTGAAACCTCCGTTTTATGTCTATTTAGATGACAAATTGAGCCAGTATTTGTCTGATTTCAAATTTCTGGTGGAAAAAGCGCCGCAGAATCAATAGCAGCCGTTTCTTTTGAGACTCCCTGTTGTACCGGCGACTTCAGTCGCCGGTGCGGAAAGTTCCGGAACCAAAACCCATCCTCACAACATCATTTAAAATCCTAAATTTGCCGCTTTGTTAAAAACCCGAGCCATGAGAAGATCATTTGTTTTCATTTTCAGTTTTATCGTTCTTTCCCTTAGTGCACAGGAAAAGCTCCTGACCATTGAGGATGCTTCTTACATGAATCCAAAGTTGTTCCCGGCACGTGTCCGGCAGTTGCAGTGGATCGGAGAAACGGAGCATTATGCCTTTGCAAAGGAAAACTCACTCTATAAAGTATCTGCCAGGCGGGGAACGGAAACCCTGTTACTCGATTTGGATATGTTGAATACCGGTATGCGTACCAATGGCTACGATTCGCTGAAGCGGCTACCACGCATTAACCTGTTCAATGATGAAGCCGGCTATTTTCAAATAGGGAAAACCTACTACGAGTACAACTACAAATCCCATCAACTGTGGAAAGTCAACATGTTACCGGATTCCGCTGAAAACATAGATTTTAACAATGATACACGTATTGCTGCTTTCACGATAAAAAACAACCTCTATTATGCCGAAGACGGGAAAGTGAAGCAAATTACTTTTGATAAGAACCCGGGCATTGTGAACGGTCACACTGTTCACCGGGTGGAGTTTGGGATCAAGACGGGCATTTTCTGGTCACCTGACGGAAAGAAAATCGCCTTTTACCGGAAAGATGAAACCATGGTGGCCGATTATCCGCTTGTGGACATTAATCAGCGGATAGCCAAAGTCAAAAACATCAAATATCCCATGGCGGGCGAAACCAGTCAGGAGGTAACGCTTGGCGTTTATGACCTGGAAACAGGAAAAACGGTATTCATGAAGACCGGAGAGCCCAAAGACCATTATCTGACAGCTGTCACCTGGGGACCGGAAAGCAAAACAATCTATATTGCTATTCTCAACCGTGATCAGAATCATCTGAAACTGAACCGGTATGATGTGGCAACAGGAGCGTTACAAAAAACCCTTTTCGAAGAAGAAAACCCGAAATACGTGGAACCCGAAAACCCGCTTTATTTCCGCCCGGAACATAATGATGAGTTCATCTGGCAGAGCGAAAGAGACGGCTATAACCATCTGTATCTGTTCAATACCGATGGAAAGTTGCTGAAACAACTGACGAAAGGCGACTGGGTTGTAACTGATTTTCTGGGATATTACGGCAAAGAAAAAAATGAAGTATGGTTTTTGTCCACCAAAACCAGTCCGCTGCAAAAGAATATCTATAAAGTAAACATCGAAAACGGAAAGATTACCCGCATATCCCCTGACCACGGTACGCATTACGCTTTGATCAGCAAAAGCGGCAAATACGTAATAGACATCTTCAGCAGCACGGATATTACCCGGAAATACCAGTTGGTGGACAGCAAAGGCAAAACCGTCAGGGTAATTCAGAAAGACAAAGACCCGCTGGCGGACTATAAGCTGGGGCAGATGACCATTTCCACCCTGAGAGCGCCTGATGGTACGGAATTGTATTACCGTTTAATCAAGCCCGTTGACTTTGACAGCACGAAAAAATACCCGGTGATCGTCTATGTTTACGGTGGCCCTCATGCACAACTGGTCACCGACTCATGGCTCGGCGGGGCAGGGCTGTTCCTTAATTTCCTGGCCGAACGCGGATACATCATCTTCACTCTCGACAACCGCGGCTCTGCCAACCGCGGACTGGCTTTCGAACAGGCCATTTTCAGAAATGTGGGAACCATCGAAACCAAAGACCAGATGGTTGGCATTAACTTTCTGGAATCATTACCTTATGTGGACACCTCACGCATTGGTGTGGATGGCTGGAGTTACGGAGGCTTTATGACCCTGACGCTTAAATTACGACATCCGGAAATCTTTAAGGTGGCGGTGGCCGGCGGGCCGGTCATTGACTGGAAATATTATGAGGTAATGTACGGTGAACGGTATATGGACACGCCACAGACCAACCCTGAAGGATACAAAAAGGCCAGCGTCCTGAATTATGTGAAAAATATGAATGGAAAAGCGCTGGTGATTCATGGCACGATGGACCCTACGGTTGTGTGGCAGCACAGCCTGTTGTTCATCGAGAAAGCCGTTTCGCTCAACAAACAGGTGGATTACTTTGTCTATCCGGGTCACGGGCACGGTGTGGGAGGAAAAGACCGGGTGAACCTGAATGAGAAGATATGGGAGTATTTCAGGGATAATCTTTAACCGGATTATTTTAATCGCAAGGACGTAAAGGTATTGCGAAGGGCGCAGAGTTTTTCCTTGCTGGTCAGAATTTGCTCCGAAGGAGTGTCTTTGGCACAAATCAGGAAGCACGGGTAGCACTACTACCAGTCAGCGGGACCGGTAAATTACACACTAAAAAAGATAGCATATCTTCTGTATTTGCATTATATTTGTATAATAATTTAATGACATGACAACCATCACAATAAAGAACGTAAAGAATATTTCCAGGACGGAGTTTGAAGATTGGGAAGACTTGCTGGATTATATTAAACACATTGTAAAAGCAGAAAATTTCGAACTCTCGTCCGAACATATAAAAATATTGGAAGAACGCGAAAAAGAAGCTGATAATGCAACCGATAAAGGACTTTCATGGGAGGAGGTAAAAAAAGGAATCCGAAGGAATCATGCATAGTCTTTCCATCCGGCCTGCTGCCAAAAACGATATTCAGGACATCGTTGATTATTATGATAACCTCTCCCCAAAATTAACTGATAACTTTTTAAACGAATTGGATACCTGCATTGAAGATATCAGAAAAATGCCCAAAGCGTATCAAAAACGTTTTCATGAAATCAGGGTCATTTTTCTGAAACGTTTCCCGTTTGGCGTTTTCTATAAAATGTACGGTAAAAAAGTAGTCGTAATTGCTGTCCTGCATACAAGCCGAAATCCTGAAATATGGAAAAAACGATAATATCCCCCTCTGGCTTAAGTCTTCCTGTTAGGATGTTTTGTAGTATTGAGCATTTTCCAGTCTATCCGGCTCTGATAATGGGAAATATCCAATCCGATAACATATTTCGAATCGTACAGGTAAAGGTTTTCCTTTCGGAAAGGTTTGAAAATTTCTTCGTTTTTAAAAAGTTTATACCGGAATTCATTCACTGCAGGAAAAAAATCACCCCGGATAAATCCTTATGTTTGCATGCTTAAAACCAGAGAAAAATGAAAAACAACCTTTCGATGAATCCCAACCCGATTGTT
>JAADID010000097.1:4116-4331 GCA_013151505.1 Chlorobiota bacterium | reverse complement strand
AGACAGTATTTTAATTGTATATGAGCCGGGGACTTACTGGGTAGATATAGATGACGGACGCTGCTTGTTGAGCGACACGGTGAAAGTTGATGAGTGCAATCTGCTGTGGATTCCCAATGTATTCACACCCAACAATGACGGGTACAATGACTATTTTTATGCTGTTGGCGAGAATGTCACGAAGTTTCAGATGGTTATTTACAACCGCTGGGGAG
>JAADID010000097.1:0-4102 GCA_013151505.1 Chlorobiota bacterium | reverse complement strand
GTCAGGATGGCGACATTAAACAGCATTGAAGAAAAATGGGACGGCAGGTACAACGGGACTTTATGTGCCGACGGGGTTTATTACTATGAGGTCGTATATGAAGAAATCGGAAGGGATGCCTTTCCTGTCAAAAGGCAAATTCACGGTTCTGTAACACTTTTTTCAGGGAGATAGTTTTACTCTATCACCTTGTACTTCGCCTTTTTGGCCTTCGTCTGGCGGATGCTGGCATTCAGCTCGTAGCCGATAAGCAGGATGATGGCGTTGTAATACAGCCATACCATCAGCACAATGATAGACCCCAACGAACCGTAAATCAGGTTATAACGGGTGAGGTTCTGGAAATACAACTTGAGCAGTATGCCGCCAAGAATGAAAAGAAAAGTTCCCAGTAACGAACCCGGCGAAATAAACCGGTATTTGTTTTGCTTTCTGTCCTTTGGCTGGCCGAAGAAGTAAAGGCCTGAAATGCTCAACAACAGGAATATAAAAATAATTACCCATCGCAGGGTGGAAAGCCAGAAATGGGTACCTGTTCCGGTAAAAACTTTCTGTTGGTATAAGACGTTAATCAATAATTTTCCAAATCCAAGCAGTCCCATGACAAAAAAGATCAGGACAGAAAATCCGGTCAGTAAAGCCAGCGCCGTTAGTTTTTGTTTCCACCACGGCCAGAGCTTGTCTGCATGGTAGCTCTGCCCGAAACCTTGCAGGATAGCATCAATTCCGTTGGTAGCAAAATAAATAGCCATAAAAAATACCAGTGACAACAATCCTGTTGACTGACGGCTGACTACGCCGACAATGGTGCTTTCAGCCATCTCATAAATATTTGTCGGGAGTAATTCCACCATCATATCCAGCAGGTCGGCCTGATAGTCTTCGGAGGTGACAAAAGGGATGAGAGTGAACAGGAAAAGGATAAAAGGAACCAAAGCCAGGAAAAAGTTATAGGCGATCGCGGCTGCCCTGTATGTGATCACACCTTTGAATAAGCCGCGAAAGAAAAAAATCAGCACATCATACAAAGGCATCCCGTCAAATCCCGGCAGGACAATAAACCTTAAGCGGCGGTGAATCCATCGTTCCGTTATAAGTAAGAAGTATTTTATCTGCCTGATGAAATGGTGCAAAACAGTTGTTTATAAACTTATTTAATGGCTTTAAGACTCATGTTCAGACTTTTGATCTGGTGCGTCAGGGCGCCAACCGAAATGTAATCTACCCCGGTTTCGGCATACTCCCTGATGTTGTTCAGTGTGATACCCCCGGAAGCTTCGGTCTCAAACTGTTTGTCAATGACCTGGACTGCCATCAGAAGGTCGTCAGGAGAAAAGTTATCCAGCATGATTCGATGCACTCCTCCTTGCTGCATCACCTCCCGGAGTTCCTGAAAATTGCGAACCTCAATCTCTATTTTCAGGTCTTTGTTTTTTTCTTTCAGGTATTTCTGTGTTGCTACTATGGCATCGGAGACGCCTCCGGCAAAATCAATGTGGTTGTCTTTGATCATGATCATGTCGAACAGGCCGAAACGGTGGTTGTGACCCCCTCCGATCTTCACGGCAAGTTTTTCGATTGTCCGGTTGCAGGGGGTTGTTTTTCGGGTATCCAGCAATTTGGTGGGGAGTCCTTCCAGTTTATGGACGACCTTGTTGGTATAAGTAGCGATTCCGCTCATCCTTTGCAGGAAGTTCAGGGCCGTGCGTTCCGCTGAAAGGATGGGCCTTGCCCGCCCTTCAATGATGCATATCCGGTCGCCCTGTAGGATAGGGCTGCCATCCTTTTTCAGGAACCGGACGTTGATATCCGGGTCAACTTGTTTAAATACTTCGGTAGCAACGCTTACTCCGGCAAGTATTCCGTTTTCTTTTGCTATCAGCTCGGCTTTGCCTTTGGCATCTGCCGGTATGGTGGCCAAAGAAGTGTGATCTCCGTCACCGAGGTCTTCGGCCAGCGCCAGTTTAACGGTTTCTTCAATAGTCATTTTAGGTATAACTTGTTTAATCAAAATTATAAAATAATTGGAGAACTCGGTAATTAGTTGTTTTTTTAAATTGGATATGAATTACTTTATCTAATTTTGGAACAAATCAAAAAAAATGAATGTTGTAATAACAGGCGCCAGCCGTGGAATTGGCTACGAACTCGCCAAAATATTTGTTACCGCTGAAAGAAATCATGTGGTTGCAGTGGCCAGGAGTGAAAGAAAACTTAAAAAGCTAACTGAAGAATCTTCCGGAACGATAGCGAACACCAGTAGTCTTGATATTCTGGGATTTGATCTTGTGAATGATGATTATCAAAAGGTTTTTATTCCTTTCATAACGGAGAAACTGGGAACGGTTGATATCCTGATCAATAATGCGGGCTTTTTGGTTGCCAAAGATTTTGACCAACTCACAGATGAAGATTTCGACAGGATGTTCAACACAAATGTCAAAAGCGTATTTAAACTGACGCAGGCGCTGTTGCCTTTTTTTTCCGGTCAGGCACATATTGTGAACATTTCCAGCATGGGCGGCGTACAGGGGTCGGCTAAATTCAAAGGATTGTCGCTATACAGCGCCAGCAAAGGCGCTTTGAATATTCTGACCGAATGCCTTGCGGAAGAATTGAAAGAAAAAAATATATCAGTAAATGCGCTTGCCCTCGGAGCTGTTCAAACCGAAATGCTGTCGGAGGCTTTTCCCGGCTACCGGGCTCCCCTGCAACCGGATGAAATGGCAAAATTTATCATGGATTTTGCGGTTGACGGTAATCGGTTTTTTAACGGAAAAATTTTACCTGCTTCGCTCTCCACACCGTAAAATGATAATCCTTAATTTTGCAATTCAAATTAAAATATCATGGGCGAACAGGTTGTAACGCATACCGGCTGGGTTAAAAAGGTTGACGATCAGGGAAAAGTCGAGATTTCGGTTATCGTAAAATCATCCTGTGCATCCTGCGAAATAAGCGGTTCCTGTAGCTTGAGTGATATGAAAGAAAAAATTATTGAAGTCAGCAAATCCGAATCAGAAGAATTCAAAGCCGGACAGCCCGTTACCATTATCATGAAACAATCGCTGGGGACGTGGGCCGTGTTGCTGGGATATGTTTTCCCGCTTATCGTCCTCGTCGGAGGCCTGTTTATTTTTGTCGGGACGGGGATGGATCAGGGCTTGTCCGCTATTCTGGCCATCGCTTTACTGGTTCCCTATTACCTGACACTTTATCTGGTCAGGGACTATATTCGTAAGCGTTTTACTTATACGGTACGACCCGAGTAAAAGGCGTTATGTCCGGATAAACATTGCTTACTTTCAAATATTCCTGCTTGTAAATCGGAACGACTCGCTTTTTCCTTTTTTAAATCTTTCTAAATTATTGATTAGATATAATTTAGAGTCTTTCTAAAGTGTCTTTAAAACTATCTGATTGTCAAATGGTTTTGCTATACTGCTAAAGAATTTCCAAATACATATTGTGTTAAGGTTTTAAAAACCAGCATGTTAATTCAACAGGCATTAATCTGCTAATTCATAGGGATGTATTTAAATATTTTAATTTTGTGCCTCGCTGGACGCATCCGTTAAACGAAATAATTAAGAAAATCAATAATTGTGGATAACATCATCATTATTGCGATAATAGCGCTTGGCGGGTTGGGCCTGATCTCTGCTGTCATTTTATTTTTCGTTGCCAAAAAATTCAGGGTTTTTGAAGATCCGAAAATTGACGAAGTGGAAGAAGCGCTACCCCTGGCCAATTGCGGGGGTTGTGGATACCCCGGTTGCCGTGCATTTGCAGAAGCTACCGTAAAAGCGGCAAAAGATAACCAAAGCCTGGAAGGCTTATTCTGTCCTGTCGGGGGAAATGATGTCATGCAAACTTTGGGTAAGCTGGTTGGAATAGAGGTGGAAGAACAAGATCCCCTGATTGCCGTGGTCAGGTGCAACGGTTCTTATGCTAATTCACCCGGAAAAGTCAAATACGAGGGTGTTAGTTCCTGTGCGTTTACGCATGCCCTGTTTACCGGCGAAGGGGGATGCCAGTACGGCTGCCTGGGTCATGGCGATTGTGTGGATGCCTGTGATTTTGATGCCATACACATGAATCC
>JAADID010000187.1 GCA_013151505.1 Chlorobiota bacterium | reverse complement strand
AATTTTATTAAATCAAAAAAATCTTTTACGGCCAAGCCGGTTTTGAACTGGCGTGATAATCGGGATAAAAGGGAAGAAATCACTTCGGGCGGGACGCCTGAAGCGGAGTTGTTTTTTAATTTCTAACTGACACAGCGGTTAAAAATTTTTACTAAAACTATAAAAGTGTAACCTATGTAGTGCTAGAAATGAGCGTTAGCGGCGCGGTTTTCTGAAGGATATACATGTTACTTATGTGGTGTTATGTGGTGTTATTTGACCCTTAACCCCCATCTCTTCACAGTATCACCTTCACCGTCTGTCCGTTTTTGATTTTTTTATCAAGAATGGTCTTGTTGTTTTCAACAATCCGGAGATGTAATTTGTCTCTTTCCCTGTTGATCAGTACATCAAAGTCGCTGCCAAATGCCCGGATATTTTTCAGGTTATAAAAATTCCAGTCATCCGGGATGTTGGGTGTGAGTTCAAAACTTTTGAAACCGGTGGCAAAGATGCCCAGCACGCCTTCGGTAAATATCCGGCAATAGAGTGCGCTTTCTGCCGAAAGATGGGCCATGTTCCCTTCGGGCCAGGCCTCCACCACATACGGCACATGAAATCCCAGCAGCCGGGTTTGAGAATAGGCATGCAGTTTTTCTTCCGCACGGTTGGCGGCGCCTGCTTTGAATGCTCCCCGGAAAGCGTACAGTGTTCCCCTGTCCCAGAACAGGTCGGGCTCTTTCATATTCGGGTTATACTCCACCCTGACGCCGTTGTTTGTCCAGAGTTTGTTAAATAGGGCATCCAGTGTCCCCTCTTTGCGGTCGTTGATGCCCATCACCAGCGGAAGGCATATCCAGTGTCGCAGGTAAGGATATCCTTTATAATACTGGTAGGTTTTCAGCCCTTCGATGTCTGCATTAAAATAACCGGCAATGGCCTTCCTCAATTCTTCAGCCCTTTTATTGTATTCCTTTGCCGCTTTTTTATCGCCCAGCGCTTCAGCCAGTTTAACCGATTGCACCAGCGCTCCGTAATACAGCGAAGAAGTAGCCAGGTTTGCCCGACCGGTTGACACACGACCTTCCATTTCATCCGAATCGGAATTGATGACGCCCTGCTCGTTTTTTTGCCTCTCGCAATAATCCAGCGACCAGGTGATCAGCGGCCACAGCTCTTCGGCTTCTGTTTTACTGCCGCTGTAAAGTGCATACTGACTGGCGCCGTAAGCGATCATGGCAGCATCACCCCGGTCGGCTCCGCAGCAGGTGAGCGTACCTTCCATTTCAAATGAAGACCAGAAATGGCCGTCACCTTCGGGAATATTTTTCAGGAATTGCCGGTAGGCATTCATAGCAGCAATGTCACCTGTTTTGTAACCGAGGAACGGGAAAAACGGCCCGCTGTATTCCGCCTGGTCATTGGCCCACACGCCTGCATAGTACCTGCCGCCACCGGGCGAATGCACCAGCCCCATTTTTGTATCGTAAATACTTTCGGCAACCCTTATTTTGGAAAAATAAAACAATGTGTTCAATACCGGGTCGGGAGTTTCCAGCATCAGGTTATGCCGGATGGTGTCGAGGAAAGCATCTCTTTCAGCTAACACTTCCCTGTAAGTGCCACCGGCCGGTTTTTCATTATCTAACCGTGCCGTAAAGTAAACGGTAAACTCAAAAGTTTTTCCCGGACCGATATTTACTTTTCCCGCTGCATCAGCATAAACTTTTCTCGTAAAATAGCCGTTTTGTCCGATTTGTGTCTTGAGGAGTTCCGTTTTACCAATATCCAGTTCTTTGGTTTTACCCGACGTGTTGGTGATCTTCCAGTTTTCGGTTAACATGCGTTGGTTCATCGAAGGAAGCAGAGTACGTTCAAGCTGCAAACCCTGGCTCGGGCTGTGAAAAAACCGGATCATCCCGTTGATCCGAATTGAATCCACCGGTCCCGGTTCAAAAGTCCTTTTTTCCACAACAATGACAGGCAGGTAATCATCGGAATATACTCCGCGCAAATAGGCCCTGTATTTCCTCCACATATTTGCCGATGACTCAATAAAGATACGGAGTTGCGGAAAGATCACATCGCGGCTGACGGTGAGTTTCCGGTTTTCATCAACGGTATAAGTGATGATAGCGGCCACCCGTTTCCCGCTCATTTCAATGTTATCAGAGTGGGGAAGATGTATTCCGGCAACAAGGTTCCAGGTGATGGAATGATTGCCGCTAATTTTCCAGAATATCCGGTTTTGCTCTTTTTGTGATATTTCCTGTGCATTCAGACTGATCCACACTGCGAGAAGTAAAAAGGTGAGCCTGGTTTTCATTATACTGCTTTTTGTACAATACAAATTAAACACATTGCATGGTAAAGTTAAACCAAATGACCGATAATCATTATGCTTTTTTGTGCAAACCTTCAAAACATACATTTAACGGGCAAAATTTCAATTGCATTATTTCAGGGTAAGCACATTTACGATTACCTCCACCGCTTTTTCCATGGATTGTACGGGAATATATTCAAAACGCCCGTGAAAATTGTGCCCACCTGTGAACAGATTGGGAGTAGGCAATCCCATATATGACAACCGGGAGCCATCGGTGCCACCGCGGATGGGTTTTTTGAGGGGCTCTACTCCACAGGCCAGCATGGCTTTTTCGGCACGTTCGACGATATAATATACGGGCTTGATCTTTTCGAGCATGTTGAAATACTGGTCCTTGATCTCCAGGCTGATATATTCATCACCGTACTTTGTTTTCAGAAAATCCGCCGCTTCTTCGAGTAACTTCTTCCTGTGGTTGAAATCTTCCATTTTGTGGTCACGGACCAGATAGCGCAGTTTTGAATTTTCCACGGTTCCCGACATGTCAATCAGGTGGAAAAACCCCTCGTATCCGGTAGTGTGCTCGGGGCGCTCGGTGGGAGGAAGTAGCCCATTGAATTCCATGGCCAGTAACATTGAATTGATCATCTGGTCTTTTGCCGTACCGGGATGGACGTTCCTTCCTTTAAAATGAACGCTCGCCAGGGCAGCGTTGAAGTTTTCAAATTCCAGTTCTCCGATCTCGCCGCCATCCACGGTGAAGGCAAATTCGGCGCTGAATTTTTTCACATCAAAATGATCGGCGCCCCTTCCGATTTCTTCATCGGGGGTGAAGGCAATCCTGACGGTACCATGTTCCAGTTCCGGATGTTCTTTCAGCAAGGCAAGCGCAGACATGATCTCTGCAATACCCGCTTTGTCATCGGCACCCAATAATGTGGTTCCATCGGTGGTGATGATGTCCTGCCCTTTATAATTCATCAATTCCGGGAAATCGTCGGGAGATAATATGATGTTTTTCTCTTTGTTCAAAACGATCTCGCCACCCTCGTAATTTTTATGAATGACGGGATTTACGTTTTCTGCTGTGAAATCAGGGCTGGTGTCCATGTGAGCTATCAGTCCTATGACCGGGAATTTATTTTCTCCGGTATTGGCCTCCAGTGTAGCCATCACATAACCGTTTTCATCAAGGGAGATGTCTTTCAGGCCGAGGTCTTTAAGTTCACTCACCAGCAGCCGTGCCAGGATCAGTTGTTTTTGTGTACTGGGCGTGTTTTCCGAATATTCATCTGACTGGGTATCAATTTTTGCGTATCTTAAAAACCGTTCTACAACACTTTCCATGATAATTATTTTAAAGGTTTGACTGGCAAAGCTATGGAAATATGGGGTTGATTGCTGACTACAAAAGTTAAAATGTGTTAGCGCTTTTAAAGCAGCGTATCACGCCACGGTGTGTCGAAGGCAGCAGTTTTTGTACCGGCGACTTCAGTCGCCGAAAAAGATATCCTGTTCGTTTGCAAAAAGAATATTTTTTTCAAAGCATTTGCAATGAGATAAGAAAGAACTATTTCTTTGATAAAAAATCATGGAAATTCTCTTTGTCAATTATTTGGAAATAAGGATGATATTCCTGATCGAAAGAGGGTGGTATTTTTATTTTTTTTAATGCTTTCCATTTGAATTCATAGGCATATATTTTCCCGCCTCTTTCTTCAATGAAATCTATTTCCTGTTTGAGTTTTGTACGCCAAAAATAGATGTTTGACGAAATCCTTTTATAGTGCAGGTATTTGATTCTTTCGCTTACAAGAAAATTTTCCCATAAAGCACCCGTATCCTGCCGTAAAGACAAGGGGTTAAAATTTGAGATAATGGCATTTCTTATCCCGTTATCGTAAAAATAGATTTTCCGTGATGATTTTATTTCATTTCGCAAATTCCGACTGAACGGTTGAAGTCTGAAAACAATAAATGCTTTTTCAAGTAATTGAATATAATTACTGATGGTAGCTTTGTCCGCCTGCAATAAATTT
>JAADID010000166.1 GCA_013151505.1 Chlorobiota bacterium | reverse complement strand
CGGGGTTCAATAAATTCAGAACGCCTGGCCACTATAAACTGTAAAGTCGGATTTTTTGTCAGGAGTACTGTAATAAATCAAAGTAAATTTGTATATTGTTGGTTCAGTGTTATTAAAAGTAAGTTGTCTTTGACATACACGACAGTTTTATGACAACTTATTTTACAAGATGTAAGGTTAAATTAACCGGTTTTCAATCATCAGGTCAGGAGTTCTGATATTTTGGAAATACTTTCTCACGATAATACATTTAGACAGTTTCTATCTTTTTCTTCAGGTAAAAACACAAAAAATTACAACCTGAAACTCAACAAATTAAAAAAAATAACGTTTTCCATTAAGATTTCATTATTTTTACTCGCTTAAACAAACGATCCATGAAACGGAAAAATGTGTTCATCCTCCTTGGCCTGCTGGCCCTTGTCGTTGCGGTCGTCTGGTATTTTTCATCATCATCCGGGACGGAAAGCGATTCCATTCTGGTAAAAGCCAAAACGGGAAAATTCGTCATTGACGTTACCACCACCGGCGAACTTGAGGCACGCAGCAGTGAGGAGATCAGGGGACCCAACCCGATCGGGCTGCGGAATGCCAGGATTTGGCAATTGCGCATCGAAGACATTGTCCCCGACGGAACCGTGGTTGATTCGGGCCAGTGGGTTGCCACCCTCGACCGGAGCGACCTGGAAAATAAGATCAAAGACCAGGAACTGGAAGTGGAAAAATTACAGACCCAGCATTTGCAAACACAGCTTGACACTTCCATGACCATGCGTGCAGCCCGTGACGAACTGGTCAACCTGAAATATTCACTGGAAGAAAAGAAGATCGTCATGGATCAGTCCGTTTACGAACCCCCGGCCACTCAGCGGCAGGCCAAACTGGATTATGAAAGAACGCAAAGAACATACAAACAAGCCGTTAAGAATTACCGTTTAAAATATGAAAAGGCCAAAGCCGACATGCAGGAGGTCAGCACCAACCTGGAAAAAGCCCGCCGCCGCCTGCAAGAGTTCCGGGATTTGATGAAAGAGTTCACCATAAAAGCCCCCAAAGCGGGAATGGTCACTTACAAAAAAAGCTGGAGCGGAAAGAAACAGGGAGTCGGCGCCCAGATCAGTACATGGGACAATGTGGTGGCTACTTTGCCGAATCTTTCATCCATGAACTCAAAAACCTATGTCAACGAGATAGACATCAGCAAAGTGGCCGTCGGGCAAAAGGCTGAAATATCCGTGGACGCATTCCCCGGAAAGAAATTTACCGGTGAAGTGATCTCCGTGGCCAACATGGGAGAACAAATGCAAAACTCCAACGCCAAAGTTTTTGAAGTTATCATTCATGTTGACGGCTTTGATTCGATTCTACGCCCTTCCATGACCACCAAAAACAGGATCATCACCGAAGTCATTGATTCGGCCCTGTATGTCCCCATCGAGTGTATCTATTCCAACGATTCGATCAATTTTGTCTATAAAAAATCCTACAAACAGCAGGTCATTCCCGGCAAAAGCAATGAGAATGACATCATTATCCTGAAGGGATTAAAGGACGGGGATGAGATTTACCTTGAACCGCCGGCAGGCGCCGAAAAATGGAAAATCCATTACCTGGAAGGCGAAGCGGCCGTTCCTTCCGGGGAAACTGAAAAAGCTGAAGGCACTGAAAAAGTTGAAGATACAGCGGGATCATCCACCGTTCCTTCCGGAGAAATGAAAGGTACACCCGGGGGATTGTTTTCTTTCTACATCGTAGTGGGCAGTTTTGCCGATATGAAAGAAGCCGAAAAAATGGTGTCCCGTCTGAATGACAAAGGTTTTACCGAAGCAGGCACCTTAAAGAGCGGTAAAAACATCAGGGTTTATGCTGGCCGGTATCAGGATATTGACAGTGCCGACCGGGCCAGGCAAAAATTATCCAAAGACTACCGGGGGGCCTGGATTTATAAGGAAAAAAGAGAGAACACTTCGGGAAATAATTAGAGAGGAATGATTATAAAAAGGGAACCCCGGAGTGTAAGCATTAAAATACCAGCCAACAGATCATTGTGGAAAGATATCTTCAAATATTGAATATTTCTCTAGAAGCCGTATTTAACAACAAGTTTCGTTCGATACTTACGGCTTTGGGCATCATTTTCGGTGTGGCTGCCGTGATTGCCATGATGGCCATCGGTAACGGCGCCCGTCTGGAGATACTCAATCAGATCAAAATGGTAGGGGTGAACAATATCGTGATCATTCCACTGAAACAAAACGGTAAAGAAAATAAACAGGCTGAGGATGAGGAGGAAGGAAAATCGCTCAAAAAGAAATATTCTCCCGGGCTTACGCTGAAAGATGCCGAGAACATTATGGCCAATATCCCGACTGTCGAAAGGGTAAGCCCCGAGGTAGATTATCCTGTCCTTGCCATCAGAAGCGGCAATAAAATGAATGTTGACCTCTCGGGCGTTACCAATGTATTTTTCGAACTGTTTAATCTTGATCTCCTCGAAGGTACCTTTTTCAAACCTCAACAAATGAAGAACGGTGACCCGGTCTGTATCATTGGCCCGGAAGTGAAAGCACGCCTGTTCCCCAAAGAAAATCCCATCGGCAAAAATCTGAAATGCGGTAATGTGTGGTTCAAAGTTATCGGCATACTGAAAGGGGTTAAAGTTTCGGAAAAGGTGGAAAGCCTGGGTGTTAGCGATTACAACAAAATGGTATTTGCTCCCATAAAAACGGTGCTCCTCCGCTTTAAAGACCGTTCACTGATCAACCAGGCGTCGTTGGGAGGCACCGAAGTTTTTTATAGCGGCAACAGTGTGATGATCACCGAAAAAGAAGGTTCGGGTGGCGGTGAGAATCAACTGGATAAAATTGTAGTGCAGGTGAAAGATACCAAACACCTTGCCACCACGGCCGATGTGATCGCACGCATGTTGCAGCGCCGTCACCGCGGGGTGGAAGATTTCGAGATCAAAATCCCGGAGCTCCTGTTGAAGCAGGAACAGAAAACACGTGACATTTTCAATATTGTTTTAGGCGCCATTGCCGGCATATCCCTTATCGTGGGCGGTATCGGCATCATGAACATCATGCTGGCTTCAGTGCTGGAAAGGATCAGGGAAATAGGCATAAGAAGAGCTACAGGAGCCACGCGGAAAGATATTGTTTTCCAGTTTCTTGCCGAAGCTACTTTTATCAGCATCACCGGAGGGCTTTTCGGTATCATCCTGGGGGTGGTGATGGCTAAAGTTATTTCCACTACGACCGGAATACTGACGGTTATTTCGTTCCCGTCTATCCTGGTGTCGTTTGTCGTGGCAGCAGCCGTGGGAATCATATTCGGTTACCTTCCCGCCAAAAAAGCCTCGGAGCAGGATCCCCTGGAGAGCTTGAGGCATGATTGAGGTTATTAATGCTTAATGATTTATAGGAAAAAAAAGGTTTTATGATGTAAAAAAATCGGAAAGATGAAACTCGAAAAAATATTAGACAAACTAAACTCATTTGAAAAAAATTCATTTTTAAAAATTATAGATAGTATTATCTCAAAAACACCAAAAAACACTAAAGAAATTGAGAAGATTTTAACTGAAACGGATAAGGAATTAAGAAATGTTGACAGTTTAAATATCGCCCGGGTTTTTAATTTGATTAGTGATGAGTATTTAGAATTTGTAAAAGCTGAATTCAGAAATACCGTTTCTCAACTTGATATTTTAATTGATATAATAATTCGAGATGGTAATTGTATTATGAAACGAGATTGGTTTGCTAATCTTTATCAAAAAGAAATTAATAAAATAAATAGAAAATTAAACGATTTCAAAAGTAAACTTGAAAATAACAATTCTGATATAGACCAGCAAAAAAGAAGAGATTATATTATTTATAGAGCATGTTTAAAAACTGCATATACAAATGATATAGAGAATAATCAAGATCCAAAAATCACTAATGATGAGCTCTCAATATTATTAACTCTTTCAAAAGAACTCAAACTATCACAAGAAGAAATAAAATTAATAAATTATTTGATTATACCCATTAAAAAAATCGAAGTAGATAAACTGATTAATGATTTAAAAAATATCGGAGTTATTTTATATTCCAAGAAAAAT
>JAADID010000209.1 GCA_013151505.1 Chlorobiota bacterium | reverse complement strand
TGTCATTTTAGTCAGCTCTTATCCAATAAATTAAATGTCATTATTATTCAATTAAATTATTAAATGCTTATTTTAAATGACAATTTTGGGTAAATATTCAAATCTGCAAAACAAATAACTGATCTGGAGAATGCATTCATTGCTGCCGACGACCTTCTAGTGGGCTATGGAAATAAAATACCCCTCTGGATGTTTGGTTTCCTTTATTAAACCCGGAGTTAACCATCATGGGTTCATTCGTTCGGAATAAATAAAAAACCTCTTTCAACAGTGTGAAAGAGGTTGCTACTAAAGTCTCCCCGGCAGGGCTTCCCGAAACCGCTTCGCTACTCGGGATAAACTTCTCGCCCTGCTAATACAGTGAACTTAAACATAAAAAAACCCCTTTCAACAGTGTGAAAGAGGTTATAATTTTTGTCTCCCCGGCAGGGCTCGAACCTGCGACCCGCTGATTAAGAGTCAGCTGCTCTGCCAACTGAGCTACGGAGAGATTCACCTCCTGCAAAAGTATATCTTTTTGAAAATATGGCAATGTATCCTAAAAGGAATTATTCACCAAATTTTACCTCCCTGCCCAATCTTCTCATACTCTATTCGATTAGAATGGGACACTCTATACGGCTAATCCTTTCAATTTATTTTTTTGTAAAAACACAGCAGTTGCAATATTATTGGTTAAAATACCAAAGACCATAAAACAACTGAAACAGAAAGTTAATGACTATCGTTCAACTATGAGCCATCATGTGGGCGGGCCTGAAGGGCGGGCGATGAAGTGAGAGTTTCCGTCAACTAATGGGATAAAAAAGGTTTCTTGTTTCATAGCGGGGAGATTCCCACGTCGCGCCTCCGCCCAGTTCCTCCTGATTGCTCCTCGGAATTAAACGTGGGTTGTCTTTTACGCGTTTCATAGCAAAAATCCGTCGAATGACGGATTAATATGAATAGCCCTGCATGCAATGCGGGGTAATAATGCAGAGAGCTGACAGAACCCCGGCCAAGGGTTCAATAATAGCATCTTCCGGCGGGAATCCTTGTTCCCGTATGGATGGAAAAACCTTCCTCTATGTTTGTGAAATAAGATAATAAGGTTGGTTTTAGCGGTTTGATTTTTTCTACTAAGGTTTGGGGTGGGATAAGGTTTTCTCCCTTTTTTCCCCAACCTGCCGGGAGTATCCTCCGGGTAACCATCCGGCAGTTCTGGAATTTCTACCCACTACCCCCCGTAAATCTCCTCAACCAAATGGCTGTATTTTTTCAGCAGTACTTTTCGTTTCAGCTTTTGCGTGGGCGACAAATCGCCGCTTTCCGGGGTCCAGCTTTCACAAACCAGTCTGAAGACTTTGATCTTTGACACATGCCCCAGTTGCTCATTGTATTTGTCAACCTCTTCCTGGTATCGGGCGATGACTTTTGGCTTTTTGATCAGATCGGCATTGTCTTCGAACCTGACGTTGTGCAGGAAGCACCATTTGTGGAGGAATACAAAATCAGGAACGATGAGTGCGGCGGTGAATTTTCGGTTTTCACCGATCACCATGATCTGATCAATGAATTGTGATTCCTTGAACTTGTTTTCAATCTGCTGGGGAGCCACATATTTTCCTCCCGACAGCTTGAATATCTCCTTTTTCCGGTCGGTGATCGTCAGCATCCGGTTTTCGTCCAGTTTGCCGATGTCACCCGTATGGAACCATCCTTCATCATCAATGGCTTCCCTGGTTTTTTCCGGGTCTTTATAGTATCCCTTCATCAGATTGTCGCCCCTGACAAGGATTTCGCCGTCTTCGGCAATTTTAATGTCAATTTCTTCCGGGACTACTCCCACACTGCCAAATCTGACCCACGGGAAATAGGAATTGTTGGCTGAAACCACGGGAGAGGTTTCCGTTAAACCGTAACCTTCCTGCACAATGATGTTTGCCGCCCAGAATATCCGGGCCAAACGGGGTTGCAGCGCTGCGCCACCGGCAATGACGCCTTTCAGTTCACCTCCGAGGGCTTCTCTCCACTTACTAAAAATCAGCTTGTTGGCCAGGTAAAGTTTAAAATTGTACCATGTGCTCCTTTTCTTCGGGTCGGGGTCATACCGGTCGCCCACCCTGACTGCCCAGAAAAAGATCATTTTTTTAATCGCAGGTAATTCTCTCCCCTTGTTGATGATCTTATCATAGACTTTTTCGAATACCCGAGGCACGGTAATGAAGGTATTCACCCTGATCTCTTTCATGTTTTCACCAATGGTGTCAATGCTTTCGGCATAGTAAATGACCAGTCCTTTGGCCTGCCACAGATAATTCCCCGTTCGTTCCAGCACATGCGACAACGGTAAAAAACTTAAAGCCCGGTCGCCCGGTTTCAGGTAAGTGGCAAATCGAAAAGCCATTAAAAGATTGCTCACCACGTTTTTATGAGTCAACATCACACCTTTTGAAAGACCTGTTGTACCTGATGTATAGATTAAAGTAAGCAGATCATCGGGTTGCACATCATCTCTCCGTTTTTCCAACAACGGCCTGATCTCTTTTTCTTTTGACCTTCCCCGTTCACAGATTTCTTTCCAGTTCCGGGCACCTTCAACCGGGTCAATGGTATAAATTTCTTTCAGATTCCCGGTAATGTCGAATATGGGTTTTATCTTTTGATAAAGCGCCATGTCGGCCACGATAATGATCTTTGCATCCGAATGTGACAAAATATGCCTGAACTCCGTTTCGCTGATGGTGGGGTAGATGCATACATGAACGCAACCGATCTGTGACATACCGAAATCAATAAAATTCCATTCGGGACGGTTATTGGTAATCGTGGCGATCTTGTCACCCTTTTCAAAACCCATGTCCAGCAGGCCGAAGCTGAATTCATCAACGTATTTCCTGTAATCGGCAGTGCTGAAATTTTCCCATTTACCGTTTCTTTTTACCGAAAGTGCAACATCGTAATTAAAGTTTTCTTCAGCATTTGTGAGTAAATCGAATGTACGGGTGATCTTTGCCATCTTTTCCGGTTTAATAAGAAGTATTTTAATTGCGTAAATTTAATGATTTTCTTTGAGTTCCTTATCTTTGCAGCAAAGGCAGGGCATAATGACGAAAAAGAAACCGGAAAACAGTGCGCTCAATGTTCAGAAAGGGATTGAGCAGCCCTCACAGGTAAATCCTGCATTATCGGGCGGACTGGAAAAATTCAGAAAGCAGAAACCCTCGGTGGAAGAATATGCCGAAAGCATTCTGAAAGGCGACCGCACTATGCTCAGCAGGGCTATCACGCTGATCGAAAGCGTACGTCCCGAGGACAAAACAACAGGCCGGGAGTTGATCAACAAGTGTCTGCCTCATTCCGGAAAATCCGTACGGATAGGGATCACGGGTATTCCGGGAGCCGGAAAAAGTACATTTATCGAAGCATTCGGAATTTACCTGATTGAGCAGGGGCATAAGGTGGCTGTACTGGCCATTGACCCCACCAGCCAGCGATCAAAAGGCAGTATCCTCGGTGATAAAACACGAATGGAGAGTCTTAGCGCTCATCCTCATGCTTTCATAAGACCCTCGGCCACATCAGGGACGCTGGGAGGCGTGGCACGGGCAACCCGCGAGGCAGTGATCCTATGCGAAGCGGCCGGTTTTGACATGATCATTATTGAAACGGTGGGAGTAGGGCAATCGGAAACAGCCGTCGCTCAAATCGTGGATTTCTTTTTGTTGCTGATGATCGCCGGAGCTGGTGACGAACTCCAGGGCATCAAACGGGGAATCATGGAAATGGCCGACCTGGTGGTGATCAACAAAGCCGATGGCGACAACCTGAAAAAAGCGGAACTTGCCCGGAAAGAATACGAAAACGCGCTGCATCTTTTCCCGCCTTTGCCGAGCGGATGGACCTCCAAAGTTTTGACCGCTTCGGCGCTTTATGCCAAAGGACTGGATGAAATCCTTGAAGTGATCCGCCAATATGTTGACCTTGCCAGACAAAACGGCTGGTTTGAAAAAAACAGGCAGGGCCAGTCGCTGAAAATATTGCATGACGCGATCACGATCGCGCAAAGCTTAAGCGACAGTTTTTACCACAACCCGGAAATTAAAAAACTGATCCCAAAAACGGAAAAACAGATCATTGCCGGGAAACAATCTCCTTATGAAGCCGCGCAAATCTTATTGGAAAAATATTTTGAGATTATCAAAGGCAGGTGAAAAAATTTCAAACATTTTAATGCACATTATATTTCGTTCCTACGGAACTCTTTGTGTTTATTTTGGTAACCAGAGACTTACGTCTCTGGCAATAATATAAACTGCCGCTGGCAGTTTTGTTTTCCCCATATATCAAAGATAAACTGGATTAACCCGGAAAATTCTTATGAATTTTACGCTCACAGTACTGAAAAAATTAATAGGTAAATAGTCATTTATCGACTAATTCTCGCCAGTTATTTATAATTTTTTTATGAATAACCCATATTAATGATCAACTTTGGTTTTCAATACAAAAAAACAAAACCATCCCATCGGGATGGCATTTTATAACCAGGGACGTAAGTCCCTGGATAACAAATTAAAAAGTGTAAGTTCCGTAGGAACGACACAGAGAAATAATTTAAAACAAAGAATGTTAAAAAAACTACATTTTATGTTTTTCCTTTTCCGGGATGATTAGAGAAGCCAGAATGCTCGTACCAATGATCACCAGGATCACGATTAACGAATTAAGAGTGGAAAAATGAACATGTCCAGGCAGGAAGGGCAGGATCATTTTCACTCCCACTAACACCAGTAGTAACGAAAGCCCGATGTTCAGATAGCGGAATTTGTCGAGGATATTGA
>JAADID010000242.1 GCA_013151505.1 Chlorobiota bacterium | reverse complement strand
CTTTTCAGAATCGCATGCCAAATTATCCACATAATTTTATAAAAAGTTAAAAAGTCGGAACTCATTAATTTGAGAGACTTTCATAATAAAAGGGATATTTATTTACAACGATAATGGTTTGCACCATGAAACAACGGCTTGCCTTCAATCACTAATCATATAGTAAAATCAAAGTTTTCCGTTTTTAATTTTTGATAAATCTCCCTGCTGAACATATATAATTTTGCCGGTCGGTGCAAAACTCCTGTTTCTTTTTCATCCAGGGCCACAATATAATTCAGGTTAGAAATTTTTTTCCGAAAATTTCGCTTGTCAAGGGAAATGCCAAATATTACTTCATAAATCTTTTGTAATTGACTAAGTGAAAATTTTGATGGCAACAATTCAAAGGCGAGTGGTTTTGTTCGCAACTCATTGCGAAGGGTTTCCAGAGCAAATTCAAAAATTTCCTGATGATCAAATGCCAATGGCAACCCCGAAACATCGTCCACATTAATCCAACGGGCGTTTATTAAAAGGTCTATGTTTTTTTTACCGTTTTTTGACAAATTTATGAGTGCATAATATGGAATGGTAATTACCCGTTTTTCCGGATGGTCAATTGAAATAAGCCACGAAATATCTTGCGGGCGCCTGGTCAAACGATCAAGCGATCCAAAGGCCTTTAACTGTTTCATGTAAATATCCTGAAGTCCCGTCAGTTCTTTCAGGATACGCTTGGAAGCAGTATCCAGATCTTCGTCCCAACGAACCAGATCCCCCGGAAATTTCCAGTCATGATACCAGGTTCCTTCATAAAGCGTATTTCGCCTGATTAATAATACGTTCAGATGAACCGAATCAAAGCCAAAAACGACAGAATCTACCGACACATTCGGGATAAGTTGCTTGTCCATAAGCCAATTTTTCACATATTGCATTAATAATAGTAAAGCTTCATTTACCGGTTAACCTTTGAGGCTTTTCTTTATTTCATTTAACATAACCGTACTTCGGAAAAACCGAAGATTCTAAGCCGCAAAGATAAAAAAATAATCACGTGTACAAAAAACAATATGTTAGGGTCATTTTACCACTAACCGACAGTTTCGCTAATAATATAAAAGACATATTTCATCCTTTTTTTGATTTTTAAAGATTATATTTAGCTCTTTTTATTAACAATTATTCTCATTTTATTAACAATTATTATTGTGCCATATTCAATATAATTAATTTAAATATCAGTATATCAGTATTATGTAAAGTTATACCTTCGTATCATTGTAAACGTCCAAATGATCTTTTGAAATAAGTTTAAATATTTTTAACAATTTCCTCTTTTCATATTACTTTTTCTTTTACATTTGGAGAAATGTTTGTGTTAAAAATACACTTTGTTTAGTGAATAATTTAAAACAAACCATACTTTAGGCTTTCAAATAAAAAGTTATTGTGATTACCCGTGTTTACTTAAACCAATGAGCAGAATGCAGGTTCCGTTATAGAAAATCAGATATCGGCGTTGAACAAAAACCCGAATAATTCATCTCGGCAATAAACAGGGCGGATGATTTTAAGTTATTGTTGTGGTAATCATTAAAGGTGCTATTTATTTTCGGTTTTACAAAAAAAATGAGCTTAATTCTCTGTTTTGATAAATGCACAGAGGTAATGCAGTAAATAAAAGAAAAGTTAATTAAAAAAAGGAGTATTTTATGAAGAAACACTTACAATTATTTAGTATTCTGTTTTTGATTCTGATTTTCTCAACTGCCTTTCAGGCATTTGGTCAGAATATTCAGATTTCCGGAAAAGTAATAGATGCTTCCAATGGACAAACACTGCCAGGCGTTAGTGTTTTGGTAGCAAATACCACAACAGGTACAACAACCGATTTAAACGGCAATTACTCGATTGAGGTAAAAGTTGGTGCTCAGTTGGTTTTTTCATTTGTTGGGTATAAAACACAAACCATAGTTGTTGGCCAACAAAAAACCATTGATGTTGCTTTGGAACCCACTGCTATCGGATTAAACCAGGTCGTTGTTGTCGGTTATGGCGTACAACGCAAAAAAGATATAACAGGGGCAACACAAACACTCACCAAAAAAAGTTTCAACCCCGGCATTGTGATTTCACCTGCCGAGATGATGCAGGGTCGTGTTTCCGGAGTTCAGGTTACCATGAATAGTGGGGAACCCGGAGCCGGTGCCACTGTTCGTGTTCGTGGCAATTCCTCAATCAGGGCTAATCAGGATCCATTATATGTTGTAGATGGGGTTCCCCTTAACAACACGAATGCGACGCCGGGTGCAGTAGGGGTTGCCGGGATTAACGCAAGTGCCAGCAAAGACCTCCTGAATTTTCTTAATCCTGATGACATTGCTTCCATTACGGTGTTAAAGGATGCTTCTGCAACCGCTATTTACGGTTCCCGTGGTGCAAACGGTGTTATCATCATCACCACTAAAAAAGGTAAAAAAGGAAAAGGTAAATTATCTTATTCGGCTTATGCAGGCATATCAAAGCTGCCAAAAGAATTAGACCTCTTAACTTCTACTGAATTTATGAATGCCAGTAATAAATATAATTTCGGATTGATTGATAAGGGCGCCAATACAAACTGGCAGGATGAAATTTTCAGGACGGGTTTTACTCAAAGTCACAATCTGTCTTTTAGTGGTGGTACTGACAAATCAAGTTATTATACCTCTCTCGGGTACTTAAATCAGGAAGGTATTGTTGATAGGACCGGAATTGAAAAATTAACGGCAAGATTTAATGTGACGCAAAAGCTTTTTGATGACAGATTACACATAAGCACAAACCTTGCTGTGGCAAGAACGGACGATGCCCGTGTACCGATTGGTGAAACAGGTGGATATGAAGGTGATGTTCTCATCAGCGCACTCAGACAAAATCCGACTTTCCCCGTTTACGACACGGATGGATCATACCTGCAATATAGCCCTACCTACCGAAATCCTGTGGCTATGATTAATTTGACAAATGACAACACATATACCGATCATATTTTGGGAAATATTGATGCCAGCTATTTAATTATTAAAGGCTTGACCTTTAAAATGAATCTCGGTGTCGATTACACCAATGCGACGAGAAAAGTATCTGAAAATGAGGAATTGACTTATTTGGTCAATGCCGGCCAGGCCAGTATTTCCAATATAGAACTTTCCAATGTTTTAATGGAGGACTATCTGACATACGAGAAACAACTGAATAAAGATAATCATTTGACTGTTCTTCTCGGATACTCGTACCAACGATTTGATAATAAAGGTTATAATCTTAGTGTTAATGGTTTCCATGTCGTCGGAATTGATTATGTTGACAACCTCGGTTACGGGGATAAGGATAATGCCTCAGTCAGTTCATTCAGATCACAAAATGAACTTCAATCGTTTTATGCCCGTTTAAACTATGCGTATAAAGACAAATATTTGTTAACAGCAACATGGAGGGCAGATGGTTCGACCAAATTTGGGGAAAACAATAAATACGGATATTTCCCCTCGGTTGGTTTGGCATGGCGACTGATTGGGGAAGACTTTATTAAAAACCTCAATGTTTTTGATAACCTGAAACTTCGTTTAGGTTGGGGCCAAACCGGTAACCAGAATATCCCAAACAAAATTTCGCAGTTATCTATCGGGACTTCTTCTGATGCAAATTATTTCTTTGACGGGAATAACCTAAGCACGGGGACTACCTTTCTCAGAACCCCGAATCCGAATATTAAGTGGGAAACAACTACACAAACAAATATTGGTTTGGATTTTGGATTCTTCGACGGCAGGTTGTCGGGAAGTTTCGATTACTTTTACAAAACCACGAAAGATGTCCTTCTTAAGTTGACATCTCTTGCCCCGGCACCAACCCCTTTTATGTGGCTGAACGTACCGGACATGAGAATTAAGAACTCTGGTGTAGAAGTCAATATGACAGGAATTATTATCACCAAAAAGAAGGTGTCATGGAGCGTTACCTTGAATTTTGCAACTCTTCACAACGAAGTTCAAAGTCTGCCTGTCGATTTAATTGAAACCGGTGTTGCCAGTGGTGCAGGCTTGTCAGGAACCCGGGTTCAGGTAATTAAGAGCGGGTATCCGATTGGTACTTTTTGGGGCCCGCGTTTCCTGGGTTATGACGATAAGGGCAATAGTATTTACAAACAAGATGCTAATGGGAATATTATTAAAGAGGACCTGGGTTCAGCGTTAGCTAAATTTACGATAGGCTTAAACAATGCGCTGACAATCGGTAAATTAGATATTTCCTTCTTCATCAATGGGGTGTTTGGCAACAAAGTGTATAACAATACGGCCAATGCGCTTTTCAGTATGGCAAGTTTGTCAAAAGGAAATAATATTACCAATACTGTTCTTAACTCGGGTGAAAGCGCAACCGATACGCCAAAATTTTCCAGTAAATATATAGAAGATGGTTCCTTTGTCAGATTAAGTTATGCTACCATAGGCTATCGCTTCTCCTTCAGGGAAACCAGTTGGATACGTAGCCTCAGGCTTTATATTACGGGCAGTAACCTTTTACTGATTACGAAATATTCGGGATATGATCCTGAAGTAAATACCAACGCTCAATATGACGGCGTACCTTCTTTGGGCATGGATTACACTGGTTATCCACGTGCCCGAACCATCCAATTTGGTGTAAATGCTCAATTCTAAATTATTAAAATTCCAAGAAAATGAAAATAATGAAATTTAATCTTTTGATAACAGTCCTGATGATATTCATGGTTGTATCTTTTGTTTCATGTACTAAGCTTGACGAAAAGATATTCGATGAAGCCTCAGGGACAAGTTTGATTAATGACCCGGCAAATGCCCCGGGCCTGGTAAATCCGGCGTATGCTACCTTAAGAAAAACAAATGAGTTTTGGGGTGTCTGGGGTTTGCAGGAAGCCTGTACCGACGAAGCTATGTTCCCGACGAGAGGGACCGACTGGTACGATAATGGAAGCTGGCAGGCTTTTCATTTGCATACATGGACTTCTGAACATACCATTGTTAAAAGCGGATGGGATGTTATTTTACAGGGAATCAGTCGTGCAAATACCGGCATCTACTATCTGAAACAATTTCCCTCTTCCGACGAAATTGATGGCTATATTATCGAATTACGATTTCTGAGAGCTTATTATGTTTATCTCTGTAATGATTTCTGGGGACAAACCCCGTTTAGAAAATGGGATGAAACCGATTATTCGATTCCTCCCGAGGTATTGAACCGTAAAGACGCCACACAATGGCTGATTACCGAATTAAAGGAAATTATCCCTTTGATGAAAACAAAATCAGAAATGCCCAAGGGGCGTGTTACCAAAGCTGCCGGACAGACTTTACTTGCCAAAGTTTATCTTAATCAGGAAGTATATACCGGAACAGCGAGCTGGAGTGACGTGATTACTCAATGCACAAATGTTATCGGTTCGGGTGATTATACGATCGCCCCTGATTATTGGGCACAGTTTCAATACGGTAATCCCGATGAAACGGAAGCAATTTTCACCATTATCCATGATGACAACTACGATCTCGGTGGCGGCGGTGTATGGGTAAACTTTACACTTCACTACAATCAGACATTTGGTAATTATACCAGTTTATGGAATGGCGGGTGCATCACCAAAACCTTTTGGGATACCTGGCAGAATACTGATCCCACAGATGTTAGAAAATATGATGATCGTATTATTTCAACCTGTGGCTTCAACCAGGGTTTTTTAGTCGGCCAGCAATATTCTGTTGACGGAACAGCTTTGGAAACACGCGACGGCAAACCTTTGATTTTTGTTGAAGATGTTAATCTTACCAATGCTTCCGAAGCACAGGGTATTCGTGTTATTAAATTTGCACCCAACCCGGAAACTACCCGTCAGTTTAATGAAGGTAACGATTTTTATGCATTTCGTATTTCCGGTGTTTATCTCATGCGTGCAGAAGCAGAATTCAGAAATGGGGATGCCGGATCAGCGCTTGCAGATGTAAATGCCATCCGTTCGGCACGTAATGCTACGCCAAGAACTTCATTAACGCTGGAAGATATCTATAATGAGCGTGGTTATGAATTGTATTGGGAAGGAAAACGTCGCCAGGATATGATTCGCTTTGGATATTTCAATAAACCAATGTCCGAAAAGCCTGAAACCCCTGCATATACAAATCTTTTCCCGATTCCCCAATCAGCTTTGGATGTAAATCCCAATCTCGTTCAAAATCCGGGATATTGATTTTAGCGCTTTATTATAAATAGATACTGGGGCTGTCTAAATCTCATAATGCGATTTTTAGATGGTCCCATTTTTTTTACTGTATTTTACTAAAACCAGGTAAAAATGAGGGGGATTTTTCTTTTTTCAAAAAAATCAAAAAGCAAAAAATTCCGACCAGCGCTTCTATTGCCTTCCGGCGTAAGTATCGGTTTGCTTTTCATGGTGTTTTTCTTTGCGACCGCATGTAACCATTCCCCCAAGTCAAGCCAGTCGCCTGACAAATCCTATTTTTTGTCTCATCTCAGCAAAAAGGAAAAATTAGAGATGTTGGGAGGTGTTGTTATGAGCACAAAGCCAATCCCCCGTTTGGGTATTCCCTCTTTGCGCATGAATGACGGCCCCGTGGGTGTTCGTTGGGGACACGCTACCGCTTTTCCTTCCGGGGTAGCCCTGGCCTCCACATGGGATACGGCAATTGTGAGAAAGACAGGGCAGAGCATCGGAAGAGAAGTCCGTGCCAAAGGAAGAAACATCATCCTTGGCCCCAACGTCAATATTACCCGCAACCCGTTAAACGGGCGGGCTTTTGAAGCTTTTGGAGAAGATCCGTTTCTGACTTCCCAAATGGGGGTTAGTTACATAAAAGGCGTTCAGCAAGAGGGAGTTGGAGCCACGGTTAAACATTTCGTTGCCAACAATCAGGAATTCAAAAGGTATTTCATTGATGAAAAAATTAGTGAACGTGCCTTAAGGGAAATCTATTTCCCGGCTTTTAAAGCGGCAGTACAACAAGCCCGTGTTGTCGCCGTGATGGCAGCATATAATCGGGTCAACGGTGAATTTTGCAGTTCCAGCCATGCTCTGCTGAATACTGTTTTGAGGAATGACTGGGGATTTAAGGGATTGATTATGTCGGACTGGCGTGCGGTACACAGCACTTTCCCCACCGTAAACAACGCACTGGACCTCGAAATGCCTACCGGAAGATATCTGAATCCGACAATACTTTTGCCTGCACTTCAGTCAGGGAAAGTGAATATTTCGACCATAAACGCAAAAGTAAACAACATTTTAACAGCGGAATTCAGACTACATGTACTGCCTGAAATGAAGTTTCCACAGCACCTGACAGATAGCTTATTAAATACTCCCACCTCAAAGCGGGTTGCTTTACAAGCTGCCAATGAAGGAATTGTTTTGTTGAAAAACGAAAACCGCCTGCTTCCCATTAAGATTACCAAGGGCATGCACATTGCTATTATCGGCCCGAATGCAGCCTATGCACGTGCAGTAGGTGGAGGAAGCGCCGAAGTACATCCGCTCTTTGTGGTTTCGCCCCTGGAGGCGCTTCAAAAAGCACTTAAAGGAAAAGCAACATTGCAATATGCTCCCGGTATACTCTTTCAATATCCTCAACCGGTACCTCCGACATTTTATTACAAGCCCGATGGCATAAAAAAAGGCTTACGGGCAGCGTTTTATCCTAATGACAATTTTTCGGGACAAGCAGTGGTAAAAACGGAGGCACAAATTGATTATCGTCAGGGTGCTGCACAGGAAACCCCCGTCGGATCGGATACGGCCTTCAAAGGAAAATTCACGGTGCGCTGGACAGGAAAGATAAAAGCTCCCGTATCGGGAAAATACACGTTCAGCCTCCGTTCCGGAAGCCCCGTTGACCTGTTTCTGGACAATAAAAAAGTGATCTCTCTTCAGAATAATAAGCAGATGCAATTCATCAAAAAATCTGCTATATACCAGGTAACTTTAAAAAGCAACCGGCTCTATGACCTGAAAGTCGAATATCACGGGCAACCGTATAATCCGGATAAGGGCATCAGTTTACTCTTGCAGTTAAACTGGCAGCTCCCGCAAACAGCATCCATACAACATGCTGTTTCCGTAGCAGCACGTTCGGATATGGCTCTTATTTTTGCAGGTACTTCCAATTATTTTGAATCGGAAGGTTTCGACAGAAAAGACCTCATCCTTCCAGACAACCAGGATGAGTTGATCCGTCGTGTTGCCGGGGTGAACAAGCAAACGGTGGTGATACTCAGCACCGGTGCCCCGGTTGTGGTAAACCGTTGGATTAGTCAGGTCCCTGCGCTCCTTGAAACATGGTTCGATGGAGAGTACATCGGAACAGCCATTACAAACATTCTGCTGGGTAAAGTAAACCCATCGGGAAAACTACCTGTTACCTTCCCGGTAACCTGGGAACAGGAACCCATAGCCGTTCAAAATTACAGGAACAATGATTCAACGGATACTTATTCCGAAGGCCTTTACGTTGGCTACCGGCATTTTGATAAAGAACAGATAAAACCACAGTTCCCATTCGGATTCGGTTTGTCCTACACTTCTTTTAAATACAGTAACCTGAAAATTACCACAGATACTACGGAAGGAAAACTGTCGGCGGTTGTTTCTTTTACCATTACCAATACGGGGAAACGGGAAGGGGCCGAGATAGCCCAGGTTTATGTTCACGAAGAAAACCCGCAACTGGACCGTCCGGTGAAAGAACTTAAAGGCTTTGTTAGGGTAGATTTGAAACCCGGCGCCTCAAAAATTGTGCATGTAAAACTGGACAATGATGCGTTTCATTATTATAATCCCGGAAAAAAGGCATGGGTCGTCGATCCAGCCTCTTTTGACATTCTCGTAGGGGCATCTTCCCGAGATATTCTGTTATCAGGGAATGTTAAATGGGGAAAAGGAAATTTTAAACAACAGAAAACGTTTTAAACTGTTTTTGAGATATAAATATTTCAAATACTTATCATCATGAAAAAATATTTATCAAACACAAGCATCTTACTGTTTCTAATCGTTCTTTTAAGTTTCGGTTGTAACCAGAAGCAACCTGCTTCAAATAAGTCGTGGACACTGGGCCCTTTTGTTAAAGTTGATTCGGTAAATCCGATTATGGGGCCTGTTGACAGCCTTACTTTTATGGGGCCGATTCAAAAGAAGTTAGTAAAATGGGAGGCAAAAGATGTCTTTAATCCTTCGGCAGTCGTAAAAGACGGGGAAATTTATTTGCTTTACAGGGCAGAAGACAGCATCGGAAAACTGGCCGGTACTTCCCGTATTGGTTTGGCTGTAAGCGAAAACGGATTGACATTTAAGCGATATCCCAAGCCGGTTTTATATCCTGAAAACGATCAGTATAAAAAATACGAGTGGGATGGAGGTTGCGAAGACCCCCGTGTTGTGCAGGATGACAGCGGAACTTATTACATGACTTATACGGCCTGGAATGGAAACAGAACCAGACTGTTTATTGCGACATCCAAAGATCTTGTAAACTGGACGAAACACGGCTCTGCTTTCAGGAAAGCATACAATGGAAAATATTTCAGTATATTTACTAAATCGGGAGCCATCGTTTGCCGGCGCGTTGGCGACAAGTTTGTTGCCACAAAGATTAATGGAAAATACTGGATGTATTTTGGGGATACTAATATTTTCCTGGCCCATTCGGGAGATTTGATCAACTGGATCCCCATAGAGAAAAGCAAAGGGGAAATCTTGGATAGCAGTGATAACAGATACGGAAAGGCCAGTCTTTTTCCGGCGCTTAAACCCAGAAAGGGTAAATACGACAGCCAATTGGTTGAACCGGGCCCTTTTGCTCTGATTACAAAGAAGGGTATTCTGCTGATATACAATAGCAAGAACAGTAAAGAATATGGTGATACCACCCTGCCTGCAGGAACTTATGCCGCGGGACAAGCCTTGTTCGACATCAACAATCCGGAGAAACTGATTGCGCGTACGCCAGGTTATTTCATGAAGCCCGAAAAGCCTTATGAAATTAACGGGCAGGTTAATAATGTTTGTTTTGTTGAAGGCCTGGCTTATTTTCACAACAAGTGGTTCCTCTATTATGGAACTGCCGATACGAAAATTGCTGTTGCAGTATATACGCCTAAGAAATAATTAGAACGATTGCTGAGAAAAATTCAGCACTTCGAAACATACATGGCGAATAAATACGGCACATCACGCCAAAGGCGGACAGGCAGGAGAATGATTATAAAAAAGAAACTCCGTAGGAGTTTAACGTTATTAATCCTGTACGAAGAGCGGGTAAAAGAAAAAAACATAATTAACAGATAATCAATAATATACAAAATTATAAATAGATGAAATGCTCTAGATTTCAGTCTCTTATATTTGGATTATCAATTATATTATTCATGAGTGTATCGTTTCAATCTGTGACAGCTCAGGGAGAGGACAGCTCTCCATGGCAGATAACAGCTACCGACACATCAGATTATGTTGGAATTTCTCTTGCCAACGGACGTATCGGATTGTTACCTTCAAAGAAACCTTTTACGGTTAGCGCCATCATTTTAAATAATGTTTATGACAAAGGCTCGGCACAGGGAGTCAGCAAAATATTGAAAGGCATCAATTTCGCCAATCTTGATGTATCTGTTGATGGCGTTAAAGTGGACGAAACAAACATCTCCGGATGGAAACAGGTCCTTAACCTGAAAGAAGCCTCTTTAACCACGACTTTCGATTTTATGAAGAAAGCCGAAATTACTTATACCATTTATGCTTTAAGGGGTATGCCTTACACCGGCATGATGAAGGTCAGCATAAAATCTTTAAAAAATATTACGGTTCACGTTGCCGGTAAAATCCTTACTCCTGCCGAAGACAAAGACCCTGTCAACACCTTCAGAATTTTAAAGGACCTCGACAACAGGATGCCCTTGCTGCAAACCACAACCCGGAGCCCATTTGGAAAACATCTCCTGGCTTCAACAGCTTCTTTTATTTTTAAGGGTAAACAACCTGAATTACATCATAAACTGATCTCGGAATATGATAATGAACTGTCTTTCGATAAAAAGATTGTAAAAGGGGAAACCTACCATTTCGGCTGGGCAGGAGCCGTTTGTACCACCCAGGATTTCGATGACCCTTTAAGCGAATCGGCCAGGATGGTCATTTTTATCATGCAGGGAAATGAAGATGCCGTAATTGCCAAGCACAAAAAACTGTGGGCAAAATTATGGGAAGGAGATATCGTGGTTGAAGGGGACCTTCAGTCGCAACGCGATATCAGGCTTGCTTTGTATAATCTGTATTCCTTTTCCCGTGCTCATTCAAACCTGAGTATTCCGCCCATGGGTTTGTCGTCTCAGGGTTACAACGGCCACATATTTTGGGATGCCGAATTATGGATGTACCCGCCATTGCTTGTATTGAATCAGGATATTGCACGTTCGATGTTGAATTACCGGTTCGATCGTCTCAAAAAGGCACGGCAAAAGGCCACTGATTTTGGTTATCGCGGGGCTATGTTTCCCTGGGAATCAGATAATACCGGAGAAGAGGCCTGCCCGGTATGGGCGCTTACCGGTACTTTTGAACAACATATTACGGCCGATGTGGGTATCGCTTTTTGGAATTACTACAGGATAACCCATAACCGGCGGTGGTTGAAAAAAGAAGGCTACCCGCTTCTTAAAGAAGTGGCCGACTTTTGGGTTAGCCGGGCGACAAAGAATGAGGATGGCAGTTATTCGATTAACAATGTGGTGGGCGCCGATGAGTTTGCGCAAAATATTGATGACAACGCTTTTACAAACGGAGCTGCCCTTAGTGTTTTGAAACATGCTTCACAAGCAGCGAAAGAACTGAACATAAGCCCGGACCCCGTTTGGCTGAAAGTGGCTGAAAACCTCCGGTTTTATTATTTCCCCGACGGCGTTACAAAAGAAAATTCCACTTACAACGGCGAAATAATCAAGCAGGCAGATGTCAATTTATTGGCTTATCCTTTACAGGTAGTCCGGGATAAAGAACAAATTATCAAAGACCTGGCCTATTACGAACCAAAAATATCGAAAGAAGGCCCTGCTATGGGATATTCGGTTCTTTCAATATTACATGCCCGTCTCGGAGATCAAAAGAAAGCATTTGAATTGTTCAAGCGGGCTTATATTCCGAACAAGCGGCCGCCTTTCGGCGCCCTTTCCGAATCGGCAACGGGTAATAACCCTTACTTTGCCACCGGAGCAGGAGGGATGCTTCAGGCTGTACTATTCGGATTTGCCGGTTTACAAATCACCGATAACGGATTGGCACAGGGAAACCCCTGCCTGCCGAAACAGTGGAAAAGTTTGACCGTTAAAGGGGTCGGGCCTGGTAAAAAGACATTTTATATCACACATTAATCACCAACAATAAAAACAGGGTGCTATGAAAATAATGAAATATATCCATTTAATCGTCATGATGGCGGCTATTGTCGCCATCATTTCGTGTCAGCCACAGAACAAGAAGAGTACGGCAGATATTCCTAACCGTGCATGGTGGAAGGAAGCCGTCGTTTACCAAATTTACCCGCGAAGTTTTAAAGACAGTAATGGCGACGGCGTTGGAGATATAAAGGGCATTATCTCTAAGCTTGATTATGTCAAAAGTCTTGGTGTTGATGTGATTTGGCTGAACCCGATTTTTGCTTCACCCAACCGTGATAATGGTTACGACATCAGTGACTACAGAAAAATAATGAAGCAATTTGGCACCATGGCCGATTTTGATACGCTCCTGAATGAGATACACCACCGGGGGTTAAAACTGGTGTTGGATCTTGTTGTTAACCATTCAAGTAGTGATCATAAATGGTTTAAAGAATCGCGCAAATCAAGAAATAATCCTTACCGGGACTACTACCACTGGTGGCCCGCAGAAAGGGGAAAGCCTGCAAAACGATACAGTTACTTTGATGTGGACAACAACGCATGGAAATATGATTCAACCACCAATGCTTATTACCTCCATTATTTTGCCCGTTCACAACCCGATTTGAATTGGGAAAACCCCAAAGTGCGCCAGGCAATTTACAAGATGATGCGCTTTTGGCTCAATAAAGGCATTGATGGTTTTAGAATGGATGTAATCCCCTTTATTTCAAAAGACACAACTTTTCCTCCCCTTCCTGAAAAATATCATGGTAATTTTGTTCATTATTATGCCAATGGGCCTCACTTGCATGAATACCTCCAAGAAATGAACAAGGATGTTCTCAGCAAATACCCTAATATTATGACAGTTGCCGAAGGAGCGGGCGTTACTTCTAATGAAGTGCTAAACTTTATCAACCCGTCGCGCCATGAGTTGAACATGCTTTATAATTTCGATGCTATGAGATTGGGGCTCATCCCCGGTACCCGTGAGGTAGATCCTAAAGGGATAAACCTTGTTGATTTTAAGGAAGTATTTACCAAATGGGATTCCGTTATTGATGATAAGGGGTGGGGTACCATTTGGCTTGGAAATCATGACACACCCAGAATGGTCTCCCATTGGGGGAACGACTCGCCTGCCTTCCGTGCCTTGTCTTCAAAAATGCTGACTACTTTCCTGATGACCATGCACGCAACACCCTTCTATTATTTTGGGGATGAGCTGGGGATGACAAATATCAAATTTGACAGCATTCAGGATTACCGGGACATTGAAACACTTCATGAGTATCAACATCTAAAAGATACAGGTGGCGATATCAAAAAGTTTTTAGAGAACCAAAAAATGGTGGCAAGAGATAACGGGCGCACCCCTTTCCAATGGGATACCACCAAAAATGCGGGATTTACAACAGGGCAGCCATGGATAAAAGTGAACCCGAACTATAAGACAATTAATGTGGAAACGGAAGAACAAAATCCCAATTCAGTATTGAATTATTTTAAGAAAATTGTCCGGATGAGAAAAGACAACCCCATATTGATTTATGGTAAATACACCCTTCTTGACAAAGAAAATCCTGATGTTTACGCTTATACCCGTGAATTAAACGGAAAAAAAGTCCTGGTGCTCTTAAACTTTACAACCCACAAAGTTCAGGCAAAACTTTCGTTCGATATGCGCAAGGCCAAACTCTTAATTGACAACTACAATACTATGCAGGATGCCAATGCCGTACAAACCTTTACATTGCGTCCTTATGAAGCCGCAGTATTTGAACTTTAATTTTAAATAATTTAAGTGTGCAACATTAAAATAAAAGAACGATGAAGAAGTTTTCCCTGCATGGAATAATTTTAGTGGCTGGTTTTCTGTTGCTGACCCTGTCGTGTAAATATTCCGATCGTACTTCAACAAAAAACCTGTATCATGAGCTTGTTGTGCAAGTACAAATGCAACAGGTTTTTCCCGAATCGAAGACCTTTATCAATGCAATTCCAAAAGTTCCAAAAGATTCTATTGCAAAGCAATATGAAGCACAGAAAAACAAAAATGATTTTAATCTAAAGTCGTTTGTACTGACCTATTACAAGCTGCCTCCGGCTCCGTCAACAACTTACACCTCTGATACAAGTGTCTCGGTCAGCACACACATCCGTCGTTTATGGACCGTGTTAACACGCAGCGACACTTCTCATACAGGCAGCTTAATCCCTTTGCCTTATCCATACGTTGTTCCGGGTGGCATGTTTAATGAAATATATTATTGGGACAGCTATTTTACTTTTTTGGGGTTACAAACTGACAAACGTTTCGATTTGATTAATGACATGATTGGGAATTTTGCCTATTTGATTGATAAATATGGTTTTATTCCCAATGGAAATCGCAAATATTTTCTTTCAAGGTCACAACCGCCTTTCTTTTCGTTTATGGTTGAACTGCTTTCGGATATTAAAGGCGATTCGGTTATCGTCCGATACCTGCCCGAATTGCAAAAAGAGTATGCCTATTGGATGAAAGGTTCGGATCAGCTATGCAAGACAAACAGGGCAATTAATAACACGGTATTATTGGAAAACGGACAAATACTAAATCGCTATTGGGATTACGATGACTCACCCCGCCCCGAAGCATTTCGTACCGATTCTTTGGATGCACTTTCAGCCAGACAAGGGTATAAAAGTTATTACCGCAATATCAGGGCGGCTTGTGAATCGGGCTGGGATTTTAGCAGCCGTTGGTTTAAAGACGGCCGTTCTCTTAGCACTATTGAAACGACAAACATCCTCCCCGTTGACCTGAATGTTTTGCTTTGGAACCTCGAAGATGTTATTGCAAAAGGGGCTTTGTTGAGCAATGATACCATTTTGTCAAAAAAATTCAGACATAAGGCAAACAACAGGGCGGAGCTGATACGTAAAGTTTTTTGGGATGAAAAGGCCGGTTTCTTTATGGATTACAATTTTAAAACACAAAAACACACACAATGTTTTTCTCTTGCCGGTGCTTATCCGTTATTTGTTCCCCTTGCAACTCCGGATCAGGCAAAACAGGTGGCGCAAAAACTAAAAAATGATTTTCTGTGTCAATACGGGCTGGTTACTACTTTGACCGAAACAGGCCAACAATGGGATTACCCCAACGGTTGGGCCCCGTTACAATGGATTAGTATTAAGGGACTTAAAAATTATAATTATAATGAGCTTGCCAAAGAAATTGCCGGCAGGTGGATAAAAGGCAATGTTGAATGGTACAGGAAAACAGGAAAACTCGTTGAGAAATATGATGTGGTAACAGGCATCAAAGGTCAGGGGGGACAGTATCCGGGACAGGATGGTTTCGGGTGGACAAACGGTGTTCTTCAAAAGTTGATGGCCGAATATCATATACAGCAATAAAATCTTATGGGTTTAAAAACAAAATTTTTCATTAAAATAAAAAGTACGAAAAATGTCAAAAGAAGAAAAGTATAACAAAAATCTCGTGGTGGTCATCGCCACTATAGCAGCCACCGGTGGCTTGCTCTTCGGGTTCGATACCGGGGTCATTTCGGGGGCTATCCCTTTTTTCCAACAGGATTTCCAGATCAGCAACAGCATGGTGGAGAACATCACCACCGCAGGGCTTGTTGGGGCAGTGATTGGGGCAATGTTTACCGGAAGGTTATCTGATATTATAGGCAGAAAAAAGGTCATCCTGCTTGCTGCAATAATTTTTATTATCGGAGCGGCCTGGTCGGGATGGGCCCCCAATGATAAGGTATTGATTGCCGCACGTCTTTTTATCGGGCTCGCTATTGGGATATCTTCTTTTTCGGTCCCTTTATACATTGCTGAGATTTCCCCTACCAAAATCAGGGGTCGCCTGGTTTCGCTTTTCCAGCTTCTGATAACCATCGGCATCCTGGTTTCCTATCTCAGCGACCTGCTGTTTGCCAACAACAACGACCTGTCATCGTGGCGTCCCATGTTTTATGTAGGGATTATTCCAGGATTAATTTTATTTATCGGTATGCTTTTCCTTCCGGAGACCCCTCGCTGGCTTATGAGCAAAGGCCGTGAAGAAGAGGGCCGGCGGATATTGAAAAAAATCGAAGAACCAAGCCTGGTGGAAACCTCCATCCGGCAAATGAAAGAGGACATCGAAAAAGCCAAAAGCCGGGCGACATTCCGCGAAGTGTTCAAACCCTGGCTACGAACAGCGCTTATGATTGCTGTGGGGATCATGTTCTTTCAGCAGTTTGTCGGCATCAACACGGTCATATATTACAGTCCGAAAATTTTTATGATTGTCGGATTTGAAGGTGCCAGGGCCGGAATATGGGGTGCTGTAAGTGTAGGTGTTGTCAATGTGGTGTTTACCGTACTTTCACTCTTTCTCATTGATAAAATCGGAAGGAGAAAGCTATATTTCATCGGCTTAAGCGGTATTGTGCTCTCGTTACTTGCCCTGGGAACGGTCTTTGCCTTTCACGCTTCCCTCGGTGATACGGGAAAATGGTTCGCCATTGTTTTTGTATGGATTTACATTGCCTTTTTTGCCATCAGCCTGGGGCCGCTGGGCTGGCTCTTTATTTCCGAAGTCTTTCCGCTCCGGGTACGGGGTGTCGGGTCCTCCATCGGATCTCTGTCCAACTGGTTTTTTAACGGATTGGTTGCCTTTACTTTCTTTAAAATCGTCAAGCTTTTTACCGCTCAGGGCACCGGTATTGTTACGCATGAAAAACTCTATGATGTGGCCACCAACAGTTTCACCATGCATACGGTGAACAACGGCAACCCGGCAGGGGCATTTTGGTTTTATGCATTTATCGGCATTGCCGGCATGGTGTGGGGTTATTATTTCCTTCCCGAAACCAAAGGCGTTTCACTGGAAAAAATTGAAGAACATTGGCGCCAGGGAAAAAAGCCAAGAGATTTGAAGGAATAAGTATTCCAATATTTGTTTTTTAAAAAATGCTTAAATGAAACCAACTATTTCAAAATTCACCATGAAACAATTTTTATTCGTATTCCTTTTTCTGACAACCTTTCAATCTGTTTTTGCCCAACAAGATAAGGGAAAGAGCCTGGGCAATTTTGTCCTGATGACAAAAGAAAAACAAAACTTCAGCATTCAAACCGATTATGGTAATGTGCAGGTACAGATTTATTCCTCAACTATTTTCAGGTTAAAGATTTGGAAAAAAACTTTTGTCAGCGGGCCGGATTATGCTTTGGTGGGACAACCTTTACCAACCGCTGTAAAAACAAAAGAAACCAAAGATGCTGTTGTCATTCAAACCGATTCATTAACCCTGCAGATTTCAAAATTCCCGGTTCGTTTTATTTTTAAAACACCGGATGGTGCTGTTGTTAATACCGGGGATGATATGGGGACATATTGGCTTAACGGCCAGGTGTTTGCCTTTAAAAAGTTGTTTCAGGATGAGAAATTTGTGGGATTAGGCGAAAAAACCGGTCATCTAAACCGCAGGGGATCAGGCTATACCAATTGGAATACCGATAACCCGCATTATGAGGACTGGGATGACCCGTTGTATTCGAGCATTCCCTTTTATATTGGAATTCACAGTGGCTTAAATTACGGGATATTTTTGAACAATACCACCCGGACCCGTTTTAATTTTGGAGCAGGCAATAACCGGGTTGCTTATTTTTCAGCAGAAGACGAACAATTGGATTATTTTTTCATTTACAGGAAAAACATCAGCGCCATCATTACGGACTATAGTTTTCTGACAGGCAGAATAAAAATACCCCCCGTCTGGAGTCTTGGTTTTCAACAGTGTCGTTGGAGTTATACGCCCGACAAAGAAGTGATGGAGGTAGCTACCGCTTTCCACGACAAACAAATCCCTCTCGATGTACTCTATCTCGATATTGGCTATATGGATGCGTATAAAGTTTTCACATGGAACCCAAAGACCTTTTCCCAACCCGGAAAACTGGTGAATAACCTGAAAAATCTCGGCATACATACCATGGTCATCATTGACCCCGGTATAAAAGTTGAAAAAGGCTACCCGGTATATGAAGAGGGTGTGAAAAACAATTATTTCATAAAATATCCGGATGGGACCAATTATTCGGGACAGGTATGGCCCGGCTGGTGCCATTTTCCTGATTTTACAAATCCAACAGTCCGGCTATGGTGGGGTGAGCAATTTAAAATCCTTGTGGATGATGGTGTTACGGGCTTTTGGAACGACATGAATGAAATTGCTGTTTGGGGAAAAGTAGTTCCGCCTGTCTTACGAATGGATTGGGAAGGGATGGGATCTCCATATTCCAAAGCAAAGAACGTATATGGAATGCTCATGGCCAGGTCAACTTATGAAGGTACCAAAAAATTGTTAAATGGAAAACGGCCCCTGATATTAACACGGGCCGGTTTTGCCGGGCTGCAACGTTACTCGGCTATATGGACCGGCGATAACCAGGCTACCGACAACCACATGCTTCTCGGTATCCGGCTTATCAACAGTTTTGGCCTCTCCGGCATACCCTTTGCCGGATATGATGTGGGTGGGTTTGGCGGAAATGCTTCCCCCGGACTTTATGTGCGATGGGTAAGCCTGGGCACTTTCTCCCCCTTTTTCCGGGTACATTCTTCCATTACAACAAAACGTTCCGAACCCTGGTCGTATGGCGTGTCGGCTGAACGTATCGCAAAGAGGTTTATTGAATTACGCTATCATTTGCTCCCTTATATCTATTCCGCGTTTTATGCCGCTTCACAAACAGGTATCCCTGTGCAACGAAGCCTGAGCATTGCTTACACAAATGATGAGAAAGTGTTCGATCCCCAATTTGAAAACCAGTATTTGTTTGGGCCCTTTCTTCTTGTTATTCCGGCCAAAAGCACGCAAGCCATTGTTAAAGCATGGTTGCCTGAAGGGCACTGGTATTCATTTTATGATGATGACAAAATAAACGGTCCCGAAGAGTTGCTTACCGAAAGCCCGTTGGACAAATTGCCTGTTTTTGTAAAAGAAGGGGCCATAATCCCCATACAAAAACTTGTTCAAAACACCGGTATAAATCCCGGCGATACGCTCGAAATACATTTATACTGTGGAAACGTAACCCGCTCATTTGTTTACTACGAAGATGATGGCAATACATACAATTACGAAAACGGCAGTTTTTATAAAAGAACAATTACCTATAAAGGGAAGGCAAACCATCTTGTTTTTTCGAAAAGCGAAGGCAATTTCACCTCAAAATTTAAAATTATCCGGTTGATTTTTCATGGATTTGATGAAAATATAACTGATGTTGATGTCAATGGAAAAAGTAAAAAGTTATTGCCTGTAACTAATTCCTATTTAAATAATTATCAAACCCTGCGAAAAGCATTATCCGTTGATTTAAGCAACAGCAACCGGGAAATAAAAATTGACTGGCAAGTTGCCGAGAAATAATTTTAAGGGCTTTTTGTTTTAAGGCATCGGTATTGAGGGGTCCACATTTTTTGATTTCATAAATTCATACATCTTTAATACCCTTTGTTCGTCAATTCCTGTTGTTTTCGCCAGATATAAAAAATCATTTTCCGAATAAATATCTTCAAATTTTTTAGTTGGCATATTTCCGTATTTTCTAAAATTATCTTTACCAAACAACGAAACAATTTTATCGGCTTTTGTGGGGTCGCTTAATATAAACAACGAACCTTTAATATTGTGTTCTGAATTGTTCCAGCGAAGATTATACATCTTTTTTAGTCCGAAAATTTCTCCCAGATTATACCATAAAACAAATCCGCCAAACTCATTAGGGTGTGACCAAACTACTGCTTTGCCTGACAAATTGCGTTTGGTGATTTTATCAGCCTGCATTGAATAATCGTAACCTGGCTGCCAAAGGTTTAAACCGGTTTTGTCATTCAAAAGTCTGGAGATTCGTGTTGCGGAATAGGTTGCCCAACCTTCTTCTTCGGCACCCGGCCACCATTTGTGATAAGGTATTACACCAAATAAATGGCTGTATTCGTGTAGAATGGCATTCACGGGGTCAGGAAAATTGGCAGACAATTTTTTATTATTCAAGAAAATGCTGTCAGCGCAATTTTCTATATATTTTTCACTTATGATATTACCAACTATTCTGTTTGGAAATTCTGCATGAAAACCCCCGGGGCCGATG